>NZ_JAMPLI010000005.1:0-317412 GCF_039962475.1 Leptolyngbya sp. GB1-A1 | reverse complement strand
GGCGCGACAATCTCCAGTTTGCTCTTCCCGTTCTAGCCACCCATAGAGGGTGCTGCGGCTAATGTTAAACATTCGACACACTGCAGTCTTGCCCTCACCTCGTTTGACCGCATCAACTGCTTTGCGCCGCAGGTCATCACTGTAGGGGGAAGGCATCGGCACTCCTAGACGCTTGTTTCTCGCTAGCTTAGCGTTCTCACCTGATCTCGTAAAGCTATATCTGACCGCCTCCCGATAAAACCAAGCTCATCAGCCAGGATTCCTGTAAATCATCTCGTCTGTTAATCAAAGCCTCACTTCTCCTACCTATCGACGAGTTATTTTGCAGCTTGCCCTCTGATCGTTAAATTGCTTGAGAGGCAAGGCTGATCACTCCAGAAATCTTTGCACTGTCCTGGAGCTAATTCGGTGTATCGGAGTGTATGCTGAATGTTCCGATGTCCCAAGTAGGCTTGAATAGCTCTCGTGTCCTGCCCATTGGATGTCAGATAGTACCCGGTTGCATGGCGCAGCATGTGTGGGTGAACCGAAAATGGCAGTCCAGCTAACTCTCCTGCTCTAGCAATGATCGCTCGTGCTGTCCGATCGCTCATTGGCTCCTTGCGCTCCGATTGGAACAGGTAGGGCGAATCCGAATACTCTCGCTTCAACTGGCGCAGTGCGCGTAACTCGGCTCCTTGCAGCGGATGCGTTGCTGGAGTGCCTCGCTTCTTTCGATTCACATGCAGCGTTCCCTGTTTGAGATTCACCTACCCCTGCTTCGGTGGAACAAACGGTGTACCCCAGAACACCCAGTTCTCTTTATTGGAAAGCGATGCAAAACAGTTCTCCTTGAGGGGCGATCGTCACAAAATCACGGCAGCCCTCTGATTCTAGCCCTAGAGGATGTAGGATACAGCGCAGAGGCGGGTTATGAGTGTAGAACTGGCAGAGCTGGCACTGGGGCGGGTAGTGGGGGTATGGTGAGCTGGACATAGGCTCTCAAGGGTAGGGCATTTGTAGTGTTCCCTGTCCCAATACCTGGAAGACTGTTTCGCCCTTCTTGTCGCGTGGATCAGCAAATCCCCCTTATTAGAGTAAGGCGATCGCGAAATTACACATCTTTTTTGGTTTGTGGGGTTAGAGCGGTCTTCCTTTTGAAACTTTGCCGAAAAATTCATCCTTCAAATTTAAACATAATTTTACAGACAGTGATTCTAGAAAGCATGCCTTGATGTTTAGACAACGTTTCAGGTCAGCGGTTGCCGATGTCTTTGCATCCAATACAAGCAACTTCAGAAAATCTGCTGCACCCGGATTGTTAGACATACTGTAGCCTACAACTTGATTTGCAAAATCTTATTGCAAGTTTTTTAGTAGAGATTGTAGTTGCAGAGGTGCATCATCAGCCATGATTTGTTTCCCATAGCGCCGCCATAATAATGATTCAACTAAAGTAGCCTTCTTCTTTTCACCTAAGTTACTTCCCCAAATAGCTAAATCTGGATCACCCTTGGCTTTCCATTGCTCAAATACTTTTGCAAGATGCTGATCAGCCTCCAGACTTTGTAGTTCTTTCGATTTTTCACTAGCAGTTCTTAGAGATGCTGAAAGATATACTCCTAGTTTGATTAAGGCATCCCCTGCCTGTGCCTCAACAAATATCTCATCCCAATTTACTAACAGCTCTGGATATGTATTACGCAGAATATCAATGGTGGTCTGCGCTGCTATAAGCTCAGCATCAACTTTACGTTGACCTTTTCCAGTTCCTTTAACTATGCGCCCATCTGGGAATGTCACTGTTACAACAGTAGAATGCTGAGAGTTAGGAGGGGGAGATAATAGTGTCGTTTGAAAGTCAGCGTACTCTTCGAGGCATCCAAGATTTTTGAGTATTTCAAGAAGCTGGTTCTTTGCATTTTCGCTCATATATACCTTTAGACTGGGAGCGCATGTACTGTTAACTCTTCAACACAATCACCGGGACTAAACTTACATAAAGCTGCTGGAAGATAGAGAATTGTGTGCCTAACGATTGCGCTCACCGAACGCAGATAACCTTCGCAACTCAAGCAATCAACTTGGCTCGTTTCAGTGCAGCGACGGGTTAGACTCACGGCGCATTTCACTACTATAAATAAATTGACTTATCTCTTCAACGAGTTCAGGCACCACTGGCAGCGTTGGGTCAGAATAGGAAGCATTTTGCTGTTCAGGGTCTAATGGAACAGCTTTTAACACGTGATTCATCCCCTCAATAATTCTCAACTCTGCATCCGGCTTAGCCATCTTCAGGGCTTGCGCCTCACTGACAGGCACTTGGATATCAGTTGTTCCTTGAACAATTAGAACAGGTACAGTGAGACGCCTAATCTCTTGGGCAGGGGTATAGCGAAACCAGGAAATGAGGTAGGGTTGGATGCTCGATCTGTAGAGCGTCTTGAGTTCTGGAGGAACAGAGGTCACTCTGTTCCCCTGTTCTAGAGCAGCAAGAATCTGCTCATTCTGTTGCCATAATGCGTCTGGCAATCTAGGTCGCAGTTGATCTCGTAAAACTTGTGATGCAGTTTGGGCAGGCCCGGCTATTGATACAAAAGCATCTGCTCCAGTTTTTTGGGTCGCCAGCATTCCAATCAGAGAGCCTTCACTGTGACCAATCACGGTGACGCTTGAGAAACGAGAATCTGCCTGCAATTGCTGAATCCAAAGTGCAGCATCTTCAACATAGGTATCGAAACGCAAATCAACTTCTTCAGGCCCTGCGGCTGAGCTTTCTCCAATCCCGCGCTTGTCGTATCGTATCGAGGCAATGCCGTGACCCGCTAATCCTTCAGCGAGTAGTTTGAGGCTATTATTCTGCCCACCTAGAGGATTGTTTCCATTGCGATCGGTTGGACCTGAACCCGCAATGATCAGCACCACTGGCTCTGGCACATTAGACGTTGGAATAATCTGTGTGCCATAGAGAGTGCCTGTTGATGTTGTAATGTGAACTTCGACAGGCTTTGAGGATTGTGTCGTATAACCCACAAACAGCAGTGATAAAGGTAGAGCGATTAGACAGGCAAACAGACCTACAGAACGGCGAGAATCGGGGGACATAAAGTGAAGCAATTTATATTGAATCCGTCAAATACTCTAATTTGATGAGATAAGGGAGTTTAACGACCCCGTTCACCCGTCGCAGATAACCCTTTGGGCTTAACCAACTATCTCTATCTGGTCGGTGTGCAACGGGATTGTTGGGCTGCGCTATCGCTCTCTGCTTCTGGCTGCTTCAATGTAGTACACCAATGAGGGAAGCCCATCTGATTCGATTTCTACTCGATCGAACACCATCCCAGCTTTTTCAACAACCCGTCGTGAAGCCAAATTTTCTGGAGCAATGGTAGCAAGAATACGTTGCAGTCCGCAGTGTTTCAGCCCATAGTCAAGCATAGCGGGTACAATTTCACTCGCCAAACCCTGTCCCCACCAACACGGCTCAAAGCTGTAAATAATTTCTGGGATTTCTGGCTCAATCCCCTCTGGATCGTAGATAAGCCCACAGCATCCTATGAACGCGTCTGTACTTTTCATCCCAACTGCTGAAGCACCAAAGCCCTGGATCTTATAGTTCTGCAGCGATGTCTCAATCCACTGCACGCAACGTTCGTAGGTCAGTGGCTTTCCATCACCCATCCACTGCGCCACATTGGGATTGCTGTGTACCCTAAAGAGGGCTTCAGCATCCTCTAGCACAAAGTGGCGAACTAACAGACGAGAAGTTTCTAAGAATTTCAACCACGACCTCTGCAATAAATACAACTTAACAACCAGAAATCAAGGTGTAGCTAAGCTTAGCCCTAACATAAAACACATCTGCTCTCAAAGACTAAACTGAGCCATACACCAGCGACGGGTAACGCATCAGGGACCTCAAAGCGTCTTGCGCGCCACTAAGGAATAACTCAGCGGCGGTTTCTTCGCTAACTGTTCAAAGGCAGCATACACCATCGACAGATCATGCTCGTATTCTTCGAAATGCGTCAGTTGCAGCCCATGCTTGAGGCACCCACCAATGATTTCCGATAGCGTGTGCGGGAACCAGTAGGATACTGCCTTAACAACTTGCGTTGGGTTCATATAGTCGGGTTCTTCTCCATCTACAAATGGCTCACGCTGAAAATACGACGCCTCGACCACCAGCCCCTTATCAACCTCAAACATATTCAAGATCGGATGCATGTCGTAGAGGAATAACTGTCCGTCGCGACGCAGCAAGCGCGAAACAACCCCAAAGAACCCATCTAGGTCAGGCAGCCAACCCAATACACCAATCGTCACATAAACAAGATCGAATTGTCCCTCCCACTCCGGCCCGAGGTCGTACACACTCGAGCGCACGAATTCCACCGCCACATGAGCCAAGCCGGCCAGTTGCCGGCCCTGAGCGATGAACTTGTCGCTTACATCTATGCCCACGCAGCGACCGGCACCAGCCTTCTTGACCGAGATCAATTCCCGCCCGTTGTTGCAACCGAGTTGGATCACGGCCTTTCCGCTCAATTCAATCTGCGCGAAAAGGCGTTTCTCAACCTCATCAAAGGTGCTGAAATTGGGTGCTTGGATAGCTTTCTGAAGTTCGGTGACATAGCCGAGCGCGTGGACATCGGCCGTTTCGTTCCACATGATGCGGTTTGCTTCAATGTAGTCGTTTGGTTCCATGAACAACCTATCCTGGCATAGGTGGATGAGGGATCAATGCTATTGGACGCTAGCACAAAGAAACGTTCGGTCCTGCGCCGCCCAACGACACAGCTCACCTGCCGGGGCCGCACCCGGAGAGCTGTGGTCGCAGAGAGCCTACATGCGGACCCGGTCAGGTGCAGCGCCTGGTTCGGCGTCTAGCTGAGATGGTGCGAGAGCCGCAGCGCCAGACCGGCCAACGCTCGCACGGGATTCGCGGCCGTGCTGACGGGGAGCACGGACATGTCGCAGACGTAGAGGCCAGTGGTGCCGTGGACTTTCAGGTTCTCGTCAACGACGGATCGAGAATTGAACGCCGAGTTGCGATTGGACTTCCACGGCATCCGCAGTGTGCCGCAGGCGTGGTGGACCGTCCCCCAGCCGAACGGCCATTGCTCGCCGGGGTAACCGCCGTAGCGTCCCGTCAGCACCTGCACGTCGTTGAACTCGTTGAAGATGCGGTCCCGCGTTTGGTTCAGCAGCGTCATGAAATCGGCAGTGTTCTTCTGCCAGCCGGCCACGGCTGGGAACCGCGAGTTGAGTAGGTCGTCGAGATCGGCAAACCGCTTGAAACTAATGTACGGCGTGTACCCGTCGTTGGCGTGCGAGTAGATGCCGTTCTGGTCGTCCAGGCAGTTGGCGAAGCTGAACTTGATGTCCACCCGCGTGCGGTTCGGGTCATTGGCCACAAGGCCCGCCGACGGGTCGTTGTTCCGCAAGTGCCAGTACTCGTGGTTGACGTTCATCTCGACGTTGAACGGGTACTGGACGTGGCCGTTGGCGTCGAGTTTTCCCTTGGAATAGAAGATGATTTTCGCATGATCGTGCGGTGAGATATCGATGCGGGGGTTGCCCACGGACGTGACGTACGCCTGAGACTCACTCGACACGGGGTGATCCGTCAGGCCGAATCCCACCAGTTGCTTGATGTCGGCCGGCAACGTGTGGAACACGGAGGACCGGTTGATCAACTTCGGGCTTTCCGTCGAGCCGGCCGCGATGATCACCTTCTGCGTGTAAAAGCTCCGCTGTTCCCCCGTCACCGTGTTGGTCGTCTTCACTTCGTACCAGTCGTGGGGCACACTGTTGACGGCTTCGACGAAGCTGTTCAACTTGACGAACAGCCCGCGGCCGTTGAGGTCGAGTTCGGGGCGGGTCAGCCCGGTCTGGTTGATGAGAAGTTCAGCCGTATTAAAGACGCCCGTAGGCTCCACGAAGAACTTGTCCGCCGGCGTGCCGTCCGCTAGCAGGTAAGGCTGGTGCAGCGCCCGGGGCGTCTCGTGGATGTCGAAATCGTTCGCGATCGGGCTGGTGCGGAAGTAGGCGACTAGCTCGCGGGCCTTACTGCCCAACGTCAACGACACGTTCATCCGCTCGCCGGCGAGCTTCAGGTACTCGCCCTTCAAGTCTGCCCGGATCGTGGCGGGGAAGAAGTCCAGTTCCCAGTCCTGCGGCTGCGGGATGAGACCGGACCAGAAGATGGACCGGCCGCCGAACACGAGTTGCGGCTTGCCGCCGATGAACTGCTGGGGGGTGTCCGTCTGCAAGAAGTTGTCCGCGCCGAAGTGCCCCGCCACCACACCGTTCGGGATGCGGCTGATGTTGTAGACGTGGGTCGGGTAGACGAACGAGCCGGCGTCCAGGACAAGGATGCGTTTCCCCGGGTTGCGGTCGGCCAAGTCGTCCGCCACGGTCCCGCCGCCGATCCCCGAGCCGATCACGATGTAGTCGAAGTCCGGGTTCGGGCCGTCGTAGTCCCGAATCAGGCGGGTATGCGCTTCACTTTTCTGGGAAACCAGGTTTGCATAGTTGTTTTGAAAGGGCATGTGTGTTCCAGTTGATTCTCATTACGTCAGCCAAGGACTCCCGCCGCCGAACGGTGAAGTTGTGCGGCTGCTAGTTAACTTTGATGTACAACCAAGATCTCCCAACAGTCTGCTCCAACCGAATTGTTAGACCGTTTTAACTTCTAACTACTAAACACAATCAAAATGATTTTCCATTGCGTTCAGTGGTATTTCACCTTCTAATTGTGTGATAGGTCTTTTATCTTTGAGGTCTAGTGTCACCCACTAATTGAATTACAACATTCTTATCGCTGTCACCTAATAAGCATTAGGAATTTACGTTAGGAGGTTTTCGGGCAAATACTCCAACAACATTAAAGATATTTATCACTAGCTGGTATGGTAGTAGCAGCCTGATTCTGAACACCTACAGATAGCATTGATGCACCGTCACAGCTAAAACTTAAGCGGTCTAACGGTGAAGTTGTGCGGCGGCAGATAACCTCGAACACCAACGATAAACTCTCTTCCGTCCGCACCAACGCAGTGTCGGGCTGCTGTTTCGTCACTTCAACCAACTTTACCTCTTAAAGCAGTGGAAAATCCTACAAGCGTTTCTCCCGGTAGTTTTATAAAATGGTGCCTAAGAAAATCCAGGCACCATTTTATAAAAAGCGATTGTCGGCTAGAACTTAGCAGTAATCACGCCAAGGTAATTAGCCTTTAGAGCCGTAACTGTCGTATTTAGGGTCTTGATTGGTTGTCCCCATGTCCAGTAATCGAAGGTCACCTTGTCGTTGGGTTCATCGATCGTGATTGGCCCCTCTACAGTAATGATGTGTGTGGCTGTTCCCGGCTGGAGCAAAGGGATTTTAATCCAGATTGCAATGTGATTGTTGGCATTTTTCTGGATGGCTTTAATGCTAGCCAAGCTCGTATTGTCGCTGTAAGCAATATCGGAGTAGAAGCCTGTCTTTTTATACCATTCGCTCAACTCTTTTGCTGATGTTGAAATAGCTGTTGATTCATTGGGTGCGCCCTCAAAATCGAAGAACCAATTCTCGCTATCACGAATTGATGACATCAGCATCCAGTCTGCTTGCGGTGGCAATCCAGGAAACTTCGCAGCAAGCGCCGAATAATCCGCATTCCGCAAGTCAGAATCGGGCGCGATTTTGAATTTTCCTAAGAAGCCTAACCCTGCGCCATACAGGGCTTTGGCAAACGACTCAAACTCTACTGGGTTCCTCTGAATAACATGGTGGAAGAAAGCCGCAGCCGTGCAAAGTCCAACCGCACCCTGATCAAAGAGGTTGGCGTCCCCTTTTAACTTTTCAATGCGTGTCAAGACCGTATTGCCATCCAGTTTAGGCCACGCTTTGCGAGTTGTTAGAGGAGTGCTGGGCGAGGTTGTATCTCCACCAAACTCACCTGAAAATTTATCCACGATCTTGTTGATTAAGCCAGATCGGGGCTGACTATCTCCCCAAGTTGCTGCGAGTGCAGCGGGGTTTTGGGAATAGCCGCCGCCATTGGTGCCATTGCTGCTAGAGCCTCCATTGCTACCATTTATACTGCCACCTCCACTTTGACCACCACTGCCAACAGGCACGATCGCACCTGCTCCACTGGCATTGTTGCCCGCTGGGGTCTGTCCTTGAGTCTTGTCGAAGTAGTTGATCTTTGCACCATCTTGAGAGTGGTTGCCGCCCCCACTAATACCACCGCCTGCACCGATCGCACCGCCTGTGTACGCCGATGCAGCGGTCTTGGCTAAACTGGTAATCATTTCAGCAGCAATTCGCTGTCGCTCGGTGTTTGCCTTGAGCAAGTTATTCATGTTTGTCCCCGCTTGTTCACCAGCGGTTGCTGCACCCGCAGATGTTGCCTGTAATGCTGCTTGAGCCAATCCAATCGTGCTTTGCAGCCCGCTCATATCGCGGAACATATTGCCATTCTGAATTGCAGCTAGAATAGCTGCCGTGCCAGCAGGATCGGGCAAATTCGTGGGCGAAGTAATGTTAACAATTGGGGTACTTAACTGACCGGGGTTAGTATCTTCATTGGTTGCCCGACTACCCGTTTGGATAGCAGCAATTTCACTAGGTTGAAGCGGAATTGGAGAATCCTGCCAGTTCCAGAAGCGGGTGACATCTAGTTTCTCAGCGCAGTTTGAACGTCCCAACACTGCTTCAGCAAAAGTTCCACCCGATGCTAAAGGAACAATATCTTCCTTAGCACTACCAAGTTGAATCCCGTGTTGGTCGAGCCATCTTGCCCAACTCTCATCGTTCGAAGCATCTGTATTCATTTTGAATGCTAGATAGTTGCCTACATAACGAATTGGACGCGGCTCTACAACTTGCGCGACTGGAACCATTTGCCCATCTACTTCCAACCCATAGCCTGACAAAAGCATGGCGATTTGGGTACTATCTAGCGATCGAAAAACTGCCTGACTGTAATACATGCGATTGTCATTCAGATGCTGTTTCAGGTTTATATTCACGCCACCTGGTTTAATCTGAACAACACGAGTTTCGCGAGTTGCTCCCTTTCTGACGGTAACCGCAGGCAGTTCGAGGGGAAAGCGTACCCCGTTCCGGTTGATCGTCAAAGTTACGTTGACCGAAATATCCTTTTCTGAACTACTGCCGGAAATACTAACTCGGCTGACTTCGCTCATTGCAATTGGACGCTCTGGACTAACTTCGCTGATCGCTGTTCCCTGTTGAGTGTAGAAAATGATCTTCATCGGAGTTCCGCCTGAAGCGGCCACTCCACCCTCTACGGTTACATCAGTCGGTAAGTAGATGGCATTGCTATTTGCTCTTAACACCGAGCGATTTAGGAGCCCTGATAATCGTGCAGTCTGATCCATCGTCCACAATTGGTCATTCACCTGCTGTACAACTGACAATGCACTTGACAGGCGAACAGTGGAGTTGATGTTGGTCGCAGCTAGCATCTTTGCCTGAGCCGTAGCAGCAGGCACTGAAGCCTCCACAGGTTTGGCAGAGTCAGTGGTTACACTGGTAGAACTATCTGCAACAGTTCGTAGATCTTGCATCCCAGCTGCCGTAATACTAGTGCGGTTTACCAGAGCATCTTTAAGGTATATGCCGAGGCGGTTATCTAAACCTGTGAAGTAGGTATTCCGTTCCGGCGATAATTCCAGCACATCCAGGTTTTGCAAAGCTTCGCGGATTTCGTAGGTCAAGGCTGCGCGGCTCAAAACACTCCGAAAACGTCTCACCATTGCATCATTTTGAAAATCAACCAACTGTACCGGAATAAAAACAACCTTGTCTGCTTTGACGATCGCCACTTCAACCCGGTAAATTTGCACGACCTCGTAATATTGAATTGTCAAAGCGTGCATGTGGTTGTAATTCGCTAAAACACGAGTGCTAATTCCTTCATGCTCTGTTTGCGATACTTCTTTAACCACCGATGCCCGTCGGCTCCGGTTGCTGTGAGCATGTTGATGTGTGCGATCGTTGACATTTTGCATCATCGTGCTGCCAATCTCTCGATGCCCAAACGATGTGGAATAGCTATCAGCATGGGTGTTTGTAGTTGCTGTGCTGCTGGTCGTTCCCATAGAACCACTAGGGCCGCCCAACAAGCCACCCAGCGGTGCAGAAAGTTCCGCAGCAGTAGAAGTTCCTTGTTGCGTTGATGTGCTGTTGCTATTTGATTGTGAAAAACCGCTTTGAGCCTCGTTTGCAACGGCTTGTGCAACCTCACTGATGCTCCGATTGTGAGAGGTATCGTTCGTTAAATCGTCGGTTTCATCAATAATTTCAGTTTCCCCCGCTCGACTCTTGCGTGACCAGTCAATCACTGCAACACGGGTACTTTCACCAGGCGCTAAAGAAGTGCTGTGTAGAAGCTGCCCCAGTGTAACGCCCTGAGCATACCAGGATTGGTTGAAGGTTAGCAGTGCTCCAAATGCAATCTTTTTGAAACCTGTATCGCCCAATTCAAGTTTGACAAGATCAAGCGGTTTGAATTCTGGGCTGATAATATTCGTGATTGTATCGTCGTCACCAATTTTGATCTCGTCCATTAATAGAGTTGTGTACTGAACGCGCTCGGTTGGGTACTCGCCTGACTTAGGCAGTAGATCAGCAGGACGTTCAGGATCAAAGTCTTCCTGATTTTCAGGAAAGTAAACTGCGTTTAGAAGTCGAACCGCAACCCGGTAAGGAGGATAGAATGCCAAATCACGAACAGTTTGTACATCAAGTTGAGTCGCTATGTTCGCGACCTCAGATTGTGGAATACTTTGTAGTAGACTGATCGGTAGAAATTGCAACTCTTCAATTTTCTTTCCTGCGGCTTCTGCTTCACGAACCATATCAGCCGTTGGATTACCATATTGATACAGCGCACTCTTCAAATCATTGCCTGCATTTACAAGTTTGGTGGCTGTGTCAAAAACTACAGATGTAGCAAGATCAAAAACGGTATTAATTTCAATTTTTTTAAGCGTATTTGCAGTATCCTGATTAACTCCCAGTAGAACATGAGTGTTCTGATGGAGCAATTCTCGTAAAGCTAAATTTCGAAATTCAGTGCGGATAGAGCTAATGAGATCGTCAGACTTAAGGATCATGGGGGCAAGCCTTTTTAGAAACACTATTTGTCAGGTGTACTCTGATGTAATTGCGATTAAAGTTCATTTTTTCCTTCACATATAAAGTTAGGTTCACTATCACTCCTTAAACAGTAAAGCTAGAAACTTCTCAAACGGTTTCCTGACGTGACAATTAATTCTCGCTATCCGAATATCAAATATTTATTCAAGAATCGACAGTACCCTTGCGGGTAATTTTGAGAAATTTCTTGCTGCTTCACAAGTAGGTAATTAATACTGCCTCAGTAGATAACCTAAAGCAGCCCAACGGCTGGCGCGTCACCGGAAGGCGATAATATTTGCATCCTAGTCAATAGCGACAATCTCCGTTCCGCGTGCACGCGCTTGTTGGGCTGATGCAAAACCCTATGATTTTGTCCTGGTAGCTTATTTCACTTAGCTCGATGACGCTTGACTAAATGACGCCTGCGGTACTGCAATTCTTTTCTGTCGAGTTCATCACCAGACGAAGAAGATGCCCATTGTACATTGCCGTTGATCACATCTACATCGACCTTCGTGTTCAGGATCTCGATGCTCTTGAGCAGCCAGTAGAAGGAGAATGCCCAGATGCCTGCACACTCCAGCCACAGGACAATGCGGTCGCCGATGATGCTTGTCCCTGTAACGATCCTCAGCAGCAGCACAAGCCCCAGCGAGATCGGCATCAAAAATCTGGCGACACTAAAGAGCTTTTCCCAAAAGTTCCGCTTCCTTGCATTTTCAATAAGCTTAACGGTATTCAATGCTGTGAATACGTTGACCAATGTGATCATGAGGAAGAAGGCGAGAGCTGATGCGAAATGGATAGAGACAGGCAGCCCCAGCAACCTGCTGGAAGTGAAAGTCACAAAGCCCTGTGTTACCTGGCATGCCGACAGCACTTGTGGTTCAGGCCAGTCTGTTGGGAAGAAAGCAACGCCGGCAAGACATATACCAGCGATGTTAAGCAGCCAGTTCTCCAACTTGCCGAAACCTGTATAGATAATTAAACAAAAGCTAATAGCGGCAAGAATGCCCACAAAGAGGTCTCGATAGACTCCTTCGAACGCTGTGCACATAGACCCAGCGTGATAGTAAGCGCTAAGAGAGTTCTGTATTTCCAGCGGAGCCGGAATCCACCAGAGGCTATTTATCCCACCCAGCACGAGCAGTAATGGTAGCATAAAGCCAAAGATACACATGCACCAGCGAAGCGTAGAATAAGAGCGCAAGATGTGTGTGTCCAGCCGCTTTGGGGGATCAGTAATTTGCATGGTTCCCATACACTCCTAACAGTTCTCACGATTCTAGATACGTATCAGAAATCGCTTTCTGCTTGTGCATTAAGGAAAATTTGATAATCCTTAATGCATCTTTGCTTAATTGAACTATCTACAACATTTTGTGGCGTTGCTGAATTTGAGTATGATACGCCCCCCTAGCCACCTAAAGTTGGGGGGAACCAGGATTCAAAGTCCCTCAGCATTGGGGGATTTAGGGGGCGATACAGAAGCTGAATTTGCACCCTTCATATCCCGATTCAGCAACGCCCATTTTGTCTGTCCAACAACCAGCATCACCAGCGGCAGGTAGCATTAAAACGAAGTCAAAAATTGCCCGTTCGTCCGGTACACGCAAGGGTTAGCTGGCGATTGTTAGACCAATGTTGTTAGAAGCATCTAAGATTCTATTGAATTACCTCAGTGTACCATTCAGCATTTGATTGACCACATGCACCCATGACAACAGGATTATCAATTGCCTGGCTGTTGCCAATGCTAGCGAGACAATTAGGATGCCAACCGTTTCGAATTTGCTGACCATCCCAGCGCCATTCAGCATTTGATTGACCACATGCACCCATGACAACAGGATTATCAATTGCCTGGCTGTTGCCAATGCTAGCGAGACAATTAGGATGCCAACCGTTTCGAATTTGCTGACCATCCCAGCGCCATTCAGCATTTGATTGACCACATGCACCCATGACAACAGGATTATCAATTGCCTGGCTGTTGCCAATGCTAGCGAGACAATTAGGATGCCACCTATTACGAATTCTAAATGCACTAGAAGGTGCAATTATCTCCCCTGGAACTATGTGATTTGCGACCGTTTGTTCAATTCTGATGCCTAGCCCAGGTGGTGTAATAATAATGTAAGGCTGGTGTGTATTTGGAGTTACAAATATTCCACCGGGGTATCGTTCACCGCGGCTGTAAGTCAGAATACCGAATCGGACATCAGCTCTAGACAAATCTATGTTGAAAGAGGCTTGAGGAATTTCACCAGTGGTGACATAAGTTGCTAAAGCAGTTGCAATAAATTGTGGGGTAAGAGATTGCCTTAAACGTTGAAGTTCTGCTGTATATTGCCCTTCAAAACGTGTGGAAGCTTGTTCAACCGCTCTCTGTAAATTCAGAAGCATCTCGTTATAGCTGCTGTTCGCAAGTTTTAGGAAATACTGAATAAGAGGAGCTGGATTTGATGTAGCTATAGAGGCTGCAGTAGCGCTTGTAGCTATTAGATAGTCATCTTGACTGATCTCATGTCCATAAATAACAATACCTTGGCTTTCAAGCGCACGTTGCAATTCCGATTTGTTAGTCACATGACCAAAATTGCGTCTAATAACACCGTTAAGTGCCGTATCTGTAAGGTTGGCAAGCTCACCCCAGAGGGCACGGTAAGCAGATCTTGGATTGTTGTAGTATTCAGCAATTTCTTCCCAGCTTACGCTCTCAATTACTTCACCCACTTCTTCCACTCGATCAGCAACGCTTTGCCAAACTTCTGTTCTAGTAGGATCACAGCCACCACTGAAGCAATTATTAATCTCATCAAAAAGATTAAATGCCCGAACCTGCTGGGAAGTCAAAATCAGCGCAAAAGTGAGAACTGCAATGGTAGCAGTTCGTTGAAAACGGCTGAATCGATTGGAGAATTCAACTCTAGTCTGATTTAAGAACTTAAACAAAATTGAAAAAAAATTCTTCATTATTAAATACCTACAGAATCAGAAAACATTAGTGAAATAGTTCTGCATGGTGATAGACAGCTTGAAGTGATGACCTCAACAGTCACACCACAAGCCCTTAGCAGCCGGTTCAAGTGCGTTTGCCAGCTTACAGTTTTGCAAGGACAAGTCTTGCTATATCTAGATCTATTTTCCTATAAGAAATCTAATCAGATAATCTATGTTAATGACAGCAATAAAATGTCTAGCTTCTTTATCCACTACGAAGTAGATATTACTGCAATGATTGCGTTTCTTTTACTAAAGATATAAGCAAGTTAAACTTCTAATCTAACTGTTTGGAGCGATTTCACTCTATATTTGAAGATTTTTCACTCGACGGTCTAACAAACTATTCATGATTTGCTCACCACACAAACTTGTTCTTGCTGTCCACCAAGCGTACAGGCTCCTAAGAAATTAGATTTTTAGCAAGCATAAATACTCATCAGTTAAATTTAATTTCTTTCACCCTGAAAGTGCCTTAGCGCGTGGAGTGCTAATTATCAACAAGCTGGTGATAAGGGCCATTATCCACGACTAGTCTACAGTCCCATCAGGTTCAGTGTTAGAGAAACTCAAAACCAGAAAGGCCCTGTGATGAGTTAGTACATTGGGCAATGACTAGAAGGAATTCAGAAGCGGTTACAGAAAAATGAAGCGATTCCCCTTCTCCTAATTGCCTAATGATGATCTGCCAGTTGAACCCGCCGCCCCGAACGATTATTGGAATTTGAGAAGCAGCGTATCGGCGGTCGGGTGCATGCCCTTTATGGGGGACGGGACTGAGGCAGAGGTGATGAACTTTATAGGCGGGTTGTACTACTGGAAATGTTCCACCCAGAGTTCAAGTTCATGCTCAAACAACTCGCGAACCTGTTGTTCGTTAGGGTCGATAATCTCAGCTTCCCCATTTGGATTGAGCCTCGCGCTCACGGCAAGCTTGAAACGGGTTGGACTGCCCTCGTTAGCTTGAACTGCGCGCGCGATCCGGCTTGAATTCGTTCCTTTACGTACCTCTTTGAAGTAGAACGACCATCCATCCGGATTATTTCGCTGCTCAGATACGATGTCGGTGAAGTTTGCTTCAACAAAGTTTTTGATTTCTTCAGGCGTCATGGGAACAGTATAAAACCAAGTGCTTCATCGGCGGAAGCAGCTAACGACTCAAATCAGCGACGGCAAGTAACCTCGAACTCATTACCAGCGGCTTTCGTCCGTCCGCTGCCGTGAAGTGTTAGCCCGTAGAACTTACAGCGGTTGTCGCTCGAATAAGCCACACCATCAGCCGAGAAAAATTACTGCTTGGTACTGCACCTATGGCTTACCTATCTGAAAATCGCTGTATCACTCGCCGTTATTGAGCTTATTCAACTGCAATGTGCACACCACCATTGGCGACCTTCTAGCCAAGCTCAATGCCCCATTTTTTAAGAAATGTCTCTATCAATTTTTTAACAATACCAATTAGAAGAGGAAGGAGAGGAGCAGGTACAGTCAGCAAAAACCGACGAAAAGTTTGAACGTCAAATGGCCAAACTGGAAATTCATTAGTTAGTGTGTAAAAAGCTTGAAGCTCTTTAATCTTCTCAGCCCCTTGTTTGAGGGTTGCTGCATCGCCAGTTAGGCTTGAGTGAATTTGCGAATAATCTGCTTGGAACTGTTTCGCAATTTCGCGCAAGAGTTCCTCCTTTGCTCTTCTCATGCCTCTGTGAGCGGCTATTAAAGGACCGAAAAAGCATACTACTGACAGGACAATATCTAGAGGAATAATTAAGTGAACAAACCAATAGTTCTGTCCAACGCCTCGTGCAATAAACTGATACTCAATGGAGCCAACCATAATTCCTAAAACGGCAATTAGATAAGCGGTTTTGAGTGCGTAATCGCTAAGAGATCGAAGTCCTCCACAACGATCAGGATGAAGAGGGTTAACGTTAAACTCTCTTTGTTCTAATTCCCTTTTAAGGATGCAATGCAGAATCCATATATTAGTAATGAGATTGAGGACTAGAACGCTGCCCATATAAACCACTATGAAAGTAACAACTGTGATCATCAGAATTGTCAGTGGATGTGAGCTAGTCCAGCTATTCTTTAATTCAAACCGAGTGATGCAGACAAAAATACTAAAAATAGCAGCGCTACTAAGTGCTAAAAATTTACGCCATTTCGGTTTATAACCGCTGAAAGCAATTTGGTTAATTTCCTCAATTTCTGATTCATTAATCCTTAATACATCGGATGCTTCAAGATCCTGAATTACCTTGTCGATTGCTTGAAAACTCCATAAATAATAACTTAGTACAACAGGGGCGATGAGTAGTACCCATATCCAGGGAAACCAATCCTGAAGTAATCCCATCTGACCTGGCTTAGACCACAACGTACCACTTATCCAAGCAGTAAGAAAATAAAGCCCAGTACCGCTTGTAATGGAAATCAACCCAAATGTAAGAGGAGAAAGATGAAACTTTTCAAGTAGTATGTATGCAATAGGATCAAAACGATAAAGATTACGTTTTCGCAACGATTTGATGATTGTCATACTTATCCAAATATTACAGGTGTAGTCAACTAGTGATTGCAGTGCGGAGATCAACTTATAGTAATTGAATTAGAATTTATGAAACTTAATTTTTGGATTCACTCGTAACTCACAATAGTAATCCAATACCGCGATGTTCAATTGCTCTCCTCGTCATAATGCAGGAATTGCTGTTTTCTTAATTGTCTCTGCTGCTAACCTCGGTATCGTCGCCAGATTATTTGTACCAGGCACAGTAGGGCAACTTTTCTTCATCCTGACAAGAGTTTTGATGCTAGCAACACCATTAATATGGTTTTTCCGAGTTGATAAAGGCAAACTTGTCGTATCCTTACCCTCAAAACAACAATATCTAATTGGGATGATTCTAGGAACTCTTATGTTTGGGATCATTCTCAGCGCTTATTGGCTTGTGGGGCAAGAGTGGATCAATCCTACTGATGTTCAATCAAAAGCAGAACAAATAGGACTTGCCCGTCCCATCATTTACCTATTTAGTGCTTTTTACTTTACAGTCATCAACTCTCTATTTGAAGAATACATCTGGCGATGGTTTGTATGCCGTCAATGCGAGGTTATGTTTCCTAAAAACAAAGCTTTTTATTTTGCTGCCTTATGCTTCACGCTACATCACGTTATTGCTTTAATAGCATACACAGGAAACTGGCTTGTTACTGTTGTAGGCGCTTTTGGTGTTTTCACGGCTGGTGTTGTTTGGGCATGGTGCTATTTAACCTACGGCTCTTTATGGTCATGTTACATTAGTCATTTATTGGCAGATCTGGCGATTGCTCTGATTGGTTGGCATCTTCTATTTGTATCAAAGAGCAGCTTTGCTTAACCCCGAATTAATACTTGATACACGAACTTTTAAAAAACGCAAATGGCGGGCTAACCATGTAATTAGGCGGAATTAATTCGGGCTATCTACCCTATAGAGGCAATTAGCCCGAATCAATTCTGTCTAATCCCCCAAATCAGACATTAGCTCGACGAATTTTCCGTATAATACTCCTGATCTCGGCAACTAACCCGAATTCTTCAGCGTTTCTTCACTCTGTTTTCGCCTCCCATTCTGCTTAAGATCTCAGAAACGGGATTAGACGGAATCCAGAGTGCTGGCATGAAAGTTTAGCTTGTTAGCAAACACTGCCGAATTTAACCACTCTCAATAATCTGTTGTATTCCCTGCTTTGCTTACCGAAAGACTCACGGCTAAAGTGAAGCCCGATCGCCTCCCCCTTCTACCCCTGCTTCGGCGGAACAAACGGAGTACCCCAGAACACCCAGTTCTCTTGGTTAAAGGGCGATGCGAAGCGGTTTCTCCTAAAGGCTAATCGCCACCAAATCAAGACAGCCATCAGACTCCAGCTCCAAAAGATGCAGAGTCCAAGTCTCGTCAATTGAGAAATTCTGCACTATTGCGTTAAAGCTTGCCACAAGATTGCAGGCTTAAACAAAACTGTAGGGGGTTTAACGAGATGCGCGACTTGAATAAAAGCACGATGTGTTTCAGCACTTGTCAGCGAGAGCTGCAAAATCCGATCGAAATAGCCCTGAAGCTGTCTTGCCACCCATCCCGGTCGCTTTCCCTCTGTCGTGGACCAGCGAAAGTCTTCTCCGGTCGCCATCAGCCAGGGGGTATTCAATGCTTTTGCCAGTTGCCCTTGAAAGTGCTTCTCCCAATGACTCTGCGGACGGGTTTGGTTGTCTTGTAAGCACTGTTTCAGCGTTATTGCTCCCAATGCTGCTGCTGTCATTCCCTGCCCGTAAATCGGGTTGAAACAGCAAACGGCATCACCCAAAGCAACTACTCCCCTGGGCATCGCTAGTAACTGCTCATAATGTCGCCATTGATTCTCAGTGCGACGGTAGCAATGGATTGCTGAACAAGGTTCGGCAGTTTGCAGGAGGTCATACAACATGGGGTGACGCAAACTTTGAGCAAACTCCATAAAACCTGCTTCGTCACTGGGCGGATGGTCTCCTGCAATTCCTGAAAGCGTGACAATCCAGCAGTTCCCCTCTACGGGATAGATCACCCCACCTCTTTTGCATTCACCGGGTTTTGATGCAATGATGACACCCTGAGCAACGGCATCGTTTGGTCGACGGTACCAACGGCTAGCATAACCAAGAAACGAGTTGACTTGAGTTTCCGGTGGCTTTTCGTAGCCCAATGCTGCTAGCCACTGAGGCAACTTCGAGTGACGTCCGGTGGCATCAACAACGAGATCAGCAGCGATCGATGGCTTGTCAGATGTTTCTACAGCCGTTCGCAGCATGACCCCAGTAACCCTGGGAGTTGGCTGTGATTCGAAGACGAGACCTTGGGCAGAGCAACCGGGTTGTAAGTGAAAGCGGTCATTGTCCAGAAGTCGCTGCCGCAAATACCATTCCAACAGCAAGCGGCTACAGCATATCCCCCGCAGGCCAGAAGCATGCTGCTCGAGCCAGCCTTCCATGCTAAAGAATTTCCAATCTGCAATCCAGTCCAGTGAAATTGCACCTGCCTCAATCAAATCCTCAACCAGCCCAGGAAAAAGCTGCTCAAGAATTTGTTGCCCTTGCAGAAGTAAACCATGCACATGCTGCCCTTGAGGAACACCAGGTCTGCTAGCAGGTTGCATGGGAAACTGATCTCGCTCTAGGAGCGTTACCCGATCAAAGTGATCCAGCAATACACGTGCGGCAAGCAATCCTGCAATGCTACCGCCAAGGACAACTGCATGACGATTAGCTTGGCGAGACTCAAGAGTATTTGGGATTGGGGAAGGAAATTGGAAACCAGACATAAGCGGGAATAGAATTGCTCTGGCTTAAAGGAAAATCCTAATTCAATCCTAGCGTAATGTTCTCTGTCCTATTTGCTAGAACCAACAGCTAAGGTAGAACCGATCGCCTACCTCATTCTCTGTTTTGACTACCCCTGCTTTAGTGGAACAAACGGTGTACCCCAGAACGTCCAGTTTTCCTTATTGAAGGGCGATCGCCACTTATAAATCAAATCGGATTCAATTTGCTGCCGGGGACGAGTCGCAGCCGGTGCTTGTGACCAGAAGGCAATGCCGATCGCAGTCTTGATCTTGTGCAAAGAGTTAGCGGAGCAGTAGTGATCCAAATACCATTTGCAGCCATGCTCTCCCTTCCAACGCTGCCCAGACTTAACGGTTTCACCCACGTACAGCAGGATAGGCAGCTCGTAGTCAATCACAAAATACAGGGCAGCCGTTCCTTGGTCGCTGTTCTTCCACCGCCAGAACTCAATGTTTTGCTGCCGCATGGTGAAAGGGTCAAGGCGATCGGCTACTGGTAATTCAATAGGCTCACCAAACAGATTAACTTCAGCCTGGGGCGGAGTGGCACGAACCTGGGTCTGATACTCGTAGATGCGCTGCTTCCATTCCTGAAGGGCGATCGCACTAATCCTCAAAGGTTTAGGCTGTCTGACAAAGCGGCTGGTGGAACTATCCATTGCTTCAAACAATGACATTTGTTCTGCTTCGCTCATAACTTGCCTCCACCACCTTTTGCTGAGTCAGGATATCACGGGTAGAAGCGATTGATGGCAGGAAGGGATGACTGGATATGAAATTGTATTAGCAAAAGAAGGCATGACTGCTCAGAATGCTTATCCTCCTGGTTTAACCTGCCTACGAACAAATAGCGGCGATCGCACCACGCAGGGTTTTCTAGTGTAGCTACGGGGTCAAGGGCACAGCTCTTGCTGACCTCTCAGATGTTGCGACATTTTCAGAAGCTGGGTGGCTCAGAAACACTTGACTCCCTTCGCTTTCATTTAGGGTTGTTACGTGGTGCTTTGTTATGCAGCGTTCTGTTCCTTTTGCTTTTGTTTCTGCTTTGGCTGCTGAGTTTGGCGCAGTCGAGTGCTTCTGGCGGGAGTCTGACCGCTCTTTCACAGGTTTTGTGGCTGAGGTGTGGTTTGAGTCGCAGCCGCGCGAGTTTTGTGTCCGGTGGGCGCAGGTTGTCGGTTACTCAGTGTTAGTTCGCTGTGTGTCTTCCGGTCCGGCTCGGTTTGTGGCTTCTGTGCCTTGCACTGTGCCTCCAGGGGCAGTGCGGCTTGGCTTTCCGTCACGCGGTTCAAGGTTGCGGCTTGAGCCGTAGTTTGGTTTAGTTTGCTCTTTGCGCTGGGGCTTCGCGCCTCGGCGCTTTTTTTGCTGTAAAGCGTGTTTCCCCCTCGAAGCTGAGAGCGATCGCCTGGTGTGTAGGCTATTTAATCCGTTGAAACCGATTGATTTGGGAGATTTGGAGGAGTTTGAGCGGCAATAGCGACAAGAGGAACCCCAGGAGGATCATCTGGAGACGGAGGATGTGAGCCAGCTATGGGAAGTGCTGAAATTTGATGATCAGACAAGGGTACGCGATCGGGCGATCGTAGCGGTGCTGAGTCATGGACTGCAAGCCTCGGAAACGTCTGCTCTCAATGTCGAGCATTGGAACGGCAAGATTTTGACGTGCATCGATCCAAGTGACAGAACGTGAGCCAGGTGCTATTGAGTCGAGAGGCGTGAGCGTACCTGGAAGCCTATCTGGAGTGGCGACGACAGCAGGGTGGGGAGTTGAGCCGGTGCCAGAGTTTTACTGTCCCTGAATTCACTGGTTGTATTTACAGCAACTCCTTTCCTCTGCCTGGAGTAACAAAAGAGAGTTATGATTGCACTCGAAGTTTTTACCAATCAGAAGTTGTGGCTAGAAAAGCCACTAAGTTGCATATTACACGTCTTTATATTTTTTAAGGTTTAAGCGTAAGTAACACATTGCACGTTCTTTCAAAAAGGGTTATAAATTAAAAGTGTCAACTTCAAGAAGTTGTCTGAATAACAAGTAAGCTTCTTGCGAATAACGCTGGAATTATCAAAGACCTTACTCTTCTTTCAGCCTCAGCACTAGAAAGTGCAGGAAGAGATAAGATCACGAAATTTACTTTACCGACCTTACTTTCGCAACGAACCTTAGCATTTATCTAGCATAAGCGTCTCTACTGATTACGCCTTTGGGCTGTTGCTCTTGAGGTTCATTGGAGTTTGCTGAAAGACTAATTAAACCAGCATGACCAGCAGTCACAGCTTGGTTTGTTCGGATTCATCTTGCAATCATTGAGGTGAATTATGATTTCTGGAAAATTAGTTACATTAGCTGGAAGCATCATACTTAACTTCTTAGCTGCACAAAACCCCGCTTCATCTTCAGCCATTGATTCAGGTCCACCCAGCATAACACCAGGCTGCTACCGAGTAGGAGATGAACAAGTAAAGTTTTTCTATCAAAAAATTGATACTCTAAACGTAGACGCTTTAAATCAGATTGCAAATTCAGTTTCTAATCAATGCGACAGAAGCTATATCTGGGATGACAAGTGGTACTGGGAAAGTTTACCGGACGACAGGGCAAGATATGTATTCCTTCTGTGGAAGAACATTTCTGCTAATCAATATGGATGGGTAGTTGTTCAAAATACTCCTAGTACCTGGAACTGGTACACCAACGACGGAAGGAGCGGAATCATTCCAGATGGACAACAAGTTAAAAGAACATGGTGGACCAATGGTCACCGTATAGACATCGATCTGATGAATCCAAGAAATACTAGAGATTGGACTAGAAACGATTTCTGGTATGGTTTTGGGTGGTAAGGTAAGCAGGACTACCTCTCTTCCCGGCGTGTCGCAAAAATTTTCTGAGGCACTACTTGTAATGTTGTAGTATTTATACTTCAACTCCACTCATAACGCTTTTAGAATTTTTTGCGACACAATCCTGAAGCGAGTTGCGCTCTACCAGGCTGCCGGTGTGTCCGTGCGCGCCGGTAGTGTTCTAGACCTGTGGAAGATTTAGATGGAAAGACCGAAATCATAGCGGTTCACAAATAGCCCAATCCCAATGTCGTGCATCCACTCCGACTTTGAGAAACGGATTGTTTTGCGTGCTAATCGCTTAATCTGAGTTCGTAGGGTTAAGTGTTTCCGCTCAATCTTCTGAGTGTAATGCTTACCGACCTCATGCCGTTCTTCATCCAGTAACCAAGCATAACCGCCCTAACCATCGGTGTAAAACTGCTGGATGCCAGGCATGCGTTAACACTGCATCAACGATCGCAACACTGCATCTGTGTGGTCAGCCAACACATGAGCCAGCACTTTTCCGCTGGCATGATCGATCGCATACCATAACCAGCATTCCTGTTTTTTCCTTGCCGACAAAACCCCACATTTCATCCATCTCTGCCTCATCAATGCGCTGCACGAGGGCTTCGACCACTTCCGGTTGTGGCAATTGTTCCAGCGACGGTTGTTTCACCAACTTCAATGAATCCTTAGACGATTCCAGACACGATCGCCCAAGCTAATAATCCTTCTAACGCTAAACGGACGCTCGATTGTCCAATGGTTCACTTTTCCACCTGGACTGCTGACTTGGCGTAAGGCACGTTAGAAATCAAACGATCGGCTTCGAGGCGGACATATTGGAAAAGCGGATTCGTCCGGCTTTGCCCGACTCAGTTTCTTAACAGGCACAGTCTTTCGCCCGTGCATTAGGCATAGAGCAATTGGTTTTTTTACCATCACTACACGGTTGATTTACAAAAGATTAAACTCATCCGAGCGTAAAACTTTCTCACTTTAGATCTATCTTATTTGCGATGGTACCTATTGGGGCTATAGCGGTGAAAATGCTAATCCAGGAACAATTTCTATACAGAGCTTAAAATACTACAACGCCTACACTAGAAGACTTTTATACAAGCTATTACTTTATCTCTGTTAAATTGCATTGGAGAAGGTAAGGTTAATATATGGATTTCCGGAAATCGACTGGTCTTTATCGTAATCAGTCCTATCAAACTGCCGAATTAGCGCAAAGGATTATTATGCCAATCGATTATTCAAAAGCTGTAAAATATGCCATTTTTTGTCAAAAGGTTTATGAAAACTTTCAAGGCGTTCGCTTTGATAGCATCACAGTAAAACCAATCTTGATCGATGAGCCAAATACAGATACTCAGTGCGCGATTCTTACAGAAGGAACGGCAGCTACCATTGTATTTCGAGGCAGTCAATCATCCGAGGACTGGGAAACGGATTTCAATACTAGATTAGAGCGTGCCCAGTTTGACCAAAACGTAATTCGTGAGTTGATTGTTCAACCCCAGGGAAAAACCTATCCCTACAGTGGTCCCAGTGCTTCCAGAGCACTCATGCACAGCGGGTTTATCGCTGCTTATTTTTCAGTACGAGATCGAATTCACGACTATATCAAAAAGAGCACGGTATCTAGTGTGGTTGCAACGGGACATAGTTTAGGAGGCGCACTGGCAACCTTGTGTGCTGTCGATATTCAGTACAATTTCTCCGATAAGGTCACTATCGAAGCCTACACCTATGGCGCACCTAAAGTGGGGAATGACGGATTTCGAGATTCCTATAACCGCCGAGTTCCCGATAGCTATCGGATTGTTAACGGCATGGATCTTGTACCAGAACTACCGCGACCGTGGCAGGGCTATCGGGCTGTAGACAAAGAGGTCCGAATTGGGCAACGGTTTAGCCTCAACTTCATTAGTCAACGATTCAAGGATCACGCGATCGATCGCTATATCGATAATCTCAGACAGTTCGACGCCAAAGGTTAGCCTAGCAATGGCTGGGCGGTTCCTTATGCTCGCTGCACCTTGGTTTTATAGAAAGGCTTGTATCATCACGACAAGCAATCCAAACTTTTTTAGTAAACCGCCTCCAATTCATAAGGGGGCATTTTTATTGGCTTAAGGCGATCGCCCCACCAGCAAACTCACCTTGTCAGAAGTGCCAGGAGAGCCGTAGAGATATTGTCCTGAATCAGAGTGACTGCGATCGAAGTCTAGCTTCTCTCCCAAGACTCCATAATCCTTACAGCCAATAGATTACCAGATACCAGTTTCATTGAGGTCGGCTTCGCTTCTGTGTTATTGCCGCCCCTTCGGGAGGTTGCTTGTGAAGTGTTGTTCAGCTTACCCGCTTATTCTGCGGCACGCTGCGCTGGCTTTAAATGCAATTAAATCCTCGCCACAGCACCCGCCCCACTCCCCCACCCACCGCCCCCGAACCAGTAGACATAGGCTATTGGTCAGCCGTGTAGTCCCTTGGGGTTGCCCCGCTTTGCGGGGCGGGTGGCAGAGCCGCCCTAGTTCTTACCACAGTGGCACGTCAGTCTTTCCGCCAGCCTGCGTTGCTGTTCAGTTTCACACAGCCATACATCCGAGCAATACCAGCGATCGCGGGTGAATCTAAACCTCACATTCACCCCATATTTCAGCAGCCATTGCTGGGCGATCGAAGCATCACAAGAGCGACGCAGGCAGAGCTGGCACAGTAGTTCGCCCTGGATCTCGCGTGTGTAAAATCGGCGGCTGGTCATCGTTTCCCCCCTCAATTTCCTTCTTAAATTATAGTACATTTGACTTGTGTTTTACAGTTTTATAGCACTATAATTAGTTCAGATGAACTAAAGGTTTTGAGCATGATTCGGTCTAAAGTTGCAGTGCTAAAAGACGGGTATTCGATGCTGAATATCCATCCCCGTTTGTCTGTTTGTTATCGAGCGTTGAAGAAACCGGGCAAAGGTGGGCGGAAAGACAAAATCCAGTGTGCCTACTTTGGTTTCGAGTCTGAGGAGTTGGCAAAAAGGTGGGTTGAGCGTGTGCGGTATCGCTACGGCATCCATGTTCGAGCCATTATTCGCGAGGGCGATCGCCTGACCGATTGCGCCTATGAGGTGAAGGTATGGGAATTTGATGAACTGGTGAGCTTAGTTCTGGGCTGTGCCTATCAACTCCAGAAGCAGGAGGAAACTAATGCAGCAGCAGCCTAGTGAAGAAAACCGCCTAATCCTGCGAATGTTACAGCCGCCCCCACCGCTCGATCATTCAGCAGCCCAAGCAGCTCACCGTAAGATTCAACGCTACCGACGCGACCAGGAACGCAAGAAAAAAGCCCCCAGATACAACGCCTAGTATTCCAGCGTTTTCTAGAAGCTCAAAACAAGTATTTTCAATTATCCATCATGACACCATTCGATTCATTTCAGCACGAGCAAGAACGCACAGAGCAGCAGCAACAGGCAACAGCAGAAGCTTACCTAGATGGAGCTAGCGATGCAGCACTAGGATACAGCCCAGCAAAGAAAGACGATGATGTGTACCTTGCAGGCTACCTAGAGCGATTGAAGGAACTCATCAAGACCAGTCCTGGAACACTGCAAATTAGATGGATTCTGCCTCAAACAAACCGCTTTAACTATCACGATTGCGACTGGGCAGAGGCAAGCGAGTTCTAGAACCGATGCACTTAACCGGGAGTAGTGCCCCGGACAAACGACAAATCCATCAGTTGAAGCGATGACGCACTTTCTAGAGCAGATTCACCAGGAATTCAAGCAAAGCAACAGACATCAATTGGCGAAGGCTGTGAGGAGTTTTAAAAGCTCGGTCGATCTCAAGGTTTGTACAGGACAGGAGGCGATCGCCTTTAGAAACTTGATGCAAGAAAACCTTAGTGCGACAGACCCAGAAGCAGCCTACTGGATGAGAAGCATTAACGAAATCGTTCAGCAGGTTTGTCAGCAGCACATCGAGAATCGCCCCACAACGCCCTATTTGATCAACCGCCCAGGACGGGCAGAGGTCACGCACTGGAACAAACGCAGATGGAACGATGCCCCCGCATCTATCCGCCGAACTGTTGAGAGCTATATGCAAGCAGGCTGGGATCTCATTGCCTATGACCACTGGAAGGTACATGGGGCGCAGGTTGAGCTAAAGAAGTGCAACACCTTGACCAACACGGACGACCGCAGAGGCTGGCACCACTCCAAAACCCTGCTCATTGACAAGACCGGAAAGATTGTCAGCACCCGAAACGGCAAATCATCAATCACGGAATAAGCCATGAAAACCAAGCTTGAACGCATTAACGATCGCCTGGTTGAACTCCGCGACCAGGCACACGATGACGAACTAGCAGATGAGCTAGACAGCGCAAGTATCCATCTGGAAGCCGCAATTGATCGTCTGATTCAGCTTGAGGAAGAAGAGGAAGAAGAGGACGAAGGCGACGAGTAGAACCAGCCGCACTTAACCGGAAGTAGTGCCCCGGACATCACTTCAGAGCAACAAGCAGATCGATGACACCAAGAATTTATTTCTGTGACCTTGCTGCCTACAACCGAGGCAAATTAAGAGGCGTTTGGATTGAATTGTTCGAGGGAATTCAGGCAGACGACATCCAGCTAGCGATCGACTATATGCTTCACCACTCACCTTACTGGGATGCTGAAGAGTGGCGGATTGATGACACTGAGAACTTTCCCAGCCTTTGCTGTTCTGACCTGGAGACGATCGCCCAAGCAGCCAACCTGATCCACCAGTACGGAGCTGCGGCGATCGAAGGGTACTTTGCTCATTTGGGCAGCGATGCAGACTTAGACCAATTCGAAGATTACTACATCGGAGCCTTTGAGAGCGAGGAGGATTTCTGTCAGGAGCATTTGCACATTGCAGAAGCGGCTGAGGGAATCCAGGTATTTGACTGGGCAACACTCGACCAATACATCGATTGGGAAGCGATCGCCAACGATGCGTTCATCAATTCCTACTACTCGCACGAAGCAGGTGGCAAGGTTCATGTCTACATCCGATAAACCCACTATGCATGACCAGACGCAAAGCAAAGCCAGACATCAGCCCTTCAGACGACCGATCGCCGCCATCCTCAATGACCTTGCCAAACCCATTCCCCAACGATTTATCAGCAGGCTAGAGAAGAAGGACAGACGAAGCGGCAGAATCACCTACATTCCTTACATTCCCTGGTATCACGTCGCCCGATTGCTGGACTACTACGCGCCAGGGTGGGAAGGCAAGATCACCCACATCCAGACGACTGGCGATCGAATTGTACTGACTTATTCACTGATCATTCACGCGCAAGAGGGGGACTTTACCAGGACAGCCAGCGGACAGGAATTACTGGATTGTGGCAGCTATGGCGATCCTTCTAGCAATGCAGAATCAATGGCATTCAGACGAGCCGCCGCCAAATTTGGTTTAGGTTTAGACCTTTACGATAAAGACTAACTGACCGACAACCTACCGCCCCATAGGCTATTCTTTATAGTGCAAAGAGACGGTATGTATCAGCTGATGGGACGGAAGGAAGTTTACGAGGCGAGGATGCAGGAGCTAGGCTGGACACCTTACCGCCTTGCTCAAGAGATCATTCGTATTCGCCAGGATCGAGGCGAGGAACCTCCTACTCTACAGGGCTTAGAATCCTCCCTTAGAAAAGCCTTGAAAGAACCGGAGTCCAAGAGCCAGCAGACCAACGACGACATTGTTAAAGCCCTTGG
The DNA here is from genome assembly GCF_039962475.1 of Leptolyngbya sp. GB1-A1. Classification (NCBI taxonomy): domain Bacteria; kingdom Bacillati; phylum Cyanobacteriota; class Cyanophyceae; order Leptolyngbyales; family Leptolyngbyaceae; genus Leptolyngbya; species Leptolyngbya sp. GB1-A1. The sequence goes on along the minus strand of NZ_JAMPLI010000005.1, from coordinate 289,324 downwards.
CGGAGAAAGCATTATCCGTTGGATATCCCATCAGGACGTGAAGCTCTAGAAATACAGAGTTACGCCTTGAAAATTCAAATCAGCGGCAGATGCGAAGCAGTTCCCTCCTGGGGTAAGCGCCCACAGCCTTCCACCTCAAGCTCCGTTATCCCCAGAACAGCCTACAGGATTTTTCTCGTCCATTCCCATTTATCCGTCTCTGCTTATTAGGCAGGAGGCTTAGGATCTGGCAGCGGCACGGATGAATCAAGAGGACGCAGCACTAGCAACAACATATATTTGCGTGCCTCCTCTGGCAACGCATCCAAAATTTTTTCAACTGAATCAATCCGCAAATTCTCGCCGTTCCGGAACTTACTGATCTGGGTCGGAGTTAAGCCTGCTCTTACCGCCAAATCAGTTCCCTTGATGTCAAACCTAAATAGGGTCTCCCGGAATGCCTCACAGAACTTCATCGGAACAATTCTATTTTCAGCTAATTAATTACAGCTTAGGAGAATTCATAACAGGATCTTGAAATCTTGAATAACACGATCGTATAATTTCTAATATTTTCGTATCATCCCTTGCCTGATCGGGAATCATATATCAGGAAAATTCGTGACCCCTATGAGACTTTGTGCAGAAGATATCCGTTACGCACGCGCGATCGACCTCCAAGCAATTACTGGAATCGATGCCAGCAATTTCACAGCCTGGAGCAGCCGTCGCCATATTAGTGAGCGCAACTTGGGAGTTATCGCTGATGCTCTGGGCATCGAGAAAAGTGAAGTCCTGAGAGGATTTGAACTACGTCGCCAAGACACACGAATGGCGCGGGAGGTGGCAGAAAAGCTGGAGCGGTTACAGCAGCTTCAGACCTGCTCTGCCTGACTCCTAGACACACCCTGCTAAAGAAGCACCCCCTTCCAGTACGGATGGGGGCTAATCAACCAAAATCAATTCTATGACAAAAGAAAATAAACCAGAAGCGCATTGTTCAGAATGGCAAAAGCGCAAGCCTCGCTATGAGATGTTTTGCAAGACGTTGTATGAGGATTACAGAAAGGGACTGCTCATCCCAGCAGGGTATCTGTACTACTTAATCCAACACGAACAAGTTTACCCCGGCAACAGCATCAAAAAGCTTGGTCAAAAAGTCGGGTCAAGCCGCTCTAGGTTCTACAGAGCGATGAAAGTTTTACACCAACAGGGTGCAATTGATGCAAGCCGATGGATTGACCTCGATCGTAGTGCATTAGAACAGCCTTTCTACCCAGAGCATCGCAAGCAGATTCATTTGTTCGGTGAGGCGAACCCACTCAAGCTAACTGCCATTCGTTCGACCTGCGCCGGACTAGGTGTTGTCGTGCCGGTGGAGGCGGAGCCATGAAGAAGCGGCGAGAACCCTGCTATGAGATGCGTTACGAGACACTCTACAGAGACTATAAAGCTGGATTCATCAGTGCAGCAGGCTATCTGTACTACTACATTAAGACGCAGCGGCGTGACGGCTGGAAACTCAGAATCAAAAGCGTTAGCCAGTTCTGCAAGAAACTTCGGATAGGGCGATCGACCTTCTACAAAGCGAAAGCTGCCTTAATCGCCGGAGGCTGGCTGCAAGAAGAGATTATCGGTTCGCTTGATTTGTGGGTTCCAACTGATAAGGGTGTGACGGTCGAAGATGCACCTGTGCCAGTGTCTACGAATGGACGCACACTGTCTACGAATGGATGCACGTTGTCCACGATCGGAAACACACAGTCTACGAATGGACGCACAGACACCCCTCAAACGCAAACAGAGCAAGCGTCCTGCAACTCTACAGATCTTTTCTCTGATCCTTTCTCTGATCTCTCACTCTCCCCGCCGCCCACCCCAGAGAGAGAGCTTTTGGATTTTGTGATCCGGAGGCTTAAAGGGACGGAATTAATTCGCAACGAGCGAGCCTACGCCCTCAAAGTGATCGAGCGGGATAGAGCGCATTGGGAAGAAGAATATCGGAAGCACCAGCAGCGCACGGCACAGACTGATCTTCCACCGCCCGTTCCGCCGCCTGAAATTTTTGATGAACGAGAAAGCCTGATGGGTTTAATCAGGCACTACCAGGACCAGCAGAAGCCAGTCTCTGCTGTGGTAAAACAACGCGCCCAGGAATTAGGAATTCGCCTTACAGGAGCATCTACCGATGGAAATGATTAGCATCATCGCCGAGATACCAGCCCCTCTCTACAGGCTGCTACGCAAGGCACTAGACGAGAATCCAGAGCTGAACTACGATCGCCTCATCTCTGAAGGCATCGCCCACTGTCTCAACCTAAATCAGCAAAATTAGGGAGAGCAGTACCAATGGAACTATTTGACACAAGCCAATATGTGACAGCCAAGCCTCCTGGCCTGGAAGGATACGATCCGGACTGGGACAAACCTTCTCTCACGATTGTTATCCCCAGAACAACCACACCGACTCCAGAACCAGGAACTACGATCGCCACCCGCTCAGGATCAGCAGTAGTGACCCGAACCGAGGTTCTGGGGATAGAGCCTGTGATCTGGGCGAACTATGGTGGAGCAGGGGTAGAGCAGCCCCATACGATTGAAGATTTATTGCCGTTTCAGGTTGGTGATGTGGTTCAGTATCACTCTGGCGGAACTACACACCAGGGCACGATCGATCGCCTTCTGGGCAGCGGAGCCAGTATCAACGAGGGACATTCCTACAAAACCTGGGTGGAGTTCAAGCACCTGAAGCTCGTCCAGCGATTATCCCCAGAACAACCGCAGCAGGGAGACGGGAAGCGAAAGCGGCGATACTCCCCTAAAGGAAAAGCGGTGGGCTGGATCGAGGAACGAAAGGGGAATCTCAAGCGCAAGAATCCCTCACTGTCCTATTACTACTGCTGGATGGACGATGGCAGGAAGCGATCCACTTACATTCCAGTCAGTCAAATTCACCGAATTCGAGCAATGGTGGACGATCGCTGTTCTGGGGATGACATTCTAGCAGCGATTACGAAGCAGCCCAAGCCTCACTGCACGGAGACTTCAAAGCCATGAAGATCATCACACTCCATCAACCCTGGGCTTCACTTATTGCGTTGGGGCTAAAGAGATACGAAACCCGGCACTGGTCAACGGATTATCGGGGAGAGCTACTGATCCATGCAGCCAAGACCAAAGCAACCGTTGAGACAATGGCTGTTTTTTGGAATGCACTGGTACTGGCAGGCGTTGATCGGAATCAGTTTCTCGCCTTTGATTCCTCTGACAAAGCAGGAAGGGATGTTCACCCCCTACACCCACAGCACACCTATGGGCAAATCATCGCAGCATCTAATCTGACAGGCTGCCTGAAGATGACCGATCGCTTTATCGAGGAACAGACCGAGCTAGAACGATCGGTTGGCTTTTGGGAAGTTGGACGCTTTGCCCTACGGCTAGACGATGTTAGACCACTGCCCAGCCCAATTCCCTTCAAGTCGCGCCAAGGGAAGCTGCTGGACGCATCGGGGGAAATCATTGAACAGCTAGGGAGGACAGTATGAGTGACAAGGATGGATGGATCAAGCTATCGGCTAAAACAACCTGGGACCAGGAGCAGCCAGAGCAGCCGCCCACGTTAAAACTACGAGTTGAGTTGACGCAGTACACCTCCCGCTCTCAGATGGCAGACACGATGCGGCGATTAGCGAACTGTCTAGACGAGGGACTGACCCATCCTTTGATATATCGACTGAAGATGCAACTTATCGCGGTAAGTGGAATGACGAGGAGAACGTCTTTCGGGTTTACCGGGAAGACAATGAGGAGGGCGATCGCCATGCCTAAACATCAACTCAGCAAGCAGGAGAAGCAATGGTACTGCTCTGTCTGTTACCAAGGCTGGAAAGGTAAGCCAAGAGCGGAGGTCTTGAAGTTCTCTGATATGCCAAGAAGCCAGCCAATCTTCATACTGAGTTTGAGCTACAGAAAGCAGATTTTCAATTGTTCAAGAGAGCTGGAGCTAATCGGATTTATGGAGCGCAGCACGGGAAGTTTTGCAGCATCAGGAGGCGATCGTGATTGACCCATCCCCTAACCTCGCTGATGCTCTCCTCAAGCTTGCCGCTTCACAGGAGCGGATTGCAGATGTACTAGAACAGATTAATCAAAAACTTGATGTTGCACTGCCAGAAACTGGAAGTAAGCAGGATGCAGCCAATCTTTTGGGTATCTCTATCAGAACCCTCGATCGCCGTATGGATCAGTTTCAGGAGGGCATCCACTACTGGGGGGAAGGCAGTAAGCTAATCTTTGACCTGGAGTTACTGCGCGATTGGCAGCGCAACCGTCACAATCCTGCAGCCCATCAACGAGCGATCGAGCTACGTCGCAAACAGCTTCTCAGCCAGCAAAAGCAGCAGCGCAAAAGCAGTTAGGCTCTACTCCCACAGTTCAGGCAGTTGAGCCTTGCCTGCTACTCCCAAATAGTTTTGCATTAAAGTTTTTGGCGAATTGCCCACAATCTCTGCCACTTCTGCCGGGTTATGCCCCTCTGCAATAGCCCGACTAATAAACGAATGGCGAGAATTACGCGGCATCCGATATTCCACTCCAACCTGCTTCAAAATAGGCTTCCACGCTCGATTTCTGAAGTTGTGGTCATCGATTGCCCCTCCCCTGGGAGCTGGGAACACGTAATCTGTTAACTCTACACCCTCCGGCTTCCGTTCCAACAGCATTTGTTGAATCCGTGGAGAGAGTTTGAAAGCTCTGGATCGGTTCGTTTTCGTTGCCTTCTGCTTGCCCCGACTCCAAGTTTCACCAATCCAGAGAGAGCTGCAATCTTCACTCAGATGCCCCCATTTCAAGCCTGCCGCTTCTCCAATCCGACAACCTAGCGCCAGTAAAAACTCTACAAAATCGGCATAGTAACTGTAGGTTGAATCGCTTCTAAAACCCTCCAAAATTTTCTGGCACTCCGTCTTACTAAATGGGCGAGGTCGCTGCTTTGGTGGTACTTTCAGCTTTACGTCTAACCAGGGATTGACCTGCACTAAGCGCCGCTTTTGTCCCCAGGTCCAGCAAGCTCGCAGCAGTCCCAGTCGCTCAGAAACCGTCACGGGCTGAATTGATTTGAGCAGTCGATCGCGAAACTGAAATGCCTGATCTTCGGTGATCTGATCGGCAAATTGGTTTCTAAAAAACTGCTTTATGTACCCCATCAGCCCCACATACTTTGCCAGCGTTGCCGGGTCAATTTGCCGTCGCTTGTGTTCAGTGAACTGCTCAAACAACGCAACTGCTGTTACTCGCTCAGCCTGAGAAGGTTGCGATCGGTATTTGGAAAGCGTTTCGTCAAACTGCTCCAGTCGAATGTCTGACTGAATAATTTCCGCTTTGCGTTGAGCGATCGACCGATTCGTTGAGTCGTCCGGAAGTCCCAGTGCCAATGTGAACCGCTTGCCGCTCCAACTCCACCTGAGACGCAACCAGCCTTTGTCTGATTCAATTTTGACTGCGCCCTTTTTAGACCGCTCCATACCCAAACTGATCGAAATCTGGTCTACCACTGGTCTACCAATTCTCTACCAGTTGTGACGTGATTTGGCGTAAAAATGGCATGATTTGGCGTAACCAGAGCCGAGCGAATCTTCATTTCGTCGCCCCCTTTAAAAGCCGAAAACCCTCATAGAAACAAGGGTTTAGGTGATGGACACAACTGGACTCGAACCAGTGACCCCTACGATGTCAACGTAGTGCTCTAACCAACTGAGCTATGCGTCCGAACAGTATCAGACTATAGCATAGATATTGTAGAAGACGCAAATATTGCCTCGATCGTTCACCCAGCCTCTAATTCTAGAGAAAACCCTTCCTACTTTGGATTAAAGTCTCCCAATTTCGTTTTGTGGGATTTAGGGAACTGTAAAACTGCTCACACTGATCAAACCATCCCAAGAAAAACTTCACCCGATCGCCAACAGGGAGGAAATCACTCCGCAATCTTACAGAAGCCATACCATAAATTAGTGTTAAGGTAATAGGGTTAAACCATTAATTCTTCCCTAGACGGGTTGTAGTGCGTTGAAACAGTTTTCATTTACTGGAAACCCCAGGAAGCCCTTGTGGTGTCTGGAAGTGAAATTACAGCGCAGACGGTTGACTGACCCGGCTCTCTCCTGGGCAGACCGCTGTGAAGGACCTAGTATGAGCTGATCGACCTGTAACTGTAGGTTTGTGGGTTGGGGGCAAAATTGCCCGCGAAGTAGCTAGTTGGGTTTAGACCCGGAACTAGCGACCTGACAAACTCGGTCGATCGAGACTCGCTTTAGAGTTTTTGCAAATCGATTTAATGCAACAGGAAAACTGCGTCTGCGGTAGCCTGCTGATTTCTCTCATGTCATGGCTGAAGGAAGTCAGGGCGATCGGAGTTGGTTCAGTTTTCTAGTGAGACATGTGCAGAGGGTGGGAACCCTTCTAGCAGTCTTTCGCATCGGTTTGCAGCTTCACGCTTTTGGGTCTGCATTAATTTCTTTTTCACCGAAATTCCAGCGAATTTGGAGAGCGAGCAATGTCGAAAATTCTCAGCCATAAGATTTCCCCTGCACCGATGCCTGCTGAAATTAGCGTCGTCGATTTGATCGACGGGTATTTCACCGCGTATAACTCCGCCCGCTTACGCGAAATTTGCCACCTGTTGAGCCGTGAAGTCATGCAGGAAGGCGTTACCGTTGCCGTCAGTTTGTCTGGTGCGCTGACTCCTGCCGGATTGGGTGGCTCTGTGCTGGCTCCGCTGATGCAGCACGGCATGATCGATTGGATGATCAGCACCGGAGCGAACCTGTATCACGACATTCACTACGGACTCGGACTGGATCTGTATGCCAGCCATCCGTTTGTCGATGACGTGAAACTGCGCCAGGAAGGGCGGATTCGCATCTACGATATTGTGTTTGGCTATGATGTGCTGCTCGAAACCGATGCGTTTATTCGCGAACTGCTGAAGGCAGAACCCTTCCAGAAGCGCATGAGCACGGCAGAGTTTCACCATTTACTGGGCCAATATCTGTACGAAGTCGAGCAGCAGTTAGGCTTAAAGCACTCCTGCCTGCTGTCTATGGCTTACCAGTGCGGCGTCCCAATCTACACCTCCTCGCCTGGAGATAGTTCGATTGGCATGAATGTGGCAGCTCTGGCACTGGAAGGCTATCAGCTCATGATCGACCCGTCACTGGACGTGAACGAAACCGCAGCGATCGCCTACGCAGCCCGTCAAACCTCCTCTGGTGAAGAAGCCAAGAGCGCAGCAGTGATCCTGGGCGGCGGCAGTCCCAAAAACTTCCTGCTGCAAACCCAGCCCCAGATTCACGAAGTCCTGGGACTCGAAGAGCGCGGACACGATTACTTTGTGCAAATCACCGATGCCCGTCCCGATACAGGCGGACTGTCTGGTGCAACCCCCTCCGAAGCCGTAAGCTGGGGCAAAGTCGACCCCGAAGAGCTACCCAGCACGATCGTCTGCTATACCGACAGCACGATCGCTCTCCCAATCCTCTCTGCCTACATCCTCAGCCAGTGTGAGCCGCGTCCGCTGAAGCGATTGTACGATCGCCGCGAGGAAATGCTCGAAACCCTGCGTCGGGATTATCTGACCGCCCAGGCACAGCAGCCAGCCCAACCGACGATCGCGATCGCCCAAACCGTGAAGCAAGCCGTCACTGCTCCACAGCCGATTGCAACTTATCCCTGTGGCACTCCGATTCGCAAAGAGCACCGCAACGGATATCGGCGGGAGTCGATCGAGGTTTAGCAGGGGTTTGAGCAACCTGATTAAACGATCGCCCGCCCTGTACTGTCATCAAACAGATGAATTTTGTCGGGCGCGATCGTCAGCCAGAGTTCCTCTCCCACAAAAACCGGGCGATCGGGTTCGATTCTCACCTGGAGGGGCAAGATTTCACCGGAGCGGTCTGGAGTCACCAGACTGACGCTGAGATAAGTTTCGCTGCCCAGTGCCTCGACGCGCTCGACCCGGACAGGGATATTTTTGGGCGCAGGCAAACCAACGCTGAGATGCTCTGGACGGATGCCTAGGGTAATCGATCGCCCGTCATAAAGCCGCAGCCGCGCTTCCCAGTCGTGGGGCAGAGTGAGGCGAAATTGAGGGTGCTGAATCAGCAGGGGAGCTTTGACCTGAACCGGAATAAAGTTCATGGGCGGTGAACCGATGAACTCCGCCACAAAGCGATTTGCCGGACGGTTGTAAAGATCGAGCGGACGCGCCACCTGCTGAATTTGTCCGGCATTCATCACCGCAATGCGATCGCCCATGGTCATGGCTTCGGTCTGATCATGGGTGACGTAGATTGTGGTCGTGCCCAGCTTGCGCTGAAGGTTAACAATCTGGCCGCGGGTTTCAGTCCGCAGTTTGGCATCCAGGTTCGAGAGCGGCTCATCCATCAGAAACACCTGGGGATTGCGTGCCATTGCCCGACCCAGCGCGACTCTTTGCTTTTGTCCGCCCGAAAGCTGTTTGGGCAGGCGATCGATCAGCGATTCGATCTGGAGCATCTGAGCCACCGTTTTGACGCGGCGATCGATCAGCTTTTCTTCGGCTGACCAGTAGCGCAAACCGCGCGGCAGCGATCGGGTGGCACTGACGAAAAGTCGCTCCATCCATTCTGGGCGATTAGAAGGCTTTGCCTCGCTTTCATCGATCGTCCAGGTGCGCCGCAGCCCAAACGCCAGATTTTCATACACCGTCATGTGTGGATAAAGCGCGTAGCTCTGAAACACCATCGCGATATCGCGGGCTTTGGGTGGCAGATCGTTGACGAGGCGATCGCCCACAGAAATATTGCCGCCTGTGAGGGCTTCCAGTCCGGCAATCAGGCGCAGCAGCGTACTTTTACCGCAGCCCGATGGACCCACCAGCACCATAAATTCACCGTCGTGAATCGTCAGGTTGATTCGCCGTAGTACGCTCACGCTCTGAGCTGTGCCAGTTTCCGTTTCGGGGTCAATTGCCAGTGCGGTTGCTCCTACGGAGGCGGCGTTTGGAGCGATTCCCCCCGCAGAACGCTTCTGGATGGAGTGACCGGAGGACTGACCGGAGGAACTGGCTTTACCCGTGCGGTGAGGAAAACTTTTGTAGATGTTTTCGAGTACAACTTGCGCCACAGTGGTTTGAAATGAGTTCTGCTAAATGAATGTTGAGCGTGACTCCCAAAATCAATTCAGGGAGAATGGCAGGCTAACCTGTCGTAAGCTTCCCCAAATTCTACCAAGCTTGTTTGCGATCGACCGCGCCTCATCAGCAGGATTGCAGCAACATAGCTTGATCGAAGTGATTGCGATATCTTAATACTGTTTAACCTTTTGCAATCATTCTTTTGCGAAAGCATCTTCAATCGTTCGGGTTAACGGAGGTCAACATGGCAGACGGCAGTATGAAACGACGGCATTTTGTGATGGCAACGCTAGCCGCCGGATTTGCAATGGCAGTTCGCCCTGTTTCTGCTGAAACGATCATCACGGATACAGAGGGATTGATGGTAGGGGCGATCGAGATTCCGACACAAGATGGAGTCATTCCCGGCTATCACGCGATGCCTGAAACGGGAACTGATTTTCCGGTCGTCCTGGTGGTGCAGGAAATCTTTGGCGTTCACGAATATATCCAGGATATGTGTCGGCGGTTTGCTCAGTTGGGCTATCTAGCAATCGCACCCGAACTGTTTGTGCGGCAGGGGGATGTGTCGAAGTTGAGCAGCATCGACGAGATTCGCCCGATCGTCTCCAGCGTGCCCGATGCTCAGGTGATGTCCGATCTGGATGCGGCGGTCAACTGGGCGAAAAATTCCGGGAAGGGCGATGTCGATCGGGTTGGGATTACAGGCTTTTGCTGGGGCGGTCGAATTGTTTGGCTTTATGCCGCGCACAATCCTCAGCTCAAGGCGGGGGTGGCCTGGTATGGACGCCTGGTTGGGCAATCAACCGAACTCCAGCCCAAGTTTCCGATCGATGTGGCAGGCACGCTCAAAGCCCCCGTTCTGGGACTGTACGGCGGTAAGGATGATGGCATTCCGCTCACTAGCGTTGACCAGATGAAGCAAGCCCTCGCTGCCGCCAATAGTCCCTCGGAAATCATCGTCTATCCCGATGCGCCCCACGGTTTCCACGCCGACTATCGACCCTCTTATCGGCAGGTAGATGCAGAGGATGGCTGGGAGAAGCTTCAGGCTTGGTTTAAGCAATATGGAGTCTAGGGATAGGAAGATGAGGACATAGGGAGATAAGGGAATGTTTTCTTCAATGCAGGTGGCAGCTTTACGGTTGAAGCCAGGGCAAGACTTGAAGCTTGAGCTGGAGCAGTTTGTCCAGGATCACCGTTTGGAAGCTGCCTGCATTGTCACCTGTGTTGGCAGTCTCACTCAGGCAATGCTACGGCTGGCAAATCAATCTGAAGGAACGATCTATCAGGGACATCTTGAGATTGTGTCGCTGATGGGCGTAATGTCCTGTCACGGGTCGCACTATCATCTGTCAATCGCCGAGCGGACAGGGCAAACCTTTGGCGGTCATTTGCTGGAGGGCTGCCGCATCTACACCACCGCAGAAATTGTGATTGGCATTATGCCAGAACTGCGCTTTCGACGAGAGCATGATCTCGATTCGGGCTATCGGGAATTGACGATCGAGGATTTTTGAAAGTCGATTTCCCCAGAAGGAGAATAGCCCGGCATCAAGAAACCAGCTTTTGTTTTCGGTTATTGATACTGGAGTTGCATCACCGCCACTGATCTGAACCGTCTATTCCAGCCGTTTGAGCAGCGAGAAAGCAGACTCGATCGCCGTCATGAAGGCATAGGACTGGGGCTGGCTTTATCCCACCGCTTTGCTGCCCTAATGAGCGGCGAAATTATCGTTGTGTCCAAACATCAGACAGGAAGGCTGTTTTAGGCTGGGCTGACCGATTGCCCCCTAAAGGGAACTGATTTACACCGCCGATTGCCGCTAACGCCGCAAATTTGTCTAAACCACCTGCTTAAACTGAAGCTGAATCAGCTCCTCCGGTCGGACTGCCCCATGCTCGGTGATGATGGCAGTAATGAGCTCGGCAGGCGTTACATCAAACGCCGGATTGTAAAATTCAACGCCCGGCGGACAAATGCGCGTATCGCCAATCTGGTAAACCTCTTCGGGGTCGCGTTCCTCGATCGGAATCTGGCTACCGGTCGAGAGGGAAAAATCGATTGTTGAAAGCGGAGCTGCCACATAAAAAGGAATATTGTGTGCTCTGGCAATCAGCGCAACGCTATAAGTGCCAATTTTGTTCGCCGCATCTCCGTTTGCCGCAATTCGATCGGCTCCCACCACGACCGCATCAATCATGCCCTGCTTCATACAGTGCGCCGCCATATTGTCAGTAATCAGCGTCACGGGAATGCCTTCCTGCACACATTCCCAGGTAGTGAGCTTTGCGCCCTGCATCCGGGGACGAGTTTCGTCGGCATAGACTCGCTCTAGTCGTCCTTCGCGCCAAGCCGATCGCACTACACCCAGAGCCGTACCGTAGCCTGCAGTTGCCAGTGCGCCTGCATTGCAGTGGGTTAAAAGCCGCAACTGACCCGGCGGCTGGGGCAGAACGGTCAAGCCCGCTTCGCCAATCGCCTGACAAGTTTCAATGTCTTCCTCGCGAATTGTATGGGCTGCCTGCAAAATAGCTTCTTTGATATAATCCACGCTGCCCAGGGTTTGCCGCGCTATCTTCAGGGTTCGATCGATCGCCCAGAACAAATTCACAGCAGTGGGGCGAGTTGCCTTGAGCTTTTGCGCCACCTGCTCTAGCTGAGCTAAAAACGGCTCTCGCTGGGTTGCCTCAATTTCGCGCGCACCCAGATATAGCCCATACGCTGCCGCTACGCCGATCGCAGGCGCACCTCGCACAATCATGGTTTTGATCGCCAGTGCCATATCGTCTGAGCGGCTAATTTCTACCACGCCGTACTCCTGCGGCAATCGCGTTTGGTCAATCAGCCGCACATGGTCTTGATACCAATAAACCGGAAATACTTGAGAAGAGAATGACATGACGCACGCTCACCAGCAGAACAAGGATCTAGTCTACTCTATATAGCTGATCGAGCTATAGGGCTTATCGAACTCTATCACCTCGACAAGGTGATCCAGTTAGCGAATCAGCCCCGGCAGCATACACCCTAACCGATTGGGGATCGATCGTGTCGCGCTCCATGCCGTAATCCTGTAGGGCATATTCAAGCTGCAAAATCAGGCGATCGTGTTTTTGAGGCGGGCTTGCCCGATGAAAGCAGAACGTATCTTCGGCAAAGCCAAAGCCTGATTCGCCGCAAACTGTGATCACATTTGCCGAACCATAGGCACGCTCGATCGCTGCTTCAGAAAACTTTTTGCCAAACCATTCATGAAACCAGCGTTTGTGCAGATGCGTGCCGCGAACGCAAATATGCGGACCCGCCCACTCATCGACATCAGTGAGATAGAAAAAGAATTTGAGAAACCCGTAATCGTCCAGATCATAGTGAAACATCTGGGCAGATTTTCGCCGATCGCGCACGGTTGCCCGACTGGGAAAACTCCACCACAGGCGACTGCTAATCAAAACGGGTTCTGCCCCCAAATAGCGAGCCGCGATCGATCGCAAGACTGGATCTTGTCCCAGTTTGGCGATTGCTGGACAGGTCAAAGCGGTATTAAAGTAGCTCGCCGTCACAAATGCGGTTTGATAGTGTGCCTCTGCCTGTGCTTTTTCGGCGTAATAAAAGCCTGTGTCGGGATAGCGATTTCCTAGGCAGGGCTGCTGATTCGCAAAGTCAAGGATTGATCGCACAATCGACAAGGGAAGCTGTAGACCCAGAAAATATCCGTCTTGCTGAATCGACTGCACAACCTGATCGATCGCCACATCAGGAAAAATAGACCGATCGATCGCTGTTTCACAAGGCTCAGCACAGAGAGCAAGCCGCTGTTTTACCACTGACTGCTTTATCCAACAGCGAATCTTCGTAAAGCGACTGAGCTGCCGCATTAGCAGCCATTTCCGGTTATGCGTCAGTCCCCGATACCAAGCATGGGCAGTCTCGTAGCCCTCGTAGTACAGATCACGCAGAAAACTGACCATTTTTCCCAGCACGATTTTAGCAACTGTTTAGAGACGGACAGACTAGACACGGACAAATACTACCCAGTTTCCATACCCAGCTACCATGCGAAACACTTCCCCTCTAGGGGGATCAAACTCCTGTTGCTACGAGTTCAATCCGACAAAATGCCTTGCGTTTTCTTGCCGGAAAGGGACATTTCCCTGATGCATCTGAATTGAAATGCTGACTGATCCAGCTTTTGGGAGTTCTTTCCCTATCTTCGGAGGATTCTGAACCCATCAGGAGAAGCTGACAGGAATGTCTGATATTGAGCTGATCGAATCCTTCGGGTCGAGTTTGAGTTTGTAAAGCGGGCGATCGGGCTTCGACAGCGTTTAGCCCTTCAACATTCCAGCACTCTGTCTGGGAGCCCGTCATTTTGATTGGCGGGGTGCAAGGGTTCAGCCCTACCGGAGGCAACGCCCCCACATTCCCCCTTACCCGTCAGAATTTGCTTCACAAAACACTAGCTTGATGGATTGCCTGGATGAATTGGCTTTGACTATGCTGGATTCACCCGCATCAAGGGCTGACCAAACTCAACAGGCTCGCCGTTTTGAACCAGGATTTCGACAATTTCGCCGCTGATTTCTGCCTCGATTTCATTCATCAGCTTCATGGCTTCAATAATGCAGACTGTCTGACCATTTCGGACTCGATCGCCCACATTTACAAACGCAGCTTCATCAGGAGCCGGAGCACGATAAAAGGTGCCGACCATTGGCGAGACGATTTCGACAAACTTCTCGGTCGAGCGGGGTGGCGGGGTTGGCGTTGGGGGAACGACGATCGGTGTGGCAGACGCGCTGGGCAGGGAGGGAATCGGAGCCAGGGCAACGGCAGTATCCGTCGATGGAGCCGGAGAAGTCGCCGGAGTATCACCGGGTTGAACGCCCTTACGAATTACCAGTTCAAAATCGCCGCTTTTGAGCGTAAATTCTGCAATATCAGTTTGATTAATAACTGTTAATAAATCTCGGAGTTCGCTAAAGTTCAGTTCCACGCTTGTTTTAACCGTTCTAGTCGAATGATTTTAAATGAGATGGCGTAGCGACTAACAGTTGCGGAAAAGCAGGAGTGGAAAGGAATGTAAAGGCACGAGAAGTCCTGCATCACCACAATCGAACGATCGCGACATTTGACCTCAAGTTGCCTTCAATCTGCCTTGAAACTGATAGCTGGCTAACTGTTAATCGCTAAACGGATCGCGACGACGATCGCCAAACTACTCCCGTCCCAGGTAGGTATCTGTGCGAGTATCAACTTTGATGCGTTCGCCTATCGAAATAAACAGAGGAACCATGACTTGCGCCCCGGTTTCGACGATCGCAGGTTTGGTACCACCCGTTGCCGTATCGCCCTTTACGCCGGGGTCGGCTTGCACGACTTCCAGTACAACTGAGTTGGGCAGTTCAACGTCAAGCACCTGGTTATTCCAGCGCACCACGTTGACTTCCATCCCTTCTTTTAGGTACTTCACGCGATCGCCAATTTGCTTGGCATTCAGGCGACCTTCTTCGTAAGTTTCCATGTCCATAAAGACGTAATCGTCGCCGTCCTTATAGGTGTGCTGCATCGTATTCTTTTCGATGACTGCCTGCGGGACAGTCTCTCCTGCCCGGAACGTTCGCTCAACTACGTTCCCGTTCTGCATATTTTTGAGCTTGGTTCGCACGAAAGCGGAGCCTTTACCAGGTTTCACATGGAGGAATTCCACAACCCGCCAGACGTTTCCGTCAAGCTCAATACTGACCCCGGGGCGAAAATCATTACTGGAAATCATGAATCTTGCTGTGTTGGCAAAACGATCGGCAATTTATTTTACCGCTCCGAGGGAGACATATCACGAAAGGCAGAAGGAATTTGTTCACGCGCGATCGAAATCCTGCTGGGTTCGGCTCGGCAGGTCGAGATGAAATCCCTTCCATCGTTATGGGAAGATGATGAGTGAAGTTTCTGGCTTGTGCGAATTTGAGTTCTGCAAACAGAAACCTCTTCAACGCAGTCCTGCTGAGCTATTTTGTTGAGCTTTTTAAAAATTTTCATGAGTAGAACGCTTGCCCCTCTCAAAACCCTGATCGAGCGTCCGTCCTCCCAGTGCGGCAAAGGGTTTGCTTTCATTAGCCGTCTATTGAAAACAGGCATATCGCTGGTGCTGCTGATCGGGTTGCTCTGGAGCAGTGGAATCATCCTGCCGCCCGGAAGCCTGTTTGGTCTGGAGTGGAATCAATCTGCGCTGGCACTGCCACCCGGAAATGCAATCACCGACGGTAAAGCTCTCCTGCGCTACGCCCTGCCGATCGACAATAAGCCCGTGCGCGATTTGCAGGTCAGCCTGGAGAGTATGTCGGAAGCACTGCGGGGTCGGCGGAAGGTGAGCGCGATCAATCGCAATCTGGATACTGCCGATCGCATCCTGAACATCAAACGTGATCCCCTGCTGGCAAGCGTCCCTGATGAGCATAAAGCAGAAGCAGAAGCCGCGATCGATCGGCTCAAGGCAGGCGTTACCGACATACGATCGGCTGTCGAAAAGCAGGACAAGGAAGCAATCTGGACAAAGCGCGGTCAGCTTCTCGATCAGGTGGGACAGCTAGAAGAACTGATGGTTGCCCAGTTTCCCTATGAAGTGCCAGAGGAATACAGCAATCTGCCGCAGCTTAAAGGACGGGCAACCGTTGAGGTGCAAACCACTAAGGGTGATATGACACTGGTGGTCGACGGCTACAATGCGCCCATTACAGCAGGAAACTTTGTCGATCTGGTGCAGCGCGGCTTTTATAACGGACTGGAGTTCGTTCGCGCTGAAGACTTTTATGTAGCGCAGATCGGTGATCCCCCCGGCAAGGAAGAGGGCTTTGTCGATCCGAAAACGGGCAACTATCGGGCTGTTCCCCTGGAAATTATGGTGCAGGGCGACAAGGAACCGACTTACGGGGTCACGCTGGAAGAAGCCGGACGCTATCTCGACCAGCCTGTGCTGCCTTTCTCGGCTTATGGCACGCTGGGCATGGCACGACCGGGAGAAGATAACAACGGCGGCTCATCGCAGTTCTTCTTCTTCCTGTTTGAGCCGGAACTCACTCCCGCCGGACTTAATCTGCTGGACGGTCGCTATGCTGTCTTTGGTTATGTGACGGAAAACAAAGAAGTGCTGGATAAAATTCGGGCAGGCGACAAAATTGTTTCTGCCAGAGTCGTGAAAGGCGCGGAAAATCTGGTTGAGCCAGAGTCGGCTTGATCGATCCCGTCAATCATGACCAAGGAAATTCGCGTACAGGATATCGGCGAACAGGGACTTTTGCAAAGACTGCAAAGCTTCTGTCCGCCGGATTTAATCGGGGATGACGCAGCCCTGCTCTCGATCGCCGCAGGACATTCGCTGGTCGTCACAACCGATACGCTGGTAGACGGCGTTCACTTTAGTGACCGAACCACCTCCCCTGCAGATGTAGGTTGGCGCGCTGTTGCTGCAAATTTGTCTGACCTAGCCGCAATGGGCGCAGAGCCGATCGCCCTCACCGTCGGGCTGAGCCTGCCGGGAAGCGTAACTGTGAACTGGGTTGAGCAGCTTTATCAAGGCATGATTGACGGTTTGCAGCCCTTTCAAACCCCGATTGTCGGAGGCGATATTTGTCGATCGTCCGTGATTAGTCTGGCAATCACCGCATTAGGACAGGTCAGACCCGCAGAAGCAATTCGGCGATCGATCGCCCAACCGGGAGATGCAATTCTGATCACCGGATACCATGGAGCTTCCAGAGCCGGACTAGAGCTGCTGCTGAATTCCGAATTGGGCAATGCCCTGGAAAAAACGGCTTTCGATCGATTGGTTCAAGCCCATCAGCGTCCAATTCCGCGTTTGGATGTTGTTACCCTGCTCACAGACCTGCGAACCCAATATCCCGATCTGCGGGTTGCAGGTATGGACAGCAGTGATGGTTTAGCCGATGCGATCGTGCAAATTTGCCGCGCTAGCAGAGTGGGAGCCACGGTGAAGCGGGATCAAATTCCTGTTCCGCCTGAATTCACTCCTTGGGTCAGCAATGCTCAGGCGATCGAGTGGATGCTTTACGGCGGTGAAGATTTTGAACTCGTGCTGTGTCTGCCGATCGAGATTGCAGAAAAGCTGCTGGTGCAATTAGGAGATGGGGCAGCGATCGTGGGAAAGATTACTGCTGAGCAAACGGTTTCACTGCAAAACAAGGATGCGATCGTTGAGCTTTCCCTTAATAGAGGATTTCAGCATTTTTCCGTCCGCTAGCTGCTTCAAAAGATTTAAACCTGCTGTCCTTGCCCGAACCTATCCGCCAATCTAATTTATTCTGATTTACAAAAAGGTCTGCAATAAAAAAGGGGCTTTTGCCCCCGATTGTCTCTATCTTTTCAAGCAGTAGAACTGACGCTAAAGCCTAGCGAAACATACTGCTTACCGAACTGTCTTCATGAATCCGCCAGATTGCCTCACCCAGCAAATTTGCCACCGAAAGCACAGTAAGCTGCGGGAAGCGTCGGTCTTCAGTGACCGGAATTGTGTTGGTGACAATGATTTCTTCAAATAGTCCTGCCGAAAGTCGATCGATGGCTGGAGGCGAGAACACGGCATGAGTAGCACAGGCATAAACCTGGCTTGCGCCCTGCTGTCGCAGAATTCTTGCGCCCTCGCAAATCGTTCCTGCCGTATCAATCATGTCGTCTACCAAGATTGCCGTTTTGCCAGCGACATCCCCGATCACGTTCATGACTTCAGCAACGTTATGAGCTTGACGGCGTTTATCAATAATGGCAAGCGGGGCATCATTCAGCTTTTTGGCAAAGGCTCTTGCCCGTGCCACACCGCCCACGTCTGGCGAAACGACTACCACATCGCTCAGATTCTTGGCGTTCAGGTAATCCAGAATCACCGGAGAACCGTAAACGTGATCAAAGGGAATGTCAAAGTAGCCCTGGATTTGGGCTGAGTGCAGATCCATTGCCAGAATTCGGTTTGCGCCTGCCTGGGTAATCAAATTGGCAACCAGTTTGGCTGTGATCGATTCTCGTCCGGCAGTTTTGCGATCGGCTCTCGCATAGCCGTAGTAAGGAATGACGGCCGTAATTTGACGCGCCGAAGCACGACGGCAGGCATCAATCATAATGAGCAACTCCATCAGGTGATCGTTCACCGGACAGCAGCTGGGTTGCATCAAGTAGACATCACAGCCGCGAATCGACTCTTGGATCTGGATATAGATTTCGCCGTCTGCAAACCGTTTGCGAACCATCGGACCCAAATCCATCCCCAAGTAATGGGCAACTTCATGGGCTAGCGGCAAATTAGCAGATCCAGAAAACAACCGAAGGCGATGATCTGAGAGATCAATACGAGGATGCTGAAGGGTAAGAGTTGCAGTGCTGATCACGACAGTTCCTCAGGCGACAGTCAGGGAAATATTAGCATCATCGGAGCAGTATCATCTCTTGGTAGTTGTACGGATACTAAAAAGTGAATTGACACTAGCACTGTACTTTGATTGCTGCAGGCGGCTAAAGATTCCGCAATCAACAAGATTGAAGTTATCTTCCAGGCTTCTGCTGCCAAATCGTTTGACATTCGTAAAAACTGACCTTCTTAAGCTGAAAGCCAGAGTAGTAACGCCTTGAAAAGAAACAATCGAATCCTGCTATAACCAAATCTCGCGCTAAGCCTAATACAGACCAGTTTAAAACTCTAAAGAAACAATAAAACTGCTTTGAAGATTTTAAGTGAACTGAATCACTCTTTTACTTTACCAACTCAACCTTCTGAATGGGAGAAGGCAAACAATTTATATAGAATTTATAATGCTGAGCAGCAATTCTATAGAGTATGAGAGGAATAACGAAACAGATCGTGACGCAAAAACTGGATTGCCGTTACTTATCGGTCCGCAATCCCTCTCAACCCACCAAACTGAGCTTGTTGCGTGACTTACTCGGTTTAACCCGATCGTCTTAGCTTGATCAAACGACCTTGATCACTCGATCAACTTACAGATCGCCGCCCCGAAAAGCCAGCACAAAAATCACTGCCGGACCTGCAATCACAATCAGCGCTAGCATGGTGAGCTGCGCGATCGTCTCAAAGTTAATGTTGCCAAGAACACTCGTAATGAAATCCATTGCTCCTCCCGACTAACCCGAATAATTGATTGTTATTTGAACAGCTTATCTGGATTGTATTTTACACGGTTCTTGCCCTCTTGCAGGTAGAGAATTCTGATCGAGCTAACTTCAGGCAAATTGCCACAAACCATGAGCAGCAATCTAATGGCAGACTCACACTCAGAACCGCTAAGCTCGAATAGAGATATTCAATGGGGTAGACCAGAGCAATGGCGACTTGGCAATGTGTAAAGCAGTGTGGTGCGTGCTGCCAGCTTGATCCAGACGATCGACCCGATTTAGAAACATACCTTGCGCCAGAAGAACTCCTGCTCTATATGAGTTTGGTCGGTGAAGACGGCTGGTGCATTCACTTTGATCATGCGCTGCGCGAATGCCGTATTTACGCCGATCGTCCCCGTTTCTGCCGGGTGCAGCCGGATGTATTTCAAGATCTCTACGACGTGGAGCCAGAGGAATTAAGCGATTTTGCGATCGACTGCTGCGTTCAGCAAATTGAAGCAGTATATGGTGATAGAAGTCTAGAGCTGCTGCGGTTTGAGCGATCGATCGAGCAGGACTGAGCTGTAAAGAAATGAGGGAAAAGTTCAGCGGGGGATTGCTTTTCTAGTCACAGTCAGACAAAATGAAAAGAAAATGAAATGGCTGAGGTGTACTGACTCGTGCAATCTCTCTCTGTCCCTTCCACCACCGCTGAAACCTCTTTGGATCGTTTAGAAGCTGCGCTTTCTCACTCTGAGGCGATTGTTATTGAGTCTGATGCCGAGTCGAGTTTGACAGAATCTGCTGCAAACCAGTCGGAGAGCCGGTCTAACCCAGTCATTGCTGATTCCGCTGAAGAACCCGCCTGGAAACTGCACCTGAAAGTTTTTACCTCCACCTTTTTTACGATCTTCCTGGCTGAACTGGGCGACAAAACTCAGGTGACAACCCTGCTGATGGCGGCAGAATCTCACTCGCCCTGGATTGTGTTTGCCGGAGCAGGCGCGGCACTGGTTGCAACGAGCGCGATCGGAGTTTGCCTGGGTTGCTGGTTGGCAAAGCGCGTTGCGCCCCGCGTGCTAGAGCGATCGGTCGGCATCCTGCTGCTGGGAATTTCGGCGCTGCTGATATTGGATGTCGTCCAGGGTTAAGGCAAGAGGCGAAGCACACACAGGCGAAGCACACACAGGCGAAGCAAAAATGGAATGGCACTTGCTGGGATTGAGCTTTATTACCGTGTTTTTGTCGGAGCTGGGCGATAAAAGCCAGCTTGCTGCAATTGCGCTGAGCGGTCGATCGCGATCAATCAAAGCAGTCTTTCTGGGAACTGTTGCGGCTCTGGTACTGGCGAGTTTCCTGGGGGTGCTGCTGGGTGGCG
Organism: Leptolyngbya sp. GB1-A1; assembly: GCF_039962475.1. Taxonomy (NCBI): domain Bacteria; kingdom Bacillati; phylum Cyanobacteriota; class Cyanophyceae; order Leptolyngbyales; family Leptolyngbyaceae; genus Leptolyngbya; species Leptolyngbya sp. GB1-A1. Next base: position 268,675 of record NZ_JAMPLI010000005.1, on the reverse strand, counting down.
GACTGTCTCAGCTTTTGCCTGTGCGGTGGGTTAAAGCAGTGGCAGCGATTGGATTTTCGATCATGGCGATCAGACTGCTACGAGGAACGGCTGAAGCTTCGTCTGATTGTGATGAGCATTCTCCTGAACTACTGGAGTAATCCCGATTAGGGTGAAAGTAGGGCAGAAATGAGTTTTGCAGCACCATTTGCACCGCCAGAAGCATTGCAGTCTTGAGGCGATCGCCCCTGGGTGAAATTGACGAACCAATCGACTTGAATCAAAGCTAAAGTTTTAATTAAAGTTAAGAAGCTTTGAAGCGAGTCTTTCCCAGAATGCTGCGAATCATCACCGATTTCGATGGTCCGATCATGGATGTCTCCGAGCGGTACTACCGGGTGTATCAGTTTTGCCTGGAAAGTATCCGGCGGGCGGAGCAGCCGATTCACATCCTGACCAAAGCAGAATTTTGGCACTGCAAACGATCGCAGATTCCCGAACGCGAGATTGGCAGACGATCGGGACTGGACGAAACGCAGGCACTTGAATTTGCCCGGCTACGAAAGCAAACCGTTCACACGCTGCCTTATCTGGTGCATGATGTCGTCGTGCCGGGGGCGATCGAAGGTCTGGAGCGGATTCAGCAGGCAAAGATTGAGCTGGTGGTGATGACGATGCGACGGGTGCAGGAGCTAGATGCTGCGCTGCATCAGTACAGTTTAGAACGCTTTTTTCCGCTGCGCTGCCGCTATTGCCTCAGCAACGACTATGCCAAAACCAGCGACGTGCAGGACAAGACGCTGCTCATGGGTCAGGCACTGCTGGAGCTGCCGCCTGTGCCGCAAACCTGGATGATTGGCGATACCGAAGCCGACATTCTCTCTGCTCAAGCACATGGGCTTCCGGTGGTGGCAGTGTTATCAGGGATTCGCGATCGAACTCAGCTTGCCCAACACCACCCGAACGCGATCGTTAGTCATCTGGGAGCCGCGCTAGACTACATTTTGAATCATGCGTCGCTGACAGCAATCAGCAGCTAACTGTCCTTCCTGCTGGGCTGGCACGATCGCTCACGCTTGCGTAAAATCGCCTTAACTGTACTCCAGGCTGAATGTATGACCAGCAGACCGTCTCGATCGCCTTCCAAACTGAGTTTCACCGCTTCCCCGACTGCATCCACCACGGTTAATGCTGCGGTAGAGGAAGAGGATTCCTACTTGGATGACTACTATTTTGATGAGCCGGGCAGCATGCCAGGGACTTTGACGATCGAGGCAGATGCGTCGCCGCCCACGATTTTTCTAATCGACTACAAAGAGGACAATGCCGTTCGTCTCAAAATCGACGCGCCTGAGGAATGTACGCCTTATCTAGATACCGAATCCGTGTCCTGGGTGGATGTGCAGGGGTTGGGCAGCGAGAATGTCCTGCGGCGATTGGGTCAGGTTTTTGATCTGCATCCGCTGGTGCTTGAGGATGTGGTTAACGTGCCGCAGCGTCCCAAAGTCGAAGAATACGACGATCAGCTTTTATTTATTGCCCGCATGGTTTGCCTGAAGGATGATGAGCGCGGCTTTGTCAGTGAACAGGTGAGCTTTATTTTGGGTAAACATTATCTGCTCACTGTGCAGGAAGAACCGGACTACGACTCGTTTGGTCCAGTTCGAGAGCGGATTCGCGGCAACAAGGGCACGATTCGCAAACACGGCGCAGATTACCTTGCCTATGCCCTGCTCGACGCGTTGATCGATGGCTTCTTTCCAGTTCTAGAGGCCTACGGTGAAGCACTTGAGGAGCTGGAGGATGAGGTTGTCTCTAATCCCACCCGGCAAAGTCTGGAAAAGATTCACCGAATTAAGCGAGAACTGTTAGCCCTGCGGCGTGCCATTTGGCCCCAGCGAGACGCAATCAGCGTTTTGATTCGCGACAGCAATGATTTAGTCAGCAGCGAGGTGCAGGTGTACTTGCGAGACTGCTATGACCATGCCGTTCAGGTTCTAGATATGGTGGAAACCTATCGAGAAGTGGCATCGAGCCTGATGGATGTGTATGTTTCTTCGGTTGGCAACCGCATGAATGAAGTGATGAAGCTGCTGACGATGATTTCGACCGTTTTTATTCCCCTCACCTTTATTGTCGGGATCTACGGGATGAACTTCAATACTGAAAAATCGCCACTGAACATGCCGGAGCTGAACTGGTACTGGGGCTATCCTGTCTGTCTTGCAGTAATGGCGGTTATTGCGGCAGCTCTGATCTTCTATTTTTATCGACGTGGCTGGTTTGAGAATTTCTCAGGCATCAAGGAGTAGCGCGATGCGAAGCAGTTTTCCCTGCCGAGTGATTGGTAAGCGGATCACTGGAAAGCTCCTAAAGCGATCGAAAACAGAATCGTTCACTGAAATCAAAGACCGCTCGACTAAGAATGATAGGATCTCAAACTGCAAGCCCGAATTTTAGAAGAACTCCGAAAACTCTATGGATCTGCAGTCTCTAATCCGCGAAATTCCTGACTTTCCGAAACCCGGCATTCTATTTAAAGACATCACCACGTTGCTGCGAAACCCGGAAGGCTTGCGCTACACGATCGACACCCTGGCAGATAAATGCGCTGGTTTTGCAGTCGATTATGTGGTCGGCATGGAATCACGAGGGTTTATCTTTGGCGCACCGCTTGCCTATCGCATGGGAGTCGGTTTCATTCCGGTTCGCAAACCCGGTAAGCTCCCTGCTGCGGTTCACACAATCGAATATGCCCTCGAATACGGAACCGATCGCCTGGAAATGCACCAGGATGCCCTGCACGACGGCGCAAAAGTGCTGATCGTCGATGACCTGATTGCCACCGGAGGCACGGCTGGAGCAACCGCTCAGCTCATCCAGAAAACGGGCTGTGAAATCGCTGCCTATGCCTTCATCATTGAACTGGTTGACCTGAAGGGACGGGAGAATTTGCCCAAAGCCCCGATCGTCACGCTGGTGCAGTATTAGTAAATCATTACAATGAGGAACTAACAGGCAAATCATCTGGTGAGTCACTCCCTCCCCTCACCCCCTCCTCTCCCTATGACCTCCTCCTCTTTCCCTCAACGTGCCCGATCGCTGTACGGCTCGATCGTTGCTTTCTTCACCAGTGAAACAGTTGGCTATGTGGTCAAGCGGCTGCTTCAGGCGTTGATTACGCTGCTGCTCGCTTCGGCACTCAGCTTTTTTGTAATTCAGCTTTCGCCGGGCAGTTTTCTGGACAACTTGCGGGACAATCCGCAGATTTCGGAGGAAACTCTGAAACAGTTTCAGCAGCAGTTTGGGCTGGATAAGCCCGTCGTGGAGCAATATTTTCTCTGGGTGCGGCAGATTTTCACCCGGCTAGATTTTGGCGTGAGTTTTGCCTATGCTCAGCGTCCAGTGACGGAGATTTTATGGGAGCGGATTCCCGCAACGCTGCTGCTCTCGATCGCTTCTTTGATCTTGACCTGGACGATTGCGATTCCGATGGGCATCGTGGGGGCGGTGCAGCAAAATCGAAAAGCCGATCGCTTCCTGCGAGTGATTAGCTATATCGGGCAGGGCTTTCCGACGCTGATTACCGGATTACTGCTGCTATTCTTCGCGCAGGTGACTTCGCCGCTGTTTCCGGTGGGGGGGATGACGAGCATCGATCATGCAGATCTGACCCCGATCGGCAAAATTCTTGATATTGCCTGGCACATGATTTTGCCGACGCTGGCACTCAGTATCACCAGCTTTGCCGGGCTTCAGCGGATTATGCGCGGCGAACTGCTGGACGTGCTGCGGCAAGACTATATTCAAACCGCACGGGCAAAGGGGCTGCCCGAAAATCGAGTAATTTACGTCCACGCGCTGCGAAATGCGGTCAATCCGCTGGTGACGCTGCTGGGCTTTGAGTTTGCAGGACTGCTGGGCGGTTCCTTTATCACCGAAAACTATTTCAACTGGCCCGGACTGGGACGATTAATTCTTCAGGCGGTGCAGGCAAAGGATCTGTATCTGGTGATGGCGAGTCTGATCATGGGTGCGTTTTTGCTGATTCTGGGCAACCTGCTGGCGGATTTGCTTTTGAAGGTGGTTGATCCACGCATTAAGCTGACCGATATGAACTAGCACGGCAGCCAGAAACGATTGACGAAGCCATTGGGGCTAAAGGGCAAAGTAAAAGTATTCGTGTCTTTTTGTATTTCAAAGCAATGCCTTTTGCAAATCTTTGCGATTTTTGGCACAAATGCTTCGCGCTTGTGCGCTGCTTCATCCCGTCCCCTTTCAAGTAAGATGAAGAGATGCCTGACTCTTCGATCGCTCTAACGTAGGTCTTAACTCAGGGCGAAAGCCTTGCCGATCAGGTGAGGAGTGGATTGCAACAGTTAGGCAACTGTATAGAAAGTCGCATCTTGGCAAAGGGAACGTATGAGCGAGCAAGAAATTTTTGACAAAGTGAAGAAAATTGTGGCAGACCAGTTGAGCGTTGATCCGGAGCAAGTAACTTCGGAAGCAAGCTTTGCCAATGACTTGGGCGCGGATTCACTGGATACGGTTGAGCTAGTGATGGCACTGGAAGAAGAATTTGATATTGAGATTCCTGACGAAGCGGCTGAAGGCATTGCAACGGTAGGATCTGCTGTGAAATACATCCAGGACAAAGCGGCTGCTTAAGGCGATCGACAGGCAAAAAGAAGGGTTGGGCGCTGTTGCTGACCGGACTGCTCCAGCCCATTTATTATTCAGTCTGTTATTGATTCGGTCTGTTATTAAGTTCTGTTTTCGCTGAATTTCTTGCTAAGCCTTACAGGTTTACTTCTCAATTTCACTGTTTGAAATTAACTGTCTGAGTTTACTGTTGTGCATTCCGGGTAGATTAAACCCTTGAAGCTGCTGTCATGACAAATTTAGGTTCTGAACTCAAGCGGGTTGTAGTGACGGGTCTGGGCGCAATCACCCCGATCGGCAATACCCTGGCGGAGTACTGGGAGGGGTTGCTGAGCGGTCGGAATGGCATTGGTCCGATCACGTTGTTTGATGCGTCTAAGCACGACTGTCGCATTGCGGGTGAGGTCAAGGGATTTGACCCCCAGGACTATATGGATCGCAAGGAAGCCAAGCGGATGGATCGCTTTGCCCAGTTTGCGGTTGCCGCCAGCAAGCAAGCCCTTGCAGATGCCGGATTTGTGATTAATGACCTGAATGCCGAGCAAGTCGGCGTGGTGATCGGGACGGGCATCGGTGGCTTAAAGGTGATGGAGGACCAGCAGGAGATTTACCTCAATCGCGGCCCCGATCGCTGTAGCCCCTTCATGGTTCCGATGATGATCGCGAACATGGCAGCCGGGTTAACGGCAATTCACACGGGCGCAAAAGGTCCGAATAACTGCACCGTTACGGCTTGCGCGGCAGGATCGAATGCGATCGGCGATGCCTTTCGACTGGTGCAGCGCGGCTATGCTCAGGCAATGATCTGCGGTGGCACAGAAGCAGCCGTAACTCCCCTATCGCTGGCAGGGTTTGCGGCTTGCAAGGCACTCTCCACCCGCAACGATGACCCCGTTCATGCCTGTCGTCCGTTTGATATCGGTCGCGATGGCTTTGTGATGGGCGAAGGCGCAGGAATTTTGATCCTGGAAGAATTAGAACATGCCCTGAGCCGAGGGGCAAAAATCTACGGCGAAATCATCGGCTACGGCATGACCTGCGATGCCTATCACATGACCTCTCCAGTTCCGGGCGGCGAAGGCGCAGCGAGAGCAATTCAGCTTGCCCTTAAGGATGCAGGCATTACTCCCGACCAGGTTCACTACATCAACGCCCACGGCACCAGTACGCCTGCCAACGATTCGACTGAGACGGCAGCGATCAAGACTGCGCTGGGTGAAACTGCTCATACAGTGGCAATTAGCTCTACGAAGTCGATGACCGGACACCTGCTCGGCGGCTCCGGCGGCATTGAAGGAGTGGCAACCGCACTGGCGGTTTATCACGACAAGCTACCTCCCACGATCAATCTGGAAAATCCCGATCCGGCTTGTGACCTGGACTACGTGGCAAATGCGAGCCGATCGCAGAAAGTAGAAGTTGCGCTGTCCAATTCCTTTGGCTTTGGCGGACACAATGTGACCCTAGCGTTCCGCAAATATCACGGCTAAGAAACCTGAATCAGCCTTCTTGTGGTGGGCATCTTGCCTGCCCGCTTGAGGAGACAAATCTCTAGCTACTTATTGTGGGGTAGGCATCTTGCCCGCCTAGTCCAGGAGGCATCTTAACGGTCTGGTGAGTATCGAGAGATGTTGCAATGGGCAGGGGAGGACACCCACCCCATAAGAAATTTTTGCAAGCAATGAAGTCTGTGAGTCTAAGCCCTCTTTTAAGTCCACCCTTACACCTGCCTTTAAACCTGTCATGACTACTGCTTTTCCGATCGATCTCAGTGCCTATAAAACCGTTCAGCTTGATCCTCAAAATTCGACCCTGACTGACGAGCAGCGGGAAGCACTTAAAGCCAATATCCAGCTTTGTCGTGATGCGATCGTCTTTTTTACTGCAACCGGAGCCGCAACTGGAATGGGCGGACACACGGGTGGACCCTATGACACCGTGCCGGAAGTGGTAATTCTAGATGCGCTGTTTCGCAGTCAGCCCAATCAGTTTGTGCCGATTTTCTTTGACGAAGCCGGACACCGGGTGGGGACACAATATCTAATGTCTGTCCTGCGCGGTCAAATGCCTGCGGAACAGTTGGTGAACTATCGTCAGGCAAACTCGAAGCTACCCGGACACCCGGAACTGGGGTTAACTCCGGGCGTGCAGTTCAGTTCGGGGCGATTGGGACACATGTGGCCCTATGTGAACGGTGTAGCATTGGCGCATCCTGGCAAAGCGGTCTTCTGTCTCGGTTCAGACGGTTCGCAGCAGGAAGGCAACGACGCAGAAGCGGCAAGGCTGGCAGTGGCACAGCACCTCAACGTGAAGCTGCTGATTGACGATAATGATGTGACGATCGCCGGACACCCCTCGCAGTATTTGCCCGGATTTAGCGTTCGCAAAACGCTGGAAGGACACGGCATGAAAGTGCTGGAAGGCGACGGCGAAGACATTGACGGACTCTATAGCCGGATTTGCGAGGCAATTAACACACCCGGACCGATCGCCGTGATCAATAAGCGTCCGATGTGCCCCGGCATTACCGGGCTGGAAGGCTCCAACCACGGGCATGACGTAATCTCGGTGAAGCTGGCACTCACTTACTTGCAAGAGCACGGACACCAGGCAGCCGTCGATTACCTCAACAACATCCAGAAGCCGAAGCACGAATACGCCTTCCAGGGTGTTAGCGACAAGTGGGACTCCAACCGGAATGTCTTCGGGGATGCGGTTGTAACCGTGCTGGGACGGATGAGCGAAGAAGAGCGCAAATCTAAAGTAGTCGTGATCGACAGCGACCTGGAAGGTTCCTGTGGTCTGAAGAAAATCCACGATGCCCACCCCGAAGTCTTCATTCCCTCAGGGATTATGGAGCGGGGCAATTTGTCCGCAGCGGCGGGCTTTGGTATGGAAGAAGGCAAGCAGGGCATTTTTGCCACCTTTGCCGCTTTCCTGGAGATGTGTATCTCGGAAATCACGATGGCACGGCTCAATTACTCGAATCTGCTGTGCCACTTCTCCCACTCTGGCATCGATGACATGGCAGACAACACCTGCCACTTCGGACTCAACAACTTCTTTGCCGACAACGGGCTGGACGACGGCTACGAAACGCGCCTTTATTTCCCAGCAGACGCGAACCAGATGAAAGCCTGCGTCGAATCGGTGTTCTTTAATAAGGGAATGCGGTTTATCTTCTCGACGCGATCGAAAACGCCGATGATCCTGGACGCGAACGGCAACGAAATGTTTGCGGGCAACTATCAGTTCGTTCCCGGCAAAGATGAACTGGTGCGCGACGGCAGCGCGGGTTACATTGTTACCTTTGGCGACTCGCTCTATCGCGCGGTGGATGCTGCAGAACGCCTGAAGCAGGAAGGCATCGAAGTCGGCGTGATCAACAAATCAACGCTGAACGTGGTAGACGAAGAAATGATGGCAAAAATCGGCAAAGCTCCCTTCGTCCTCGTCACCGAACCCTTCAACCGCAGAACTGGACTGGGCAGCCGCTTTGGAACCTGGTTGCTGGAGCGTAGCTATACGCCTAAATATGCCCACATCGGCACTTACGAAGAAGGCTGCGGCGGCTTATGGGAACAGTACCCGCATCAGGGCATCGATCCCGATGGCATTATCAAGAAGGTGAAATCGTTGATTGGTTAATCAGATTTAGTAGGGCGATCGCCCCATTCATCATGAAGACTGCTTCTCAGAAATGGGAGGCAGTTTTTTTAACGCTGCAGGATTGCGATCGCTACAAGCGACTGCGGTTTAGCTCGATCGAGTCAAGGCAATTCGCAGCCGCTCTGGTTGGATCAGGACAATTGGATCAAAGTCAGGGAAAGTTAGAGGGGAATTCGCTGCACGGTGGGCGGATACCAGCGTTTGTACAGCCGCATTTGCTCACCCGGGCGGTTAAAAAGCGCTAGTGCTGAGTTTGAGTGATCTGCCGCCGCTGATTTAAGTCGTTTTGCTGCCTATTTTATTCCCCGGCGAATGTATCCTCCGCTAGTAGATGCATAACCTTACGCCATGTACTCTCCCCTTCTCGTCCGACAACTTCAAACACCCGCGCAAAACGTTGTCGTTGATCGCCGGATAATTGGCTCTCCAAACATAAGCCCGATGGTGTAAGGGTTAGGCGTTTGATTCGGCGATCGGTGGTGTCAATATTAGATTCGACTAGCCCTAATTGGGTCAGTTGCCGTAATGGACTGTTCAAAGACTGTTTACTGATTCCGAGAGTCGCCAGTAATTCGTTAACGCTTAATCCTGGCTTGCGACCAATAAAATATAGAATCCGATGATGGACACGCGAGAGACCACGCTCAGCAAGTATGGCATCTGGCTTTGCAACAACTGCGCGAAAAGCAAAGTGCAACGCTTCCAGAGCCTCGTTAAGTTCTTTTTCCCGATCGCTTGGCGAACTATTTAGGTCAGTCATGTTGACATATTAATCGATGTTCAGCTAATTTGAATATGTCAACCTAGATGACCTATTTTGTAACCATGCCGATCCTCAACGCAGATTTCGCATTAAGCTTTGCCCGCAGTTGGATCGAGGGCTGGAATCAACATGACATCGATGCTGTCCTGAGCCACTACACGGATGACTTCGAGTTGGCTTCCCCTTTGATCCCCTCTATTGCTGGAGAATCTAGCGGCATTCTACATGGCAAGGCGGATGTGAGAGTTTACTGGAAGAAGGGGTTAGCGCAAATCCCTGACCTTCATTTTGAACTGAAAGAAGTCTTGACGGGTGTCGATAGCATCACGCTCTATTACCGAGGGCATCGGGGCATGGTGACTGAAGTACTATGGTTCGACGGTAGTGGAAAGGTAAAGAAAGCTTGGGCTTGTTACGCCATTAACATCACAAGGGAGGGTTATGAAGCAATCGCCAATTTCAGCTGAATCGATTTCAGCACCGCTCGGTAAGACGATCTATCCAGAACCTTATGCTTCCCTTTTGAAGGGACGACAAAAGCGAAAACTGGGTGAGTATTTTGGGTTGACTCATTTTGGAGTTAATTTAACCCATCTCTCACCCGGTGCAATTTCTGCTCTTGCTCACAGCCACTCAAAGCAAGAAGAATTTATCCTGGTATTGGAAGGCAGCCCAACGCTGGTACTTGGTGAAGAGGAATTCGTTTTGCATCCCGGTGATTGCTATGGATTTAAGGCAGGCACAGGTATCGCCCATCAACTGATTAACCGATCTGAAGAAAACGTAACCTATCTTGAGGTTGGCGATCGCCCTGAGGGAGATGAGGTCGAATACCCAAATGATGATCTCAAAGCAACACAATTGCCGAATGGTGAATGGGTTTTAACGCACAAAGATGGTCGCGCATATTAGTAGCACCGCCTAACAGCCCTTGCAGCGGACGGATTTAGGTGATGGTGTTGATGCAAAGGTCTTCTGCTGTCGCTGAAGGGGAACGTTACTACCTCTATGATTGCCGAAAATGATTAGTCTCGGCAGGGTTCCTAGTCTGCATCCTAGGCATTACAAGGCTCTAAGGCATACTACACACGATCGCTTCAGGTTTATTTTCGAACAATTGAGCTGTTGCTGAATTTTTGTTGTTCTTGTGCAAGTTTTGGATTGAGTTGCCAAAGATATGTTTGTCTGGCTGGCCCCTCAAATCATTAGTATCTGGACGTTTACAACATTTCAGCATGGAAGTTGTCCTAGAGTTGCCTGATAGAGATAAGTGAAGTTGTTTCTACCTAAATCCTCTGCAACTTTCCCTTCGACAATGAATTCCTTATCCTCGCCTTTATATAGCAGCAGAAAAAAAATGGTCGCTCAGGCTGAAAGCTTTTTGAGTTGGGCATGCCAGCGATCGCTTCAATTGTATGTTTAATGAGTTGAACTGTCCCGTTTTTGGCTGTTTCTGGGACAGTTGATGCTGTAGAAGCTTGATTTTCATTGTTTTAGCCTTCCTACTGCAACTAGACCAAACACCGTAAGTGGGACATTTGGTCCTTAGCGACCATTTTTTCTCATTTGCTATACAAAGGTGTTATGCAAATAGGGAACGACCATTGTAAAGGCTAGCAAGTTCAACGTTTCGAGCTAGTGCCCATGCCCGTCGAACGGCTGCATCTGCATTCACCAGTCCATGTCCAAAGTATAAGTCTCGACCTGCAGATCCCAAATCCATTGCTGTGTCGGTTAGAATCTGCCGCAGTTCCCCTCCAGTTAAATTCGTGTTCACACTCCAGACTAGGGAAGCAATTGCCGCCATATTTGGATTTGCACAAGACGTTCCACCAAAGTAATCTAGCTGCCCTAGCGTATTCATTACAGGAGAGTCAGTTGCTGCCATCATCGTTAGCTTGCTGCCATAGTTGGAGTAACCTGCTCGCCTAACTGCAGCTGCATTCAACAGTCCGTTGATGATCTGTACGTCCGATCGCGCCAGTGCGCCAACTGACATCACGTTACTATGATTCGCCTCCAGACGACCAATTCCACCGCTTTCCCAAAAATTAGTAGGGTCATCCATGTCTACATTGCCGTTTCCGGCTGCCATTGCAAATACGGCAATGTCTGCACAGTCAGAAAAGATTTGTTCAAGTTCTGCTTGCGTACCACCGTTAGTCAACCAGAGTTCGCCCGCAATACCTCCCTGAAGTACCACGCGCTTGTGGTTTGCACGGGCATAACTAATAGCATCTTTAATGCTTTGTTGAAGTGTAATTTCCCCATAGGGTTTGGTTACATAAACATTGCTGTTCCAGTTAATTCCCGTGATGCCTTCAGCATTATTTGGTGTGGCAGACATAACGCTAATCGCAGAGTGTCCATGTCCAGCACCAATTGATTGGTCATCGTCGGTGGGGTCAGTAATCAGGCGAGTAGAAGCGAGATCTACAAGGCTACCTTCGGGCGTATTTGTCAGGGGAACTCCAGAATCAATCGAAACTAGCAGCACATCTTTGGAGCCTTTGGTAAACCGCCAGGCGCTTTCAACATCTGAAGCTCGCAAATTCCATTGCTGGCTATAGTACGGGTCATTTGGCCGCACTTGAAGTTCTAGCATCGTGTCATTTGAGAATCGTAGGGCTTCAATGCCCTGGAAGTAGATTTCTCGTCCATCGATCAGCTTAACGGAATCAAACGCCGTGCCGCGCAAGATTGCCTGATGCGCGATCGCCTGTGGATCGAAGGCACTCAAATCAAGACCATTAATGCTGGAAATACTCGATCGCTCGATATTTAGATGTAAGACATCAGTTCCACCTCGTCCTAGAATGACGCTGCCTGTGCCAATTGGGGCTGCATAATCTAGGGTTTCACCTACAGCCGTTCCAGCCACTAGGTTCCAGGGCAGTACCTTCATAGACTGCCGATCTGAGACAATTTCTCGACCTTCGATTGTTTGAGCAACTGCCCGAAACTCATAGTCGCCGCTTAGCCCAGCAACGTTTGCTAGATTGACCAACCCACGAGAAAGTGATGCACCTGTCCAGCTTCCCAAAGTAGTAATGCTACCGTCCTTAAGGGCTTCCAGACGCACTTTTGCCAACCGTGACCCGTTTGCTAGACTGTAGCTTAGCTGCACGGCTCCTTCCTGAAAAACTGTATTTTCGGAAGTGTCTCCCGATGCATCCTGAAGGCTAAAACCAGTGAAGCTAGGCAGCAAACTCACCTGAATGGTGCTGGAATCAAGCGGCGTTCCCTGATTGCGGTTGTTTGCCTTGTTAGATTCTGCTACCTGATTCGCAGGATCAACAACCATGCTGATGTAATACGTTCCTTCACCCTGCCAAAAAGCATCGGATTGGTTAGGTAAAGTGACGGTTGCTGTCAACTGTCCTGTTGTACGATTACCTGCTAATCCAGCGATCGCTTGGCTGCCCAGCAGCCGATCGCTGCTATCTAAAGTGCGATCGGTAGACAGGTAGAAATCGACTCCAAAACCTCCGGCAACAGTAGCGTTTGCATTTTCTAGGTGAAAGGTGAGAGCGGCTGTGTCTCCCATACTCAAGAATTGTGGGCTATTGAAGGAAATGCCGCGCAAATCTGGCAGGCTAGATGAGCTAGGAGAATTTGGAGTTGCGGACAGAGTTAGCTGATAGGTTGTTTCTGTTCGCTGTTGGGAATAGACCCGAATGTAATACGTTCCTGAACCTAAATCGAGATTTAAACGCTCCGCTGCTTTACCGCGACGGGCTGCCGTCTGAATCACTCGACCTTTGGAGTTAAGGATCTGAAGATTTGCATTTGCCTTGAGGCGATCGAGCTTGAGAGAAAGGCTACTTCGATCGTGCAGTCGCAGCCGCAAATAATCGTTTTTGTCTAATTTGCCAATCGAATCTTTAAAGTAACTGATTTTTGAGCCAAGTCTAATGGATTTAGCATGCCTCAACGTATTCCCAGCCCGATCGATTTCCATAACAGCAAGCTCAATGATTCTAGATGCACGAAAAGCGTAAAATTCATCATCTCCTGATTCTAAGTAAATCGTGCATCCGTTGCATCAAAAATTACATATGCTTCACATCAACAGAAGCAGTTTTTTGCTAGCAATCGATTATGGCAGGAGTTCTCTCAGCCGCTAGGCAAGGAGCGAAAAAACTTAATATCGGCTACAGGCAGAAACAATTGAAGTAGAACCACAGGGCAATAATTCCTCAATCTATGGGACCGTGTTGCTGGATAGTTGTTTGGCGCTTTCAGTGAAAACACTGATTCCGCTACTCACTTTGTTTCCTATCGTATTCTGTCGTTCAGCCATTTCCTGTCGCTTTAAACGACAAGATTTGCCGTGTTTGGATAGGGCATTGCTCTCCCAACCGGAAGGCAATTTAGATACTGTGGAGTGAGCTAGCGTAGGGTGAAGAAATAAGTGTCTTTAACGAAGAATTAAAGGTCACAGAGGAGTTTTTAACTCTTTCCAACTTCCAAAGGAAGGACGCATTGGGTATCTAAAGGTTTGTTCCTATAGCTTATTTCAGCTATGGAATTTTTAAGAGAAGCTTCAAACCTTAGCAAAGCCTGAATTGAAAGGATCACACGGACTTGACACATAATTCTTCGTTAAGAACACTTATTTCTTCGCTCTACAAGATTGTGCTGAACCGGAACAGGGTATAGATTACGTGTTGGGCTGCAAAGTTTGTTTCCGTCCGGTTAGCTCAAACGTTGTGCCGCCGACCCTTGGTGGGGCGTGACTGCAAGCCGATCGGTTAGTGACTATTGGCAACTATGTTTTTGAGGAACTGACTTTCCTGAAATACGTTCTACTAGTGGGAGCGGGTTGTAGTGAACAGTTTTTTGGGGATGCCTCACAGCAAAGCTTCTACACAATTGATGTGTTCATCAAATATCGCGCTCAGTCATAAAAAGGTAACTGCTTTCATTAGTAAACATTGCTAAGGCGATCGGAATGAATTCAAATTTTTATTGCATGTTGGAGCCTAGCATCACATTGGAGACGCGCTCATGCGAACACGTATAAACATGACCGCGTACTGGTTTGCCATCGGCATTGCGCTCGCGGCAGCATTCATCCTCGTCTGGCTAAGCCTTGGCGTTGGCATCATCGGGAAGGACGGCGATCCCGCCAACCTGATGTATTTCGGGGTGCTCGCTGTCGGAATTATCGGTGCCATCATCGCGCGCCTCCAACCCCAAGGGATGGCACGTGCGTTGGTCGCGACGGCGATTGCTCAGGCATTGGTTGCTGCGATCGCGCTAATCGCAAGGTTAGGTCTTCCGTGGAGCGGACCGGCAGAGATCCTGGTGCTAAATGGGTTCTTCATCGCGTTGTTTGCCGGATCAGCCTGGCTGTTTCAGCGTGCTGGGCGTGGGCGACCTGAACGGGGCAGCGCCTAACCATCTGCTTGCACACCGACCACAGTAGGGTTAATTGCTAAGAGTGAGAAGTATGCTGCGGCAGGTGAAGCGGAACGTTCTGCTGCAAACCCTCAGTGGAGACGGTTCTTGGAGTTTATCTGTTAGTCTTTGATATCTAGACGCTTTGAATTTATCCAGGAGCGCAAAGCACTTCAGCCGCTATAACGAGGACTAGCAAAGCTTATGCTTTAGGCAGGTAACAGAACTTGCCCTGTTTCGTTCCGTTCTATGCAACATCACCCCGATAGCGATATTGATGTGATGGTGAGATTTCATCCAGATACTCATCCTACCTACATTCTCCCGGCACCTTGAGAATCGCTGAAGACTCCGTTTATGCCTATCCTGAGAGGGTTACGATCGCCCCGATTTTTCCTTTAGTCTCGGCTTAATTTGTCGCGCCTGAAGGTGGAAGTTCGCTATGTTTATGCCGATCGACTTCATACTTCGTTTGTTGTCTAGTGTGCTGTCCGTTTTCATACTTGGAGGTGGGGCATACATTCTCTATCAGTGGCATGAAGGAGAGTTGGTGAGCGATCGCTGGCTATACCTGGGAGTGGGAATGTTGGTGTGGTCGTTTCTAGGTTTGCTGCCGATTCTGCTGCTGCACCGTGCCGGGCGCGATGAACCGAAACCGTTTCGCAGCGATCGGGTTCAGCGACTTTCTCGACCAGACGGCAGTGAGATTCAGGTGGAGTTTTATGAGCCTGGTTTCTCGACGGCGGAAACGGCTTCGTATCCTGTGCCAACGATCATCCTGACGCATGGATGGGGACCGGATAGCACGGTCTGGTACTACGCCAAGAAGCAGTTGACCGAGCAGTTTCGCGTGATTACCTGGGATCTTCCAGGCTTGGGCAAATCTCGCAAGCCGCGGAATCGAGACTATTCGCTGGAGAAATATGCGCGTGATTTGAATGCGGTGATCGAGGCGGCGGGGAATCAGCCTGTGATTTTGCTGGGGCATAGTATGGGCGCGATGATTCTGCTGACTTTTAGCCGATTGTTTCCAGAACGGTTAGGCGATCGCGTGGCAGGTTTGATTCTGGTAGACGGCACTTATACAAATCCCTTGAGAACAACGACTTTGAGCAAGCTGCTGCTGGCACTGCAAAAGCCTTTGCTCGAACCACTGCTGCATCTGGCGATCGTCTTTTCTCCGGTGCTGTGGTTGACAAGCTGGCTGAGCTATCTGAACGGTTCAACGCTGCTAACGACCGAGATTTCTGGCTTTACGGGCAGGGAAACACGCGGACAGCTTAATTTTTCCAGTTTGATCGGCATCAAAGCACCGCCAGGAATTTTGGCGCGCGGCGTTCTGGCCATGTTGAAGTTTGAAGAGACCCAGACGCTTCCCACTATCTCAGTTCCAACCCTGGTTGTGGTGGGCAAGTCGGATATTGCAACTCGACGGTTTGCCAGCGATCGAATGAGTCAGGCCATTCCTGGGGCAGAGCTGAGTGTTATCGCTCCGGGTGGGCACATGGCATTGATGGAACGCAATGCTCAGTTTGCAGAAATTGTTCAGTCGTTTAGTCGTGCCTGCCTGAGCTTAAAGGCATAAGCAAGGGTTTGTATTTTCAGGAGATAGATTCCTGAGTGGATCGCCCGCTCCAGCCGCCTGGCAGATCTTCCAGGATCGCGCCTCTTGCCTTCAAATTAATTCGGTCGCTGTGGGTTAATCCGGGGTTTTTGTTGAATCTTGCGCCTTTCACCAGTACCACGCCCAGATCCACCTGATCCAGATCTACGCCTTGCAGCAATGCTTCACGAAAATCGGCTCCGCTGAGGTCAGCTCCGCTAAGGGTCGCTTCTTTGAGCCTGGCACGGCTAAGATTTGCCCAGCTTAGATTGGCATCGCTGAGATTAGCGCGATTGATTTTTGCCCAGCTCAGGTTTGCGGCAGTGAGATTGGCCCGGCAAAGGCTCGCGTCCCGCAGATCGGTATCGCTGAGAATCGCATCGCTGAGTTCAGCATCGCTCAGGTCTACGCCAGGAAGGATAGCGTCACTCAGGTCGGCTCCTGTGAGATCTGCTCCACTCAGGTCGGCTCCACTCAGATCCGCTCCGCGCAAAATCGCTTCTCGCAAATTGGCATTTCTCAGATTCGATCGGTTCAGGTGGGCATCGCGCAGATCAATTCGGCTCAGGTTCGCATGGCTCAGATTTGCCCCACTCAAATCGGCATTGCTTAGATCGACCCGGCTCAAAATTGCCCATAGAAGAAACAAGATATTGGGATTTGCCCAGACGATCGCCGTTCTCCCTGGCTGTGCTGCGATCGTCATTGCCCAGATCAGGGTTGCCCAAACTAAGCCGATGCCAATTAGAATTGGCAGGTTAAAGCTGCCGCGTCGAGGAACGGCTACCTTGAGCATGACTTCTCGCAGGTTGATCCAGACCAGAATCGTCCAGAGCAGGTTTGCCCAGATTAGAATGACGCCTGCAACGCCTGCCTCGGTCAATTGCAGCCATAGCAAGACTGCCCAGCCAAAGTTTGCCCATAGCAGTAGCGTTCCAATAAAATCAACTCGGCTGAGATCAACGCCCTGCAAATTTGCGCCGCCAAAGGTTTTTTTGCCGCGCCACACTTTGAGCCTGATTCGGAGTCCTGCAGAAATGTGGCTGTACCAGGGAGGACGATCGGGCGGCGAAGTAGACGAGGTAGAGGGCGTTAGTGACGATCGGCGCATAGGATTCACAGGATTGGCGGGCAGGAGGATGAAGAGACAAACTCACTAAACCGTCTGGATCATAGCCAATCGGAAAGACCAACCGCCAGTGTATTCGACTGCAAAAATTGCCTGTAGTGGGCTGTGAATGGCGAATGCAAAAGGAATTGCGAAGCGAGCAGGAGCGCAAGAAGGTGAAATGAAAACAAACGCCGTGCGGATTCTTGACAGTTTAGAAATTGGATATCAGCTTTTAAACTACGAGGTTGATCCTGAAGATCTCGCCGCCGAAAGCACTGCCGCGAAGCTTAATCTGCCGCCGGAACAGGTGTTTAAGACGCTCGTGACCAAAGGCGATCGCACTGGAATTTGTCTTGCCGTGATTCCGGGCAATGCTCATCTCGACCTTAAAGCCCTGGCAAAGCTAAGCGGCAATCGTAAAACTGAACCTGTGCCGCTAAAGGATGTGCAGCCGTTGACTGGGTATATTCGGGGCGGTGTAACTGCCCTGGCGTGCAAAAAGCCTTACCCTGTCTATGTCGATGAAACGATCGATTTATTCGATCAGGTTGCGGTTTCTGCTGGAATGCGCGGACTGATGATTTTTCTATCGCCTGCTGACTATTTGCAAGCGGTTAACGGCACGATCGGGGCGATCGCTCAGGACAAAGCGTAATCCTTTTAACTGCGAATTAGCTGCAAATTAGCTGCGAACATCGCTGCGCTTTGCTTTGAGTTTGAACTTTGGAAAGAACATTCGACCGCCTAAACTCTGAAAATAAATGCCGCCAACCGTTGCTAAAAACAGGATGTATGCGATCGCCTGCACCTGATAAAGCTGCTGTGTATAGCCAAACAGCGCACTCAACAGAAGCCCCAGAAAGCGATCGTCCGGCAGCACTTTCGACAGATTCCGGACCGTCGGATCCAGGATGCAGGAATGGTTCCAGGTGAAGCGTTCATAGTAAAAGCAGAGCGACTCCGAGGCGCGATCCCGGCTGGCAAGAGTCTGCATGACCGTGTCGAAATGCCCTAACGCCGTTACCATCAATCCGGCAATCAGCAGCAGCACCTTCGACCCTGCGTAAACCTGCTACTACACTTCGGTTTGCTTGCTGAGCCTGCTTAGTTTCAGTTGGGCTGAGGTTTCTCTGGTTTGCGCCAGAAACGCATCGAGCAGCGGTTTGCCAAACTGCACTAATGATTCTACGATTTCTGCGCCTGCGGCTTCGGGTGTGCCTGCATCAAACGGCGGCTCAGGCTTGTACTCCATCATCAGCTGCGTCGCTTTCGCCGTCTTTTCTCCGTGAAGCAATCTCACCAGCGTCAAGCCAAAATCAAGCCCAGATGTCACCCCCGCACCTATCAGCCGATTCCGGTCAATTACAACGCGATCGCGGACAACCTCTACCCCAAGCATCGCAAGCTGATCGCGGAATGCCCAATGACAGGTTGCTTTGTAGCCCTGTAACAATCCCGCCGCCGCTAAAATCATTGAGCCAGTGCAGACGCTCGTCACATATTGGGCAGTTAAACTTTGCGCTTTCAAAAAATCGAGAACTTCTGGATCTTTCATGACTTCAACCTGCCCAAGCCCACCGCCAGGAACACAAATGACATCCAGAGGAGGACAATTCTCAAAGGTTGCAGTAGGAATCAGCGTCAAACCTTCATTGCTGGTCACTGGCTTGAGCGTTTTCCAGATCAAATGAAGCTGCGTATTAGGTGGAAATGCCAGAACTTGATACGCTCCCAGAACATCAAGCTGAACGACATCAGGATAGATTAAAAAGCCGATATGCAGTTGAGTCATCGCTCCGCCTTTAAAGTTCAATTTGAAGGTCAATTTGTCTGAAATTCAATATGATGGAACGATCGTAAGAAGCAGCGTTTACCTTTGCTAGTCCTCACTTGGGTACACTTTGAGCGAAATTGTTTTAGTGAAATTATGGGCAGTTCCCTCCATTCTCTCTTTCAAGCGATCGCAACTGCACCCACTGAACAAGCACTGCGACATCGATTTATGGATGGAGTGAGCAACTATTTTGGAGCGAATCGATGGGGAATTTATCTGTTAAATGATAAGGATCAGCTAGCAAGTGTGGATGTCGAAGGGGTTTCTGATCGCTTCGTGGAACAGTATGAAAAGATTGGTAGATCGGTTGATCCTGTTTTGAAATATGTGCTTGAGTATCATGCGCCAGCCCATGAAGCGATCGTTTTACCCGCGGGAGGCTGGAAACAGAGTGAACTGTATCAAAGATGCTGTGCCGAGCAGGATCACGAACATATCATGACGGGGCCGATCGTGGGTCGTGGTCATTTGATTGGCACGGTTCATTTTGCGCGTGTAGGGGAAACTCCTGCCTTTAATGCACAGGATTTAGCAAACCTGGGCGCAGTGTGTACTCATTTGTCAGCTTGCCTTGCTGAACTGCGAAGACCTGCGATCGCTTCAAATTCAAAGTTGAACTGCCTGACCGCAAGAGAAATTCAAATCGCAAATCTTGTGGCGCAGGGACTCACGAATGCAGAAATCGGAGCAGAGCTGTGGATTACTCAAAATTCGGTAAAGCAAGCTTTAAAGCGGATGTTTCGAAAATTAGAGGTTTCTGCACGAACAGAAATGGTGGCGAAATTGCGAGATATTTTGTGGAGAGATTGATACAGCGTTTTCTACTCCCATAAGGTACGGGGGTTGTGGGGGCTTTCTCCCCGTACAGGTTCCGCCCCTGCACCCCATCTTTTGTCCTTCAATTGTCTGTCCTTCAATTGCCTGAACAGGGCTGTAAATGAATGTTTGGTTTTTTGATTGTTTTATTATCTTCTGTTTTCTTTTGTTTTCAAAACGTTCTGGTTAGAGTCCTGTTTAAAGAGCATGATATTTTAGGTCTTTTTACAACAGGAGGTTTTGTCACCCCATCCTTGCCGAGTTCGTTTCTGCTCATGTTCATGCGGACGCTGCTCGTGATGCCTTTAACGTCCTCGTTTGCTCCAGTTTTGCACTCTAGCATCTGGTCTGATTTGCGTCACCTTGGCGATCGATCGAATCGTTCTCTACTCTGGCAATCGCTGGGTGGCGGGATGCTGATGTTTTTATATCTGGCATTGCTTTATATTGCGATCGGTACAATTCCTACCGGGATCGCACTAACGCTGTTTTTTACCTATCCTGTTTTTACTGCGTTGTTGTCTTGGCGGTGGTTTGGCAATCGTCCCAGTCGGTTGAGCTGGATTGTGATGGGTATTGTGCTGATTGGCAGCTATTTCACCATGCCTGTGATCAATGCTCAAATCGATCGATCGAGCTTAATTGGTATTCTTGCCGGCTTAGGGTCGGGTATCACCTATGCTTTCTACGCGGTAATTGCCCAAAAGAGCTTCGAGCGGATTCATCCTTTTTCCTACACCTGGATCAGTTTTGGAACCACAATGATTCTCTCTGGGATGAGTCTGCTGCTGTGGAACTTTCACAGTCAGTCATTACCCTGGACGGCTCTTTGGATTGCGGGGTTGTTATCGGCGATCGTTTCCTTCGGCGGTCACCTGCTCAATAACTTTGGCATTCGCTATCTGGGTGCGACGGCGGCAGCGATCGTAGCTGCGACCAATCCGGCTCTCACTGCTCTGCTTGCCTGGTTAACAATTCAGGAAACGCTAAACGGCATTCAGATTATGGGTGTGCTGACTGTGACGCTGAGTGTGGCTTTGCTCAGTCGAGAACTCAAGTCTGAGAAGCAGGGTTAGATGAAATTCAGGTCAAAATCATGCCGCCCAGAAGCTTGCGATAGCGATATTCCAGCTCGGTTTTCATCAGGCTCCAGCGTTCCAGCGAAGCATCTCTTTCCATCACGGCTTCTGCTGCGTCACGGGCTACCTGCAAAACGTCTTGATCTTCCACCAGTCTTGCCAGGGCAAAATCGGGCAAGCCAGACTGCCGCATTCCCAGCACTTCACCAGGTCCACGAAAACGCAGATCCATTTCTGAAATAAAGAAGCCGTCTTGAGATTGCTCCAGAACTTTGAGCCGCTGAGCTGCTGTTTGATTTTTTGAGGTATTCATCAGCAGACAGAAAGATTGATTGCCGCCTCTGCCGACCCGTCCGCGAAGCTGGTGAAGCTGGGACAGCCCAAAGCGATCGGCGTGTTCGATCAGCATGACTGTGGCATTCGGAACATCCACTCCCACCTCAATGACCGTGGTTGAGACAATAATTTGGGTTTCGTTATCGCGAAATTTGCCGATCGCCTCATCTTTCTCTGCCGAACTCATGCGCCCGTGCAGCAGTCCCACCGAGAATTCAGGAAAGACCCCTTCGCTTAAGTGCTGATATTCCTCGATCGCCGACTTCAAATCGAGTTTTTCTGATTCCTCGACCAGCGGCAGCACTACATACACCTGCCGTCCCTGCGCGACTTCCCGCTTGATCAGTTCATAGGCATGGTTGCGATCGCGTCCCGTCAGCACCGTGGTTTGAATCGCTTTGCGTCCGGGCGGCAGTTCATCGATCTGGCTTACGTCTAAGTCTCCGTGCAGCGTCAGAGCCAGAGTGCGGGGAATGGGCGTTGCTGTCATGGTCAGGACATGGGGATAATCGCCTTTTTGCTGAAGTTTTGCTCGCTGTCCCACGCCAAAGCGATGCTGCTCATCGATCACGACCAAGCCCAATCGCTGAAACTGTACCGGGTCTTCGATCAGTGCATGGGTTCCCACCAGCAGGGGTAATTCTCCAGTCGATAGCTCAGCGAGCAGTTTGCGCCGTTTCGCGACCTTTGTTGATCCGGTTAATAGCTCGACAGGCAAATGCAGCAGGTTAAACCAGCTCACCAGCTTATGATAGTGCTGCTCCGCCAGAACTTCGGTGGGAGCCATTAACGCTGCCTGATATCCCGACTGAATCGCTGCCAGAATTGCCACCACTGCCACCACTGTTTTTCCCGATCCGACATCGCCCTGCACGAGTCGATTCATCGGTGTTGGCTTTTGCAGATCGGTAAGGATTTCGTTGACGACGCGCTGTTGGGCATCGGTGAAGCGGAAGGGCAGCACTTCGTAAAACTGCTCGATCAACTGTCCGGTGGGGGCAAGCGTGGCAGTCGTTTCCTTTTTTTGCTGCTGTTTGCGCCGCAGTAATCCGAGCTGCAAATAGAAAAATTCATCAAACACCAGACGACGGCGGGCGTCATTCAGAGCCGCTTCATCAGCCGGATAGTGGATCGAGCCGATCGCCCCTTTCAGCTCAATCAGCTCATATTTTTGCCGCAAGCCATCGGGCAGCGGATCTTGAATCTGGGAAATGGCGGGTAACGCTGCAACGACTGCCTTCCGCACGATATCGGCTTCTACGCCATCGGTAAGCGGATAAATTGGCACAATTCGCCCGACTTTCAGTGAATCGATCGACGCCCCCGAATGATCCATTACCTCAATCTGCGGATCTTCCAGCGTTGCTCCATACTTATCTTTTTTCACCAGGCCCGAAGCAGCAATCACGGCTCCCGGTGGATACATTCGCTTTTGCTGCTCCTGCCAGCCACGGGTATAGCGAGTTCCGGCAAAGAAACGGCTGAGCTTGAGTCGTCCCGTGTGATCTGCCACCGTCAGTTGAAAGATGGTGAGCTTCTTGTTTTTAGGACTGGTAAAGCAGGTGCAGCTTTTCACGGTGGCAACCAGCGTCACGGTCTCGCCCGGTTCCAGCGATCGAATATTGACCTGACGCGCATAATTAATGTGGTCACGCGGATAGTAAAACAGCAGATCGCGCACCGTATCAATGCCCAGCCTTGCCAGCTTTTCGCTGTTTTTCGGGCCAATTCCCGGTAGGTAGGTCACTGCCTGATCGAGGGCGATTTTGCCTTTGCGATCGGAACTGACCAGCGGCACAGTACGTGGAGCTTTAACCGCCTGACCGCCTGACTTTGCCGCAGATTCTGAACTGGAAGCAGGGCTGGTCGTTTTGCCATTGGACTCAGCAGCAGATGGCGCAGCAGCAATGCTTTGCAGTTCTCCCCTGGGAGGAATCGAAGCTAACTCAGCTTGCTCGACCTGCTTGCGGGCACTGTGCAGCAAACGGCGTGCCTCAGCAATTAAATGCTGACGTTGAGAAAATGACAGGTCGGTGTATTCCGTAAACTGGTCGGCGATCTCGCGAAACCGCCTGCGCTCTGCCACGGGCAATCCGGTCGGCGGCTGATTCAGGCTGAGGCTGAGAAATTCGCTGAAGCGATACTGATTGCCCCGCAAATCATTAAACCCGTTTTCCGCCTCAACTGAGAGTGCTTTTTGCAGTCTGAGCCAATCCATAGTCTGCGTTACTGACTCCGCTAGTCCTCATACCAGCTCGATCGCCATGCGGCTTCTGCCTGCGCGGTCGAGCGCTCTTTTTGCTTTTGATAATAGTCTCGTCCAATCTTACTGAGTCGGGCAGAAAGTTCACGAATTCGCGATCGCCACACGCTCAAACTTCCATTGGAAAACTCTATCTCAGATAGCCGCAGCCGTACTGCAGTAATCGTAGTCATGCTCGGTCGTTTGCTGCTTTCCGATCGAGTTTCGATCATCAGGCTCAGCAGATTAGGCAGACTTGCCGTTGTCTCAGCACTAAGTTCTGCTTTGGTTGCGACTTCCAAAAGTGGTTCTGGAAGCTGACGGGGCAGCAGCTCAGCTCGATACAGCAGTCGGTTGGTCGCATGGGACCAGTGATACAGCATTTCCATCACTGATTCTTCAAGCCTGTGCTGCCAGTAGAGCAGGTCTTTGGGCGTGAGCGGTCGGTCTTCGATCGGGGGTTCGTCGTCTTGCTCGTCGTCAGGTTCGTTTTCAAATTGGGAATCTGGGGAATCTGGGGAATCTGGGGAGTTATCCTCTGAAGAATCTTGCTGGGCGTCGGCTACTTTGGCTGGGTCGGGCTGCATGGCAGCTTGAAGGAATCGAAGGGCAGTGGGCAAATCGAGATCAGAAGCACCTATCAGAAATGCCTGGTCAGTTCCCATCTCAACCCGATCGATCGATTCCTCTAGCTCCTCGTCTCCTTCGTCTTCTTCATCTCCCTCATCCCCCTCCTCTCCTTCGTCCCCCTCTTCTAGTTCCTCCTCTTCCGTTTCCCCCGACAAATCACGCGGCACGATCGGCTGAAGCACACTCCTCATTTCCGTCTGTGCCTGCTTTGCTAACTGTCGCAGCCTTTGCTGAAGTTCCTGTCGCTGATTAAACGTAAGACTGAGAAATGCTTCGGGATAGCCATGGGTGCAGAGGTGATAGCAAGCCAGAATGAGCTGCTGCCGGACTGCCTGTCCCAGCGCGTCCAGGTATTCACCATAGGCATCATGAAATTCTTCTGCGATCGATGCAACCGCTTGCTGGAGGGCTGCCATCTCCTGTTCGATCTGGTTAAGGCTTCTCACCATCGATCCTTATTTTCCCCTTTTCTGCTTTCCAGGATAGCGATTTCTTTCAGAAGCACTGCCCTCACCCGGTTCTGCTTTTAGAGGGCAAAGCAAAATGGGCAACGAACGATCGGAGAAAATGACCTTCTCGATCGCCCATCGCCCAATCCGTATCAGAACGCCAAATCAGAACCCAGGCTCAGGCTTATGCCTTTCCACCTGTTTGCGCTGCCACTTCTGCGGCGAAGTCTTCTTCTTTCTTTTCAATGCCTTCGCCCATCACATAGCGGACAAAGCGACGCACCTGGATATTTTCGCCGATGCTGGCGATTTTTTGCTTCAGCAGATCGCCCACTGTAATCGTCTGGTCTTTGATATAGGGCTGATCCATCAGCGACAGTTCTTTCAACCGCTTTTCGATCCGTCCTGCCACGATCTTCTCGCGGACGGCTTCCGGTTTATTGCCCAAGTCGTCTTTGCCCATTTCGATCGACTTTTCTTTTTCGATCACGTCTGGCGGAATATCTTCTACCCGGACGTACTCTACGTTCTGGTAAGCGGCGATCTGCATGGCAATGTCTTTCACCAATCCCTGAAACTCTTCGTTTCGCGCCACAAAGTCAGTCTGGCAGTTGACTTCGACCAGAACGCCAACCCGTCCGCCGATGTGGATATAGCTGCCGACCAAGCCTTCAGCCGTGATCTTGCCTGAAGCTTTTTCTGCCTTTGTAATCCCTTTTTGACGGAGCCATTCGATCGCCTTTTCCATATCGCCATCGGTGGCTTCCAGGGCTTTCTTGCAGTCACCGAACCCTGCGTTCGTCTTGTCGCGCAATTGCTTGACGAGTTTTGCTGGTATCTCCGCCATGATGCTTCAATTCCTAACTAGATATGCTTTGGATGAGATTTGCATAATTCATTCTGTGAGATGCCTCAGAAAGCTGTTCGGTCGGTCTGCGCTCCGAACCGCCCCTCGTCTCCCAAGGCTAAGGAGAGCCTACTGACCCCTGGGGTTTCAAAGTTCCCTAGCATTAGGAATTTGGGGGGCAATATAGCACCTAAAACACCCCTCAAACACCCTCTTGAGTTCATCTCCAGAACGATCGCTCACAGATAAACCTACCGGAAAAGAGACAGGATAAGGCAAGTCTTCGGCAACACACACGACAGATTCTGCTCTCACCCTGTCCCGCGCCAATTACGCTTCTGTTTCTTCTTCTTCTTCGACAAGCTCGGTTTCGTCGTACTCGAACTCTTCTTCTGCGCCTTCGTAGTCTTCGTAGTCTTCTTCAGCGTCGAGCTGACCGTGACGACCTTCATAGATCGCGTCTGCCAGTTTGCCCACGATGAGCTTGATCGATCGAATCGCGTCATCGTTTGCGGGGATCGGAATATCCGCCGTATCGGGATCGCAGTTCGTATCCAGCAGTGAGACGATCGGAATATCGAGCTTCTGGCACTCCTGAACGGCGTTATATTCGCGCCGCTGGTCTACCAGAACCACAATATCGGGCAGTTTCCGCATTCCCTGAATGCCGCCGAGGTACTTCTGCAGCTTTTCGAGTTCACGCCGCAGCACTGCCGCTTCTTTTTTAGGCAACAGATCGAGTGCGCCCGTTTCCTGTCTGCGCTCCAGTTCCTTGAGGCGATCGACGCGGGTTTTGATCGTTGTCCAGTTGGTTAGCATTCCGCCCAGCCAACGCTGGTTGACGTAGAACGCACCGCAGCGGCTTGCTTCCTGAGCAATGATTCCGGCTGCCTGACGCTTTGTACCGATAAACAGAACGCGCTTGCCTTGCTCCGACGCATTGCGGAGGTAGGTGTACGCTTCCTCCATCAGCTGAGCGGTCTGCACCAAGTCAATGATGTGAACGCCATTTCGAGCCGTGTAGATGTAGGGAGCCATCTTGGGGTTCCAGCGACGTGTCTGATGACCAAAGTGAACCCCTGACTCTAATAATTGAGCCAATGAAACAACAGGCATGATTTTCTCCTTTCGGGTTAATCCGCCATCCAGTTGTATCTTTGCCGCTTGCTTCGCAGTTTCTCGAAGAGGTAATCGTCGCTATGACTTATTTCTCTGTCACTTATTTCTAAGGAAGAATGAGCTTGGGCAGACGAAAACAGCGCAAAAACACCCGAAATACTGAATGTGTGAATTTTTGACAACTCTACTAGGTTAGCACAGGCGCAACCCGTTTATGGCAGAAGAATAGACTGCGCTAAGGTACGGATCTCACCCTAATTTTAGAGTTGAGGAAACCTGATAAAAAAACCTCAGATGCAAGTCAGAAAGTGGCTTAGAGAACAACCTATTCTGCCGCCCAATCACGCAAAATAGAGTGAAGAATATTGCTATTCTCCGATCGGTGTCGCATCTGCTGGGGTGCGTCCTGCTTTTGCTTATTTGTTTGCTGATTCATTTAGGCTGATTCGTTTAGTTTAGTAAGAACGCTGTACCTCGATCGCCTGCTTCAGGAATTCGTCCTGCTTAAAGTTGCTCGATCTAGTTCCCTGACTTTGCCGCTCAACCCTGCCCCAATGTCCGATGAAGCCCATGACTGAATCCGAGGGGCATCTACGCCCGTCTGCTGCTACGCCTGAACCGCCACCGCTCAAACAATTCCTCAAACAGCTCCAGCCCACCCCAGAGGCGATCGTATTGCTATTGGCGGTTCTGGTGGGAACAGGAGCGGGAGCGGGGGTAGTTTTGTTTCGAGCATTGATTCAGTGGACCCATGATCTGATGTTTGGCGAGGTGTCCAGCTTTTTGTCAATCTGGGGACACTGGACGATCGCCCTGATTCCCCTGCTGGGTGGGGTGATTGTGGGGCTGATGCGCTGGCGAATGCAGGATTTTGGTCCGGGACTGACCACGCTGGTAGAAGTGGTCCAGGAAAGCCGCGAGCTGCTGCTGATTAATCCCGTGACTAAGATGGTTGCCGCCTCGATTTCGCTGGGGAGTGGGGCATCGCTAGGTCCAGAAGGTCCGAGTGTGGAAATTGGAGCGTACTTTAGTTTGTTGCTGGGGCAAGTGCTTCAGGTATCGCAGGAGCGGCGGCGATTGTTGCTGAGTGCAGGGGCGGCGGCAGGATTGGCGGCAGGATTTAATGCACCGATCGCCGGAGTCTTTTTTGCGCTGGAAGTCGTCATGGGCACTACGTTTGCAGCATCGGCGGCGAGTGTTGTGCTGTTGGCGGCGGTCGTAGCGGCGTGGATTGCCCGAATTGGAATGGGGGCACAGCCTGCGTTCACGTTGCCCGCCTACGAAGTGCGAAGTGTGCTGGAACTGCCGCTGTACGTTGGACTGGGGCTGCTGGCAAGTCTGCTGTCGCTGATTCACATTCGCGCCCTGCGGCTGTCTCAACGCTGCTTTCAGGGGCAAATTGCCGGACTGGAATGGATCGGTCAAATTCCCCAACCGTTCCATCCGGTCATTGGCGGAGCCGTGCTGGGGTTGGTTGCTCTGAAGCTGCCGCAAATTTTGGGCGTGGGCTATGAAACCGTTGAGTCGATGCTGCAAGACGTGCAGTTTCCGCTTCCGTTGGTGGTAGCTCTGCTAGTGATGAAGCTGATTATGACGGCGATTAGCTTTGGCAGTGGCTTTGTGGGCGGGGTGTTTGCGCCTGCGCTGTTCCTGGGGGCATCGCTGGGATCAGTTTACGGGAAGGTTTTGGCGATCGGCTTACCGATGCTGCACGACTACATGGCTTCTCCTCCGGCTTATGCGATGGTGGGCATGGCGGCATTTCTGGCGGCGAGTGTGCGTGCCCCGCTGACGGCAATTTTGCTGCTGTTTGAACTCACCAACGATTACCGGATTGTGTTGCCTCTGATGGCAGCAGTAGGCTTGAGCATCTGGACGGCTGAATATTTGGAGCCGAAAGTCGTGATTGACAACGCGGCACAGAATGAACCTGTTGAAGCTGTTCTCCATCCTGATGTGTCTCGCCTCACCGTTGCAGACGTCATGCACCCGGCTCCGCTTCAGCTCAGGAGCGATTTTACCCTGGCGATCGCCGCCCAACAATTTGTCCAGTATCGCTGTCACAGTGCCCTGGTTATTGACGCTGAGAATCAGCTTGTCGGCATCTTCACCCTGAATGACATTACCCGCATAGTGACGCGATCGAAATCTGCTGAAGACCGCATCATGCTATTACAGCAGCCGATCGCTGATCTTTGCACCACTAAAATGGTCTACGCTTATCCCGATGAATCCCTGACGGAAGCCACCGATCGCATGACCACCAGAGGACTGCATCAGCTTCCCGTTGTCGATCGGGATCATCCCCAGCAGGCGATCGGACTCCTAACCCAGGCAGATATCGATCTTGCTGCCAGCCTCGCCCAAACCCGCCAGGTATTAGAACAATACGGCCCTCCCCAGCCAGAAGCACTTGCCTTGCTGAATTAATTGACTCCTTCACTCCCCCCAAACCTGACAAAACACCGATCGCCGCCTTGGACCATCCAGCTCAAACAGCAGTACCGCTTGGTAGGTTCCCAGGGTCAGCTTGCCGTTTGCGATCGGGACAATCTCGCTGGTGCTGAGCGTCATTGCCATCAAGTGAGCGTGGGCGTTCACTGGCTCGTCGGGGGGAATGTTGGGGCGCAGGTGCAGATCGTTGTGCAGGTAGGGATCGGCTTCGGGAGCGAGTTTTCGCAGATAGGCTTTCACATCCTGCATCAGGCGCGGCTCGAATTCATTGATGGCTAAAGCGGTGGTGGTGTGGCGCGAAAAGATTAACGCCTGTCCGTTTTGAAGGTTCGATTTTGAAACGATCGCCTGAATGTGTGCCGTAATGTCGTACACTTCGATTCCGGCTGTGGTTTCTAGTTCAATAATGTGATTGACGATCGCCATCGCCTCGTTCCTCACGCGAATGCACTGGACAGCTTGCTTTCTAATATTCTGAGGGGAATGTGCTGAAAATGAAATCGGATATTGAGCTTTACTTCAGTGCTGCTTTAAGGAGAATTGAAATTGATTAAAGCTGTATATCGCCTCATGAATCGCAGATTATTCAGTAGAAAATAAGAGGAATTGTCTCCGCTAAGCAAACCGTAGCTTATACTACAAAATTATTTTTGGTAGCGGTGATAGAAACAGTCAGGCAACCCAGCCTGCAATGCACTAAGAACTAAGGGAGCTTACAAAGTCCATGAAAAAAGTTGAAGCAATCATTCGTCCTTTTAAACTTGATGAAGTCAAGATCGCGCTGGTGAATGCCGGGATTGTTGGGATGACGGTTTCTGAAGTACGCGGCTTTGGTCGGCAGAAGGGACAAACCGAACGCTATCGCGGCTCTGAATACACGGTTGAATTTCTGCAAAAGCTAAAAGTTGAAATCGTTGTCGAAGACGATCAGCTAGACATGGTGGTAGACAAAATCATCTCGGCTGCACGAACTGGGGAAATCGGCGACGGTAAAATCTTCATCTCCCCTGTCGATCAAATTGTGCGAATTCGGACAGGGGAAAAGAACCAGGAAGCGATTTAAGATTCCGGGTTGATTTCTTTAAGCTGAGGCAAGAGTGCCTCAAATGCTTTCCCCCGGTGGCTGACGCGATGTTTCAGTTCCGGGGGCATTTCAGCAAAAGTCATGCCTGCTTCCGGCACGTAAAAAATCGGGTCATAGCCAAAGCCGCCTGAACCTCGCGGCGCGCTGATAATTTCTCCCACGCAAATCCCCTCGGTGTGCAGGGCGATCGATCCATCGGGACGTGCCAGCGCGATCGCACAAACAAACTGCGCCTGTCGATGCGAAGCAGTTCCTCCTGCAGGAGAATCAGGCTGATGGTCTAATTCTCGCAAAAGCCGCGCAATTCGATCGGCATCAGTATCAGCATAGCGGGCAGAGTAAATTCCCGGTGCGCCGTTTAGCGCATTGACCATCAAGCCTGAATCATCGGCGATCGACCATTGCCCCAAAGCTTTTGCCACCTGAGACGCTTTCAAACAGGCATTTTCTAAAAAGGTGGTTCCGGTTTCTTCGATTTCCAGTGCTTTGGGCTTCAGGCTCAGCTCCCACGGCAACGATGGATCGGTGAGGTATGCCTGCATTTCCGTTAACTTACCGGGATTACTGGTGGCAACGACGAGAAGAGTCATAGCAAAGAGAAGCGGTTCTTGAAAGGTCTTATTGGGGATCATAGGGGATCGCATTTGCTTCTAGCCAATCGATTGCGATTTGTTCTAAAGCGGTTTGTCGATCGCGGCTTCAATCTCAGTGCAAAATTGCTTCATGATGACCTGTTCGTGAATCTTAATTCGTGAATCCTCATGAACTGGGAAGCCGTAGATAGTCATCAGATTCTAGTTTTTTTGCGCTTTCTGAATTGTGTCTTTCAGATTGCGTCTTCCAGTTTCAATCAGCAGCGGCGTCGTCTTCTGAATCAGCCGCTTAAAAGTCATTCTGGCTAACCGTGACCGATTTACCTGTCTGTTGATTGAGACAGGCAAACAGCTTGTGATTAAGTGTAACCATTTCGTTTACCCTATCTCGAACTTTAACGACTAAAGCCATTCCTCACGACTTTCTCAACGAAGTTTAGAAATACTACAGGATGAAACTGATTTTTGCTACTTTGTAACTCAAAATCAGCCGTGAGACGCAAGAAGTTCGCTGCGATCGGATTTAGGTTTGCACTAGGTAAACGCTTCAATTTTCCTTCTAGTCCCATTTCTTTGTACTGGAAACCCTCCTGAAGCAGATGGCATTTTTGGTTAAAGCTTTTCTGACGCTGTTTGTGGTGATTGATCCGGTCGGGCTAACGCCGATCTTTATTACGCTGGCTGGCAAGTATTCGGCGGCTCAGCAAGTTCGGATTGCCCGTCAAGCAGTGTTAGTCGCTGGGGTAATTCTGCTCGTGTTTGCGCTGGTTGGCAACTGGCTACTGCGCTATCTGGGGATCACGATCGAGGCATTTCAGGTAGCGGCGGGGCTGCTGCTGCTCAAGATTGCGCTAGACATGGTATTTGCCCATCGGGAGCGCGAGACGGAAGAGGAAGAGCAGGAGGCACAGCTCAGGGAAGATATCAGCGTTTTTCCGCTGGCGATTCCGCTGTTGGCAGGACCGGGAACTCTGGCAAGCGTTTTGATTTTAACGAACGATCGGAGTGTGCAAAATCATAGTTTTGGTGTGGTAGTGATTCTGGCGATCGCCGCCTTTGTGCTTTTCATTGCCTACACGCTCTTTTGTCTATCAAAGCAGCTTGCTAAAATGCTAGGGCAAACCGGGGTTAATGTCGTAACCCGCGTCCTAGGAATTTTGCTTGCTGCTTTAGCGGTGCAATACATTACTGACGGCGCAACGGCTGCAATCAAAATGGCAATGGTTCGTTAAAGATTAGGCATCCCTATGTTTATTACCCTCATTGCGGACTACGGAACCGGAGATCCTGCCTTTGCAGAAGTTAAGCAGCGGTTGCTGATGGCACTGCCTCAAGCGCAAATACACGATCTTTCCGTGCCGCCCTTTAGCACCCTGGCGACCGGATTTTGGATTGCTCAGCTTGGACTCAATCCTGGCTCAGCGAATCGCCTGATTTATCACAACTGCGCTCCCCGGCAGGATGATCCCGAAGCCCGACGCGACAACGAAGGCGAAGGCTTAA
This sequence comes from Leptolyngbya sp. GB1-A1, assembly GCF_039962475.1. Taxonomy (NCBI): domain Bacteria; kingdom Bacillati; phylum Cyanobacteriota; class Cyanophyceae; order Leptolyngbyales; family Leptolyngbyaceae; genus Leptolyngbya; species Leptolyngbya sp. GB1-A1. The sequence goes on along the minus strand of NZ_JAMPLI010000005.1, from coordinate 236,499 downwards.
CCTATGCGTTGCTGCCCAACGGGGTGAAAGTGGTCGGCGTGAATGCGGGGTATACACTGTCGTTTATCAAGTCGCAGGCAAAGGGATTACATACGGTAGATGTGTCGCGGGGCGGTTCTCAGTTTCGATCGCGGGATGTGTTTCCGCCTGCGGCTGCGGCAATTGCTCAGGATGATTTGAGCGTGTTAGGCGATGTGCTGAAACCCGATCAAATTCCCGATGTGCCGTTCGATCGCATTGCCTGGATTGACGGCTACGGCAACATTAAAACCACGATCCCCGCAGACACAATTTCGCTACCCACCGAGACCAAAATTGCGATTCGACTTGGCGATGTGGTGAGCGATGCAATCTATTCAGACGGCAGTTTCCGCGTTCCCGAAGGTACGCTTGCGTTTGCACCAGGTAGCTCTGGCTGGAAAACAGTAGAGGGTAGAACGCTGCGCTGGATGGAGCTGTTCCTGCGGGGTGGAAGTGCCTGGGAGCGGTTTGGCAGACCAAGAGTAAATCAGAAGATCGCGCTGTTGGGTTGACCCTCCTCATCTCCCAGCCCCTTTTCGCTTCTACCGGGTTTTCTCTTTTACAGCGAGACGAAGGAGAGCCGGAGCCGTTTAGCGTTTTGTAAGCACCATTTGTGAGCACCAGGAGTTTGGACTGACCAAGGAGTTTGTACAAGCAATTTGTGCTCACTTCAATCTCTTGCGCTTACCTTATGCTTATGTGCCTACCTTGTGCTTACAAGGATTCAATCAGGATAAATCACATCAATCTCGCGCTGTACCGAGAGCCGCTGCCGATCGACTGCCGACAAAATTGCATTAGTGACGCGATCGGACGAAAGGCACCGACAAACCAGCTCTGCCACGTCTCCGCGGGTGATTGACCCAGCGATCGTGTGATCCGGGGTTAAAATGCCCGACCCTGAAGGTGGCTCGGAGAGCAGTCCGCCCGGTCGAATAATTGTGTAGGTTAAACCGCTTTTGAGCAGGTGCTGTTCTGCCTGGTCTTTTTCGGCAAGCACAGGTCCGAGTGCCTCCAGCACATGAGGCGGCAGAGCTACTTTGCTTTTACCTGCGCCGATCGACGTAATCAGAATAAATTTTTGAACGTTAGCTTTGATGGCAGCATCAATCAAGTTTTTGTTGCCTAAATAGTCCGATCGCTGTCCTTCCGGGGGTTGACCGCCGATCGTGCTAATCACGGCACTGATGGGCTGATTCAGCATCGCGGCTTCTATCTCTGCCGGATTGAGGGCATCTCCCATGACCGTCTTGATCCCCAAAGCTTCAAGCTGAACCTGAGCGGCAGATGATCGCAACAGGGCGACGACAGGTTGGGATTGCTTCGCTAATCGTTGGGCAACTTCCCGCCCGACTCCTCGACTTGCCCCCGCCAAAAACACAGCACCAGACGTAGCACCAGACATCGTTTAATCTCCTCGCGACTCACACTATCCCTAATCTACCGAATTTTTACCGTTAAATCGGCAATGTAAACTCCGGGTAAACCCCTTGCGCTGCCTTTTTTCTCTCTCTTTAGATGGATTAAGCGATCGTAAGGATATGGATACCCTCCAAGCAGGGGCTTAAGGGACTAAAACACTAGGCTCTTATTGGTTATTCAAAACTAAACCCCGTTCTGACCTCTGCTGCATCAGGCAATTGTGAGATCCCGTGTTTAACTACCTTCCACCGCTCAACGAGCATAACCTCCCTTATCCTGATCCCATCCATCCGATCGTCATTCATTTTGTGATCGCGATGGTGTACTTTGCTGTTCTTTGCGATTTCATCGCTTATTTCAACAAAAACTCTCGCTTGTATGAAGTGAGTTGGTGGAATTTAGCCTTTGCAACCGTCTCTATTTTTATTGCCGTTATTTTTGGTTCGATCGAGGCAGGTTTGGCAGAACCCTATGCTGCATCTGCTTCAACGCTCAATGCGCATACTGTTTTGGGATGGACGCTTCCGGCGATTTTATCAGGAATTACTGGATGGCGTTATGTGCTGCGGCTGCAAAATAAACCCAAATTGCCTGTTGCTTATATGGGAGCAAGTGTCGTGCTGTTTGCCCTGGTCACGGTTCAGGCTTACCTGGGAACGCTGCTCGCCTGGGTGTATGGCTTGCACTCGGTTCCTGTTGTGGATGCGATTCGAGGAGGGCTAACATGAATCCCGAACTGCTTCAACAGTGGGGCGATCGGATTGGCATCAACGGTTTGCCCTACCCCGTTCCACTTCATCCCCTGTTTGTTCACCTGACGCTGGGGCTGTTTATAGTAGCGATCGCTTTTGATATTGTCGCTGCGCTATTTCCGGTGGAAAAGCCTGTGTTTAAGTGGCTCGCAATTCCGGCAACGCGATCGGGCTTGTTTGATGTCGGCTGGTACAACATGATCGCTGCTGCAATTATCACCTTCTTTACTGTGGCTGCAGGCTTTTTTGAAATTTCCCTGGCAGTGCCGCTCGCCGACGTGAAAAGCACCTGGGGCTTTCAGGCGCTCGAAACCATGATCGCCCACGGGTTTGGTGGGGTCACAATCCTATCATTGATTGTTGGCATGACTGTTTGGCGGGGCTTTCAACGTTTCCGCTGGCGCAAAGATATGGCTCGACAGGTGCAGTGGAGCTATTTGCTAGTGGGGCTACTGGTCTTTGGCTTGATGTTTATTCAGGGAACGCTGGGCGCGCACTTGGGCGGTGAATTTGGGATTCACGTTACGGCAGATCAAATGCTGCACCTGGGAATCGATCCCAACAACATTGAACCCTCTGAGCTACTGGGTCTCTAGTTGGTTTTCTAACCGGTTCTCTGATTGGTTTTCTAATTGCTTTTCTAACTGGCTCTTTAAATTGTCTAAGTCGGTTTCGGTTTTCTTTTGCGATCGATTGCCCACGGGTAGGAAGATATGAAACTCCGCGCAGTGATTACCATCACGATTTACTCCATTCTAGTTATCCTGTTTAGCTTCTGGATGGCAAAGCAGTCCTATTCCTGGTTGCCGCCCGAAGCTTCGGCAGAGTCGAAACTGACAGACGATTTGTTCAGCCTGTTTACCGGACTGGGAACCGCCGTTTATTTCGGCACAATGGGACCGTTCCTTTACTCGCTGATTTTCCACCGGGCGGGTAAGTATGACATGGAAGATGGTCCGCACATTGAGGGTAATAACATTCTGGAGATTACCTGGACGGCAACGCCCCTGCTGATCGTGCTCATGCTCGCAGCCATTAGCTATCGCACCTACGAGAAGATGGCGATCGGTGGTCCAATGGAGCTGGTGCATTTGCATGTGCCACAAGTTGTCGAGCCTGCCTACGCGGAACCCTTCGATAGCACCCCACAGCAGCAAATTCAGGAAGCCGTTGAAACCGAACCCATTGAAAATATTGAAGTGACGGCGCGGCAGTGGTCTTGGACTTTCTATTACCCGAAAGAGAAGGTCACCAGCACCGAGCTTCACCTTCCGGTCGATCGACGGGCAAAATTTACGCTGCGCTCTGAAGATGTGCTGCACGGCTTTTATATTCCGGCGTTTCGGGTGGGGCAATACGTGGTTCCCAATCAAGAAATTGAGTACGAATTGACTCCCATCAAAACCGGAACCTATCGCCTGCGAGACTCGATGCACAGCGGCACTTACTTTGCCTCAAACCAGGCAGATGTTGTCGTCCAGCCTCTGGATGAATACGAGCGATGGCTTGCCGATGCAGCTGCCCAAACCCCCAGCTCAGCCTTTAACCAGGCGGTCTACGAGTACAGCCAATCTAACGAGCCGGGCGCAGGCAACACGAAAGATAAAGTTGCCATTCGCGGCTGGGAAACGATTCCCCCTGCCCCACCCCCCGTTGTCAACTTCTCCCCCAAACACTCCCCAGACAGCCCTGCCACCGGAGGCAATGCTGCGATCGGACAGACGACTCAATCGGCCTCTCGCCAAGTCCCTGATCCCTCTACCCGCAACTAACCCGCGATCGCAATCCGAAGCGACTGATCCACAGAAACGCGAGCGAAACCCTCCCCAACTTCTTCCCACCCCCTGTTATCCACAGAACCCATGACCAACATCTCCATTGACCCCACTGAGCTGACCCGTGGACAGCCCTACCCTGGCGCACCGGATAACTGGAAGCGATTTTTTACCTTTAGCACCGATCACAAAGTCATTGGCATTCAGTACATCGTCACGTCCTTCTTTTTCTTTTTGGTGGGCGGCGCGTTTGCGATGATTATGCGAAGTGAGCTGATCACGCCAGAAGCCGATCTGGTTGATCGCACCGTATATAACGCGCTATTTACGATGCACGGTTCGCTAATGATCTTTTTCTGGACGTTTCCGGTCCTGGTGGGGCTGGGAAATTATCTGGTGCCGTTGATGATTGGGGCGCGAGACATGGCATTCCCCCGACTGAACGCCGTTTCCTTTTGGATGGTGCCAATCGCCGGATTTTTGATGCTGGCAAGCTTTCTGATTCCCGGAGGTCCGGCTCAGTCGGGCTGGTGGTCTTATCCGCCGGTGAGCTTGCAGAATCCGACCGGGAATTTGATCAACGGACAGGTGATCTGGATTCTGGCGGTGGCGATTAACGGCGTGTCCTCGATTATGGGCGCGGTGAATTTCGTTACGACGATTTTCAAAATGCGTGCCCCTGGCATGACCTGGTTTAGAATGCCTGCGTTTTGCTGGGCAGTGCTGGCGGCACAGTTGATTCAGCTTTATGGACTGCCTGCTTTGACCGGGGGTGCGGTGATGCTGCTGCTGGATCTAACGATCGGCACGAGTTTCTTTACGCCAGAGCGCGGGGGAAATCCGATCGTCTATCAGCACTTCTTCTGGTTTTATTCCCATCCGGCAGTGTATGTGATGGTGCTTCCCGCCTTTGGGATGTTTTCAGAAATTCTGCCGGTTCATGCCAGGAAACCGCTGTTTGGTTATCGGGTGATTGCGGCTTCGTCGATCGTCATTACCCTGATTAGCGGCTGCGTCTGGGTCCATCATATGTTTGCCAGCGCAACGCCCCCCTGGATGCGGATGTTTTTCATGGTGACCACGATGCTGGTTGCAGTGCCGTCTGGAATCAAGGTGTTTGGCTGGGTGGCAACGATCTGGGGCGGCAAGATCCGATTCACGACACCAATGCTGTTTGCGCTGGGTGGCATTAGCAACTGGGTCTTCGCAGGCATCACTGGAATCTTCCTCGGATCAGTTCCGATCGATCTCCACGTTCACAATACCTATTTTGTTGTCGGTCACTTTCACTATGTGTTGTACGGAACGATCGTCATGGGTATCTACGCAGGTATCTATCACTGGTTCCCCAAAATGACCGGACGAATGTATTACGAAGGGCTTGGAAAGCTGCACTTTGCCCTCACCTACATTGGAACTCAGCTTATCTTTTTGCCGATGCACCCGCTCGGACTCCAGGGAATGCCGCGCCGCGTTGCGTCCTATGATCCAGAGTTTGCCTTCTGGAATGTGGTAGCAAGCATTGGCGGATTTATTTTGGGAATGTCAGTGTTGCCCTTCCTGCTTAACATTGTGAGTGCCTGGATTCGGGGCGAAAAGGCGGGAAATAATCCCTGGCGGGCATACGGTTTAGAGTGGCTAACGACCTCGCCGCCCCCCGTCGAGAACTTTGAGGAAATTCCGGTGGTGGTGTCTGGTCCTTACGGCTACGGCAGAAATCAGCCGCTCGTGGCAAATCAGTCTTTGTTAGGGACGATCGAATCTCCAGAGCCAGCGCAGTAGGTATAGCTGTAGGTATAAGCAATAGGTCAAATCGGTTGAGCGGGTCGAGCAGGTCGAACACGGAGAGCAAACAATGACAGCAGAACGAGCCATTGCACAGGATATCGAATCAGAAGTCCGGCATGAGCAGGAGCATGACGAAGCAGGCAATAGTAAATTCGGCTTCATTGTGTTTCTGCTGTCGGAAAGCGTAATTTTCATCAGCTTTTTTGTCGGCTACGCGATTTTCAAAACCACTCCTGTCGGGGATTGGTATCCCCCTGGCGTGACGGGAATCGAAACCAGAGAGCCGCTAATTAACACGATCGTCTTAGTCTCCAGCAGTTTCGTCATTTATGTCGCAGAACGATATTTACATGATAAAAAGCTGTGGGGCTTTCGCATCTTTATGCTGATCACGATGCTGATGGGCGGCTATTTTCTCTATGGTCAGGCAGTGGAATGGAGCGGGTTGCCCTTTACTGTTCAGTCGGGCATCTTTGGCGGTATGTTCTACATGCTCACCGGGTTTCACGGCTTACACGTTCTCACAGGCATCATTCTACAAACCACAATGCTGCGGCGATCGTTTGTCCCTGGCAATTACGACAATGGTTATTTTGGTGTAGAAGCAACGTCGCTGTTTTGGCACTTTGTCGATGTGATTTGGATTGTGTTGTACATCCTGATTTATGTGTGGCAGTAGGGAGAAATCATGATTATTGACGATCAGGTTTATGACGTAATTATTATTGGCACAGGTGCGGGTGGCGGAACACTGGCGCGAAAGCTAGCTCCCACGGGAAAGAAGATTCTCATCCTGGAGCGGGGTGAACTGATTTATCGGGAAAGCTCGGAGCTAACCGGTACAGAGGTGTTTAAGAAAGAGCAATATTACGCCCCGGAACCCTGGTTTGACAAAGCCGGAGAGCCGTTTTATCCGCAGACGAAATACGGAGTGGGTGGCAATACCAAGCTTTGGTACGGCGTGCTGATGCGAATGCGCGAACGCGACTTTGAAGCCGTTCCCCATCAAGACGGGCTTTCGCCAGAGTGGGCACTGAAATACGCGGATTTTGAGCCTTACTACACCGAAGCCGAAAAGCTGTATCAGGTTCACGGGCGATCGGGCGAAGACCCCACCGAACCGCACCACAGCGAAGCCTATCCCTGTGCAGAAGTGGCCCATGAGCCGTTCCTTCAGCCCCTATTCGATACGCTTTCCAAGCAGGGATTGCATCCGGCGCATTTGCCGATCGGATTAGGCGATCAGGGCAGAACGGACTCAGAAGATACAGGTGTTACGCCCGCCCTCAAATCGGACAATGTGACGCTAAAAACCTCGGCGAACGTCCTCTGGCTTCATACCAATCCGTCTGGGACGGAAATTAAGGCAGTTCAGGCGAAGATTGGCGATCAAACGTTTCTGTTTATGGGTCATCTTGTGGTGCTTGCCTGCGGCGCGATTAATTCAGCGGCACTGCTGCTGCGATCGGCAAACGAAAAGCATCCCAAAGGCATTGCCAACGGCTCAGATCAGGTGGGGCGCAATCTGATGAAGCAGCTTTTGTCGGTGGTGGTGCAGGTGACTTCAACCGCAAACTCAGGAATGTTTCCCCGCACGATCGGCATCAACGATTTTTACGGGGGTGACGATAACTTTCACTATCCGATGGGGCACATTCAAAACTCCGGCGGCATCTTCCAGGACGTGCTGTTCTCCGAAGCTCCACCGATTTTATCGGGACTGTCCCGTTTCTTCCCCAACTTTGGCTTGCGGCAGCTCGCCACGCACTCGATCGGCTGGTGGATGCAAACAGAGGATTTGCCGAATTCCAACAATCGCATTTACTACCTTAACGATCGAATGCGGGTAGAATACGAGCCGAATAACGTGGAAGCACACGATCGCCTGGTGTACAAATGGTTTGATGTGCTCAAGAGCGTGGAATCTGCCCAGCCTTCTATGTTTAATCGTGGCGCAACTCATCCCCGCAGCGATATGCCGATGTCGGTCGTTGCCCATCAGTGTGGAACTTGTCGCTTTGGCACTGATCCAGAGACTTCGGTGCTGGATCTCAACTGCCGCGCCCATGAGGTCGATAATCTCTATGTCGTAGACAGCAGCTTTTTCCCGTCCAACACCAGCGTCAGTCCGGCGTTAACCGTGATGGCAAATGCGCTGCGCGTCGGGGAGCATCTGATCGATCGATTGGGATAGGGCTTGAGCTTGAGGATTTGCTGACGAGCCTGCGGAGGATGGGTTAGGCATCGCCGGAATGCATCCCCTTGATCTGCCGGATTGATGTGCTACGCTGCGTTAGCTCATCCTTCAACTCCTATCTTGCTGGGGATTACAAACTCGTAGAAATCGGTAAAATCTCTTTATCTAGCCCTGATCAATCCTCATTTATCTATCTGCGAGTCTGAAGCCATGCCCGGTATGCCCCTTTTGCCTGACCATGCTCAAGCGCAATTCTTTCGTCAGCTTCAGTTGCAGCTTCGCGATCGATGGCAGGCGATCGAGCATTCCGAAGAAGGCGACTGCGACATCTTGGTGATTCCGTCGCTCAGTCTAGATCAGCAAGAGCTGCACAAGATCAAAGGCGTGTATCACTACGAAGAGCGGCTGCTGTTTTCTCTGATTCGGCTGCGCCATCCCCGTACCCGACTGATCTACGTCACCTCTCAGCCGATTCACCCCAGCGTCATCGAATACTATTTGCAGCTTCTCCCCGGCATTCCCTTTTCCCACGCCCGCGAACGGCTGGTGCTGCTCTGCACCTACGATGCTTCCCCTAAACCCCTAACCCAAAAAATTCTGGAGCGTCCCCGCCTGCTGGCTCGACTTCAGGGCGCGATTCGGCGCGATCGGGCCTATATGACGTGCTTTAACTCCACAAATCTGGAGCGTGAGTTGTCGGTCAAGCTGGGTGTGCCGTTGCTGGCAGTCGATCCCGATTTGCTTTACTGGGGCACGAAAAGCGGTAGCCGCGAAATTTTCAAAGAGGCAGAAATTCCTTTCCCAGACGGCAGCGATCTGGTCTGGAGTAGCGAAGACTTAGCTGCCGCCGCCGCCGACCTTTGGGAACGCCAGTCCCACCTGAAGCGAATTGTGGTCAAGCTGAACGAAGGCTTTTCCGGCGGGGGAAACGCGCTGCTCGATTTGCGTCCCTTAGAAAACATGGCTCCTGGCTCGGCTTCAACCCGTGAGCGCACTCAGGCGATCGCCGATCGGTTGCCCAAACTCAGCTTTCAGTGCGAAACCGACTGGGAAAACTACAGCCGCCAAATTCCCGAACTGGGAGCGATCGTCGAAGCGTTTGTGGAAGGCAACGAAAAGCGATCGCCCAGCGTCCAGGGACGAATCACCCCCCACGCCGAAGTCGAAATTCTTTCCACTCACGATCAAATTCTGGGCGGACCCGATGGGCAAGTGTTTCTCGGCTGTAGTTTTCCCGCGGATGATGCCTATCGCCTACAGCTTCAGGAATACGGCATGCGCGTCGGTGAGGTTCTCGCCCGCAAAGGCGCACTGGAGCGATACGGCCTCGACTTTATCGCCGTGCATCAGCCCGAAAATGTTCAGCAGCCCTGGGACTTGCAGGCGATCGAAATTAACCTGCGAAAAGGCGGCACGACTCACCCCTTTATGACGCTCAAGCTGCTGACCTACGGCGTTTACGACGAAAAAACCGGACTCTTTTTCAGTCAGCAGGGCAAACCCAAATACTACATCGCCACCGACAACCTCTATAGCAAGCAATACCACGGACTGCTGCCCCGTGACCTGATGGACATCATCGCCCAGCACCATCTCCACTTCAACAGCACCACGGAGACTGGAACCGTTTTTCACCTGATCGGCTGCCTCTCGGAATTCGGCAAACTTGGCGTGACCAGTATTGGCAACTCGCCGGAAGAAGCACAGGAGATTTACGATCGGGTGATTGATGCGCTGGATAAGGAAACGCAGTGTGGGGATGAGGGGTAATCCGTTTTCAAAAAATCCTGATCGCCCGGAACCTTTCTTGAAAACTGATCGTCAGAGCTGTCGGGTGTGCGGTAATTGCTCCCCCTAGTTCGTGTATGGCAGTTCAAACGCAGGTTTGAATTTCCGGCGGGACAAGTCCTTTCGCGAGGGCTGCTCTGGCGAGATTGTCCTGCACTGACCGAATCTGTGGAGGAAGGAAAGATGCTAATTCGTGAGCTGGTTCATCAGGCTTTGGCAACGGGTTATCTGAGCGTGATGGCAGAAAATAAGCTGCGATCGCTGCTGCAAAGCAAGTATGAGCATGAAGATTTGTGTGCTTTCATGCAGCTTCAGAAGGCGGCGATGGAGGGTTTGGTCAAGCAGGAATCTCGCGATCGAATTCAGGCTTGTGACTAGTTGCCAATAGGTCGAAGGTCATTTGTCTGTAGGATAACGGCATCACCCCGGCGAACGGTCAGGGTAGTCGCTTTCGTTTGCCGTGCAGTGCTGTCTACAGCTTCGATCGGGCTTTGCAAGCTGTAGAAATAATCTCCGTTTTGCCAGCCGATCGCGCAGATTCCATCGCGGCAGCTCATGCGTCCGCCCTGAAGTTGCAGGCATTCGTTCTGGCGGTTGCAGCCATTGTAGGTGAGATCGCCCGTGTTGTTCACGCCTGACCAGGACTGAATATTGCCTACCGTAATGGTCCATTCGCCGTTCGTGAGGGTGTAACGATCAGCGGATTGGGCGGGAGGTGTGCCGGAGGTGGCATCTGGATCAATGCGCTCCATCCGGCTGATTAACAGGGCGGGGCGGCTGTTGCCACAGGGTTCTGCACTCTCGCAATCGCTGACTGAAACAGGTTCATAGAAAAACCGCACGCGCTGGTTTAAAAAGCTGGTTTGCTCACACACTTCAAAGGTTGCACCCAGCCGACGGGTCGTGCCGCGATCGTCTTGCATTGTCAGATAACACATTAAGTCGCCTGCGACCATTTCTTGAACCGTGCCCGTGCTGGGTAGCGTTGAAGTTTGAAAGATGTCTACGGTTTGCGGAGTGGCTTGAGCCACAGGTGAAGGGGCAGAAGCTGCGGTCGGCTCAGGTTTTGTGGAAGGCGCAGAAGGGGCACTCGCCCCAGCAGATAAGGTCTGGACAGGTTGTGAGGTGACTGGCTCAGTCGATCGTCCGTGGGATTGTAGCCCGACTGCCAGACTAATTAATCCTCCACTAAAGATTGACGCTCCCAGAAGAACTGGCATAAACCGCTTTGAAGACGACTCAGGATGGTGTGACATAAGATGCTGTGACGATGCCTTAACAAGTTTGAACAGGAGTAGTGCAGCTCAGCATGGCTACCGATTCGCAGCGATCAATTCCAGAATTCTACTAGGGTCAGCGATAAAGCAGCTGAAGCAGCAAGGGCTGGTTTAACCAGATGTTTGGTTTGACTAGATGTTTAGAGAGTCCTAACGCTTACCCAAACCCCCTTTTGCATGAGAAGCCATAGGAAGTGAATCGACCATTGGCAATACCTCTTTAGGCTGAGTCTGAGCGTACCCATCAAGTGATATATCTACCCTGTATCGATCAGTTTATTTTTGCCGTATTTTGCCTATGAAAAGTCAATTTCTCCAAAGTACTACCGTAGAAGGGGCACAAGTTGTTCTTCCAGGTTTAATTCGCCAAACTCGGCAGTGTTTAGGGCTAACTCAGACTCAATTTGCTGCAAAGTTAGGCGTTTCATTTTTGAGCGTCAATCGCTGGGAGAACGGACATCATCAGCCGTTGCCGATCGTCCTAAAACAAATTGAGGCATTGCTGCATGAAATGGGGGCAGAAGGGCAGGATCTGCTGAAGCAGTATTACGCGAGAATTGCGGGTCTCAATATCAGTGATTAGCATGGAAAAAAGTTGGGCATTGAAGCGATCCCAGCATTCTTTCAGCTCTTCACTTTCGGTGCTCTAGTTCGTGCCTGTTTTCGCTGCGGCTTGAAACGCTGTGCAGCCTTCAGACTCAGCTACAGCTCTTATTGAAAAATAATTCTTCAAAAATAGTTTAGTTTCAACACTTCTCATCGCATTCAACTCTATATCAACTTTATAAATCTAAATTTTAGAGACTTTGATCTTGCCCAAGTGCGACCAGCATGACTGATTCCCTGAACAATTCTGCCAGACAAACCGCTATTCAAGCATCGCTCCAGCCGCCAACAGAATCGTTGACCGATGTTGGAATCGTTTTGCAGTGGGCAGATGGTCTTTGTTTTCCGACTGGGCACTGGAGCCGATTCAATGTTGGTTCTGAGCTTTTGTTTGCAGCCAGTCAGCTTCAGGAAAATCAAGCTGTTCCTTATGCGATCGTCACGACGTTGGCCCCGATTTATCCGATCAATCAACTAACTAATCAATCAACTAATCAATCAACTAATCAACAGATTGATCAGCTCATTGATCAGCTCATCGATCGCTCAATCCATCAGCAAGCTCTCCAAGCCAGGTTCCAGCGACCCATCCCCAAATCCATCGACGCCAGAGCCGTCATCCCCCCCATCCTTGACCTCATCTGCTCCTCGCCACTCCCGCAAAGCAACTAACTCCACCCTCAACCCCTCAACCCCTCAACCCCTCAACCCCTCCTCCAAAATGCTGCAAACCCGTCAGGGCAACAACTCCTTTTACGCCACGATCGCGCTTGCCCTTGCCATTTCAGCCACGCTGCTCTACCCGGGACTGGCGCAAAATTTATTGAATGCGACTGGATTCATTCCGCACGGTCACTGCTATCTGTGGAAGCCGGAGCTGGTTTGGCTGCACGTTAGCACAGACACAATCATTGGCGTGTGCTATGTGTCAATTTCCTCGACGCTAGCTTACCTGGTTTATCGAACGCGGAAGGAAATCCCTTTTCACTGGATGTTTCTGGTGTTTGGGGCGTTTATTATTGCCTGTGGCACAACGCACTTTGTGGAGGTCATCACGCTCTGGCATCCTATCTACTGGCTATCGGGTGACGTGAAGCTGATTACTGCGCTGGCTTCGGTCTCTGCTGCGCTAACGCTGCCGCCACTGGTTCCCAAGGTGGAGGGTTTGCTGGCAACACTGAAGCTGGCAGAAGAACGTCGTCAGCAGCTTGAACTGGCAAAACAGAGCGACGAAGAGCAAACCTGGCTCAAGACCAACGTGGCAGACCTGACCCGAATGCTGCAAGGACAGCGCAATCTAACCAACGCTGCTTCCCTGATCCTGACGCGGATCTGTTCGCTCTTAGAGGCTCAGCAGGGCGTGTTTTATTGGCTTGATCGCAGTGCCAACCCTCCGATGCTGGAGCGACTCAGCCAATATGCAACGCCAGAATCAGCTCAGTTAAAGCCTCGCTTGCATTTAGGGGAAGGCTTGATCGGGCAATGCGCGATCGATCAAAAACCGTATTTGCTCAGCAATGTGCCCAGCGAGTATGTGCGAATCGGGTCGGGCTTGGGCGATGCGGCTCCGCGTCATTTGATCGTGCTGCCAATTTTGTTTGAAACGCAGGTGGTGGCAGTGATCGAGCTGGCTTCGCTAAAGCCGTTTAGCGAATTGTCGTTCCAGTTTCTGAATGAATCCTGTGATTTGCTCGGTGTGGTGCTGACAACGATCGCCGCAACGGCTCGCACCACAGACTTACTGATGCAATCCCAGTCGTTAACCGAGGAACTTCAGCAGCAGCAAGCTGAACTCCAGGAAACCAACTGCCGCCTAGAAGAACAGGCAAACGAACTCCAGCGATCGGAGGCACAGCTTCGAGAACAGCAGGAAGAATTGCAGCAAACCAACGAGCAGTTGCAGCAGCTCAATCTGGAGCTAGAAGAGAAAGCCAATCAGCTTAAGGAACGCAATCGCGAAGTCGAGCGCAAAAATCGGGAGGTGGAACACGCGCGGCAGGCACTCGAAGAAAAAGCCACCCAGCTTGCTCTGAGTTCGCGCTATAAGTCAGAATTTCTGGCGAATATGTCGCATGAACTGCGAACCCCACTCAACAGCTTGTTGATTCTTGCCAATTTGCTGAGCCAGAACCGCGATCGAAATTTGACGGAAAAGCAAATCGAATACAGTCAAACTATCTATGCGGCGGGGAATGATTTGCTGGATCTGATTAATGATATTCTCGATCTCGCCAAAATTGAATCGGGCAAACTGTCGATCGAGCCGCAGATCGTTCTGTTTACCGAGCTAAAAACCTCGCTGGAAAACATCTTTAATCAGGTAGCGCATACCAAAGGACTGGATTTCGCGATCGCCCTCAATCCCCAATTGCCAACCTCCTTCATCACCGATTCAAAACGGCTACAACAAATTCTCAGAAATCTGCTGTCGAATGCGTTTAAGTTCACGGCAAGCGGCAGCGTCACCCTGAGCATGATCCCGGTTACACCCGATCCAAGCTTGAACGAACGATCGCTTGTCGTTGCGTTTTCAGTCACCGATACGGGAATCGGCATTTCCCCAGAGAAACAGGTGGCAATCTTTGAGGCATTTCAGCAGGCAGATGGAACCACCAGCCGCAAATATGGCGGTACCGGACTAGGACTCTCGATCAGTCGGGAACTCGCGCATCTGCTAGGCGGACAGCTCACCGTCAAAAGCCAGGAAGGACAGGGCAGCACGTTCACGGTATATTTGCCCAGCTACGACACGCTTTATTCTGCTGCGATCGAAGTATCATCAAAAACTACATCAGAATCATCAGAAAACTCATCAGAGCTGCCATCAAGAGATGTATTTCAGGAATCATCCCAGGAATCCTCGATAACGAAACAAATGTTGATCGATCGCATGAGCGATCCGATCGCTCCAAATCGTTCGGAATACGCTGTAAATGGCTCAGCAAATGTTGTGAATCGTTCTGATTATTTCAGCGGCAATAACAACGGCAATATTAATGGGGATATCAATGGGAATAACAACGGCAATATTAATGGGAGTATCAAAGGTTATACGAACGGCGATTCTCTAGCTGATCATGCCATTGAGGACGATCGGGCGGATCTTCAGTCTGGAGATAACGTGTTGCTGATCATTGAAGACGATTTAAACTTTGCCCATAGCCTGCTTCAGATCGCGCACCAGCAGGGCTTTAAGGGCTTGGTTTCAACGCGCAGCGATACCGGACTGGAGCTAGTGCGGCATATTCAGCCTGTGGCAATTATGCTGAATATTCGTTTGGCAGATGGCTGGGGCTGGCAATTGCTGGAGCAGCTCAAAAGCAATGCCCAAACCAGAGGCATTCCCGTTTATGTGCTTTCAGTAGATGATCATCTAGAGCGCAGTTTGCAGCTTGGAGCCGTTGCCTATTTGCAAAAACCTGTCACACCAGAGTCACTGAATGACACCTTTTCAGCCTTGCGGCAGTTTATGGAACAGCAGGTTAAACAGCTTCTTGTGGTTGAAGACGATCGCACTCAGGCACAAACCATTTGCGAGCTGCTCGGGCAAAACAGCCTGCAGCCCACGATCGCCGCATCAGGGGCGCAGGCACTCGACTTCCTGCAGTCGGGCGAGTTTGACTGTGCCGTGCTGGATCTCATCCTGCCGGACATGAATGGATTTGATTTGCTGGAGCAGATCAAAGAGGCTTATCCTACTCTGCCGATCGTGGTTTATACCGGAAAGGAACTCACGCTAGAAGAAGAAACCCACCTGAAGCGATTCACCGAGACGATCATCATTAAAGACGTTCGATCGCTAGAGCGGTTATTCGATGAGATAATGCTCTTTCTGTATCAGGTGCAAACGCGATCGTCTCAACAAACATCACCAATTTCATCACCATTGTTACCGTCGCCATCATTAGCATCGCCACTGTCAATGTCAGTACCGTCTCCGTCAATTCAGACGAACGCTGCAAGTCGTGCTTCTGAAGGTAATCCAAACCGCTTGGCTGCTAGGGATGCAGTGTTGGCAGGCAAAAAAGTGCTGATTATCGATGATGATGTGCGCAATATTTTTGCAATTACCAGTTTGCTAGAAGAATACGACGTGGAAGTGTTTTACGCGGAAAATGGTCAGGCTGGTCTGCGTGTGCTGAATCAGCATCCAGAAATTCATCTGGTCCTGATGGATGTGATGATGCCCGAAATGGATGGCTATGAGGCAACCCGCGCAATTCGATCGCAAAATGCCTTTCGATCACTGCCGATTATTGCCCTGACCGCCAAAGCCATGCAAGGCGATCGAGAAAAATGTCTGGAAGTGGGAGCATCAGACTACATCACAAAGCCTGTGAATCCTGACCAGCTCATTTCGCTGCTGCGGGTTTGGCTTTATGGTTGATATTAAGGTTAATATCTAGGGTTGATGGAAGGGGTTAGAGCATGGTTTAGAGGCTCTGCGAAGAGTAGCTTGATCGGGTTCAATCCTCCTCAATCCCGCTTAAAAAGCGGAACTAGGAGTGGTTCGGTTCCCGCCTTTTGCAGGGGGCTAGGGGAGATCAAAAGCATTTGAAACATGCTCTGGGGAAAAGCGATCGCGTTTTGCGGAAAACCTTATGCAGTCAGATTTTACGGTCAATATTCTTCTTGTAGACGATCACCCGGAGAACCTGCTGTCGCTGGAGGCTATTCTGGAACCGCTAGGCGCGAATTTAGTGCGATCGAATTCGGGTGAGGAGGCTCTGCGGGTTTTGCTCGAACGAGACTTTGCCCTGATTTTGCTCGATGTGCAAATGCCAAGAATGGATGGGTTTGAGACGGCAAGCCTGATTCGCCAACGTCGGCGATCGCGCCAAACGCCGATTATTTTTCTGACGGCATTTAGTGCCACTTTTGAGATGCTGTCGAAAGGCTATTCGCTGGGAGCGGTGGACTATTTACACAAACCGATCGATCCAGTCATGCTTTTATCGAAGGCAACGGTATTCGTCGATCTGTTCAAAAAAACGCAGGCAATTCAGCAGCAAAGCCTTGTGCTCGAACGCCAGGCTGCCCAACTCGCAACGGCAAACACCCAGCTTAGACAAAGCGAAGAACAGTTTCGGCTGCTGAGCGAAGGTTCACCGATTGGCATTTTCTTAACGAACCCCGCTGGAACATTGACCTACACCAATCCGCGCTTCGATGCGATCTGCGGCATCAGTGCCCCTGCTTCGCTGCAAGTCGATTTGCTGCAAACGATCCACCCTGAAGATCGATCGCCCATGACAGCACAATGGATGGCTTACCTGAGCGGCGAGCAGGAATTGTCAGCCGAATTCCGATTGCTCAATCCAGACCTGCACTGGATTAATCTTCGATCGCGCCCTCTGTATTCAAAGCAGCATTCAGAGCAGCGTTCAGGGCAGTCATTTTCAGAACAGCGTGAACTGCTCGGACATTTAGGCACGATCGAAGACATCACCGAGCGCAAACAGGCAGAAGCGATACGCGCCGAAATGATTCGAGCACAAATTGCCCGCCAGGAAGCCGAAGCCATTAACCGCATGAAAGACGAATTTCTGGCAGTGCTGTCCCACGAGCTTCGCACGCCGCTCAACGCCATGCTAGGCTGGGCAAAAATCCTGAGCGATAGCTTTGTTCCACAGAGCGTTCGTCGTCTAGATGAAGCAACCGTCGCTCGTGGCTTAAGCATTATCCAGCGCAACGCCCAGTCCCAAACCCAGCTCATTGAAGATTTGCTCGATGTTTCGCGCATTATTCAGGGCAAATTCTCCCTGAAAATGGCCCCAATCCAGCTTCCGCCCGTGATTGAAGCGGCGATCGAATCTGTGCGTCCGCAGGCACAAGCCAAAGCCATACATCTCACGGTTCACCTCACGCTTGACGAAATTCAAGTGATGGGGGATGCCGTCCGCTTACAGCAGGTCGTTCTAAACCTCCTCTCCAACGCGATCAAATTTACGCCCGATGGCGGCAAAGTCAAGGTGGAATTAGAACGAGTCGAGGAGGAAGATTGGGAGATCGGGAGATCGGGAGATCGGGAGGTGGAAAGTCATGAACTTGGCTCAACCGCTGACCCAATTTTCTCTCACCCCTCACCCCCTCCACTCCTTTGCCCTTACGCTCAAATCACCATCACCGATACAGGCATCGGCATTGCCCCCGACTTCCTGCCCCACGTCTTCGATCGCTTTCGGCAGGCAGATAGCTCCACGACGCGATCCTATACGGGATTGGGGCTAGGGTTGGCAATCGTGCGACATTTGGTTGAGCTGCATGGCGGGATGGTGCAGGTAGAAAGTGAAGGCATCGATCGAGGAGCGGTGTTTACGGTTGGGCTGCCGCTGCATCAGGCGATCGATTATCAAAAGGACACTTTAGAAGCAGTTTCACCGATCGAAGCGGGAATTGCCGGACAAAAAATTTTGCTGGTCGATGACGAAGCCGATAGCCGCGAGTTGCTGGCGTTTATGCTGGAGCAGCAGGGCGCAGTGGTAACAGTTGCTGAGAGTGCCGCGCAAGCGATTGCGGCTTTAGAAGTTCAGCCATTCAACGGTTTGATCAGCGATATCAGTATGCCGAACTTAGATGGCTATGATCTGATCCAGAAAGTTCGATCGCTTCAGGACAATCTGAATGCAGGCATTCCCGCAATTGCGCTTACTGCCCATGCCAGCGAAGCCGATCAACAGCGTGTTCTTGCGGCTGGATTTCAGGCTCACGTTGCAAAACCGATCGAGCCAGAACAATTTTTGGAAACCCTTGTGAATCTCCTGCGTCCTCAGTCCGGAAATTGCGGTCGCTAACTTATTACTCAAGGAATATTAGCGACTCATCCTTGGGGTGTATTCTCATCTTAGAAGAATGATTGTTCCGCTGTTTTGGGAACCGATGGGATGAGTAGAACCAGGATTGACAGAATGATGAATTAGATGATGAATTCGCGAAATCTACATCAATTCGCATAGTCTACTAAATCAACAGCTCAGTTGCTGAATGGGTTTTGTCGCTGTCTTCCCGATCGCCGCCAAGGAGTCCTGTGTCCTGATTTCGACCCGCCTTAAACCACCCGTGGCAGATGCTTTAGACCCGATCGTGACTTAATCTTTTCCCGGAAAATCTCTATGGCAGTCCCCCCCTGCACCGTCCTCATTGTTGAAAACTTTCTGCCAGACCGAGAACTCTATCGCCGCTCTCTGCTTACCGATACAAGCTGCGGCTATCGTTTGCTAGAAGTGGATACGGCAATGGAGGGGTTGGAGTTGTGCCGTACCGAATCAATCGACGCAATTTTGCTGGACTATTTGCTGCCCGATTGCGATGGGCTGGAGTTTCTGCAAGCCCTGCATGCCCAAAATAGCGAAGACAGTCCGCCTGTGGTGATTGTCACCGGACAAGGCGATGAAAGTATTGCGGTGCAGGCACTCAAGCTGGGGGCGGAAGATTATCTGGTGAAGCGTCGGCTCACGCCCGATCTGCTGCGGCTCACGGTGCGAAGCGCGATCGAAAATGCCCGACTGCGGCTCCAACTGCGCGAGAGTGACGATCGGTTTCGGGTGTCGATCGAAAATATGCTCGACTGCTTTGGCATCTTTTCAGCCATTCGAGACAGCGGGGGGCAGATCCTTGATTTTCAGATTAGTTATCTGAATGCCGCTGCTTTGCAAAACCATCAAATGACTACCGCAGGCATCAATGTAAAACTGGGTGAAGTGCTGCCCGCCACTCGAGAAACGGGGCAGTTTGACCAGTATTGTCGCGTCGTGGAAACCGGAGAACCGCTCGTCAAAGAAGAACCGATCTACATCGATGGCTTTGGCACACCGTTGCTGTATCGTGCCTTTGATATCCGTGCCAGCAAATTCAATGATGGCTTTGTTGCCTCCTGGCGCGATGTCACTGCTCGAAAACAGGCAGAACTGGAGCGGCAGCAGCAGCTTGAGCGAGAGCAAATTGTCCATCAAATCACGCAGCAAATTCGCCAATCGCTGGATCTGAAGGACGTGCTGCATACGGCAGTTACTGAAGTTCGCGAGTTTCTCAGCAGCGATCGCGCCTTTATTTATCGCTTTAACCCCGACTTTAGTGGCACGATCGTGGTGGAGTCGGTCAGCGATGGGCTGCCTGCGGCGATCGATGCCCGCGTACAAGATACCTACTTCCTCGAAACCCACGGTGAAGACTATCGCCAGGGCAGAATTCAGGTGGTCGAAGATATCTACACCGCAGGGCTAACCGACTGTCATGTTGAAATGCTGGCGCAGTTTCAGATCCGGGCAAATCTGATTGTGCCAATTTTGCAGGGAGAGCAGCTCTGGGGCTTGCTGGTGCTGAGTCAGTGCGCCTGTCCGCGTCAATGGCAGCCCGTCGAAATTGATCTGCTCCGGCAAATTGCCGCCCAGCTTGGCATTGCGCTAAAACAGGCAGAGCTGTACGAGCAGGCACGGGCAGAACTGACAGAACGCCAGCGAGCAGAATCTGCCCTTCAGCAAAGCCACGATCGCTTTGAGCTAGCGGCGGCGGCAGTCAATTGCCTGATTTATGACTGGGATTTACAGCGCAATCGCGTCGAGCGTACCCAGGGACTCTACGAAGTCACCGGATATCTGCTGGAAGAGGCTGATCCGTCTCCTGAGTGGTGGCTTGACCTGATCCACCCGGACGATCGCCCCAAGAAAAACGATGAAAGCGTGTTTTCAGACCTGGCAAAGCTGGGTCGCTACTGCAATGAATACCGTGTCCTGCACAAAAACGGGCATTACCTCTGGGTCGAGGACTGGGGCACGGTTCTCAAAGACGATTCTGGGCAACCCGTTCGGATCGTCGGCAGCACCAGAGCGATTCACAAACGCAAACTCACTGAACAACGTCTGCACCAGTCTGAGGAGCAGTTACAGCTCGGGGTGCAGGTGGCAGGGGTTGCCCTCGTTCGATTTGACTACGCGACCGATCGCGCCAGGCTCTCTTCCGAAGCGTCAGCCATGTTTGGCATTCCTGCTGAAGAGACTCTAATCGCCGACGACCTCGTAGTGAGTATCGATCGACTGTATGCCGTCTTCCACCCCAGAGAACGCAGAGAACTGCTGGAAATGATGCAGCAAGTGCTTGATCCGGCAGGGAAAGGCTATCTCGCCCACGAGCATCGCGTCCTTTGGCAAACCGGGGAAGTGCGCTGGTTGAGCATTCGCAAACAGGTCTTCTTTGATCGATCGACTCAGCCTCCTCGTCCTGATTACGGTATTCTGGCAGCGATCGACATCACCGAACGCAAACGGGCTGAAGCAACCGTTCAAGCGCAGCTCGCCCAGATTGAAGCCATTTATGCGACTGCCCCGATCGGACTGTGCTTTTTAGACCGGGAGCGGCGGTTTGTGCAGCTTAATGAGCGATTGGCAGAAATGAATGGGCTGTCGGTTTCTGACCATTTGGGGCGAACTATTCGAGAACTTTTACCAGAATTGGCAGAAGTTCAGGAGCCAATTTTTGAACAAGTACTGCAAACGGGTGTCCCGGTTCTAGATGTTGAAGTTCAGGGCACAACCCCAGCACAGCCGGGAATCGAGCGCCATTGGCTGGTCAGCTACTACCCACTAATCGCAGCAGCAGGGCGAGTGCTCGGCATCAACATCATGGTGCAGGAAATTACCGGGCGCAAGCGCGTCGAGGATGAACGCAAACGAGCTGAACTTGAACGCGATCGACTGCTGGCAGAAGCCGAAGCCGCAAACCGCAGCAAAGACGAATTTGTCGCCCTCGTTGCCCACGAACTGCGATCGCCGCTCAACGCAATTTTAGGCTGGGCAAAACTAATGCAAACGCGCCGTCTCGACCCCGCAACAACCGCTAAAGCCTTGGAGACGATCGCCCGCAATACCCAGGCGCAAGTCCAACTTGTCGAAGACCTGCTCGATGTCTCCCGCATGGTGCGCGGCACACTCAAACTAACGCTGGCATCGGTCAATCTGCTCGAAGTGATGGAAGCTGCGATCGAAACCGTCCACCCCCTGGCTGAAACCAAACTGCTCCAGCTCAAAATGCAGCTCGACAAAACTGCCCCCATCTCCGGCGACTTCAACCGCCTCCAGCAAATTGTCCTCAACCTGTTAACTAACGCGATCAAATTCACTCCACAAGGAGGCAGCGTTGAAGTGAGATTAGAGCAGGTTGGGAACAGGCATGAAGAGACGAACAGTCGTGCAGCAAGCAACATTGCCGATCAAACCTCTGCTAACGCCTTACCCCTCACCCCCTCGCTTCCTCACTCCTACGCCCAAATCACCATCACTGACACAGGCATTGGCATCGCCCCCGACTTCCTGCCTCAAGTGTTTCAGCGATTCTGTCAGGATTCGCAGAATGTGAACGCGAAAGAAGGGCTAGGCTTGGGTTTGGCGATCGTCAAATATCTGGTCGAGCTGCACGGTGGTACGGTCACGGTCGCCAGCGGTGGAAAAGGGCAGGGGACAACGTTTGTTGTGAGGCTGCCGCTTCTGAAACGTGAGAACGATCTAGGAGCAGAACAAAGCCTGGAGCAAGTCCCTCTTGCTTCTGATGGGTCGCTGGCGGGTGTGCGGGTGCTGCTGGTGGATGACCAGCCCGATATGCTGGACTTAACCACCTTTGCCCTAGAGGAGTACGGCGCGATCGTGGAAACAGCGAGTAGTGCGACGACTGCACTTGAGAAACTGCCGCAGTTTAAGCCGCAGATTTTGCTCAGCGATATTGCCATGCCCCAGCAAGATGGCTACGGGCTACTGCAACAGGTGCGCTCGATCTATCCCGAAGGACAAATTCCGGCGATCGCCCTGACTGCTTATGCCAGCTACACGCGGCGTGAGGCAGCCTTTCGAGCAGGTTTTCAGGAGTATCTCACCAAACCCCTCGAGCCTGAGCAATTAGTCAGCACCATTCAGGCTTTAATCAAGCATTCTGGGTTCAATTCATGACGTAGGCAAGGCAGCCTCAGCCAGAGCAACCCCTTCCGGCGATCGTTCTGAGTGCCTTTGCCTACTGCCAAAGATCAGCAGTGGGCGATCGAATCTGACGACTCAAAACGCATAGCTCAAAACCTGAATCTCGGTTCCTTCTGCGGGTAAATTGCCCGATCGCAGCGTCACGCTGTCACTGCCGACCCGTCGCACCGTTGCACCCTGAACCAAGTTCAGGAAATTGTCGATCGGCAGAATATCGCAGTTTGCCGCATCCGCTGCCTGCGTCCGATACTGGGTGGGAATCACAATTTTGGGGTTAAGCCGCTGAATCGCCGCCTGCGCCTCTTCGGGGGTAAACACTTTAGGACCATTGCCGATCGGAACCATTGCCACATCGGGACGACCCATAAGAATTTGCTGTTCGGTGGTAATCGGAGCCGCCGCGCCGCCCAAGTGCAGCACATTTACCCCGCCCTGTCGCCATCGCCACACCACGTTCGTGCCAAAGCGTCTGCCGCCTAAATCATCGTGCGGTGTCCGAATGCCCTGAAGCTGAAGTCCGCGAAACTCAAATACGCCCGGTTCAAACAGCACACGCGGGTTTCCGGGCAGCCCATCGACGACCCCTTCATCTAGCAGACGGCTACTAATCAGCACCAGATCCGCCTCCACTTGCGGAGCACGGTAGCCCGCCGTACAACCGATCGGACGAAATGGATTGACCAGAATTCGCAGCCCGGTCCCGCTGAACAAAAAGCAGCTATGGCCCAGCCACCGAACCGATAAACTCTCTGCCCCCTGAGCTAGCCCCGGTGAAACTTTCCCGATCGCCCCCAGCCCTGCCGTCGCCAACCCTGCAGCCGCAGACTGTATAAACTGTCGTCGCTTCATAAATTCCTCACTCCAAAACGCGCTGGGGCTGCTGACGGGCAAATCCCTGCAAGCCATTTAACCACAGCGAGCTCCCAGACGGAAACCGATGTGAACCAGTTTCCGCGATAGCGGAATTGCTATACCCCCACCGCGACCCGATCGATCGATTTGAGGAAATTCTTTAGCAGAGCCTTGCCCGATCCAGTCAGCACGCTTTCCGGGTGAAACTGCACGCCTTGCAGATGAGGATAGTCACGATGGCGCACTCCCATGATCGTTCCGTCTTCGACCCATGCAGTGATTTCTAGCTCTGGCGGGCAGGTGGTGCGATCGATAATCAGGCTGTGGTAGCGCGTAGCGGTAAAGGGATTCTCCAGTCCCTCAAACACGCCAACGCCCGTGTGATAGACCGGGGAGGTTTTGCCATGCATCAGTTCCGGGGCAGCGGTAATCTTGCCATGATGCACATAGCCAATCCCCTGATGACCCAGGCACACGCCCAGCACAGGCAGCTTAGAACCCAAAACCCGAATCACCTCTAGCGATACGCCTGAGTCTTCAGGGCGACCCGGACCCGGCGAAATCACAATGCCGTCTGGCTGAAGCTGCTCGATTTCTGCCAGGGAAATTTTGTCGTTGCGATACACCCGAATGTCGGCGGCGACCAGATGTTCTGCCCCCAGTTCTCCCAGATACTGCACCAGGTTGTAGGTAAAGCTGTCGTAATTATCGATTACAAGAAGCATGGTAAATCGAGAAGCGAGGGGGAATAGGGAATTAGAAAATTAATTAGGGAATTCGGGGAGGGAGATGGTCGATCGCACCACTTCCAGCAGCGGGGGCAACAGCAGCGATCCTGCCACAATGACTGCCGCAAGCGCGGAAACTAGAACTGCACCTGCCGCACAGTCTTTAGCAATCTTAGCGAGTTCGTGATAGGTCTGTCTGACAGTGAGATCTACCACGGATTCGATCGCCGTATTCAGCAGCTCCATCGTCAACACCACGCCGCTCGTCAAGCCAATGATTGCAATTTCAACCCGGCTCAAACCCAGGAGAATGCTGAGCAGGAGCGCGACCGTGCCCATTGCCAGGTGAATCCGAAAGTTGCGCTGCGTTTGAAAGGTATAGCTCAAGCCCGCCCAGGCATAGCGAAAACTCACAAACAAGTTGGATGCCACCCGCCAGGAAAGCGATCGGTTCGGGGAAGGTTTCACCGATTGACGGGGTGGAGCTTCGGTAGATAGGTTTTGAGTCATAAAGGCGGCTGGGCAATGAGCGTGTCAAGAATAGCGTAGGTCAGAAGAAGCATTTGCAGTGTAATCAGGGACGCATATCCACAAGTTTTCCCATGCATGGGCTGAGCGAATGGTTTGACGGTAATCGATCTCGCTGCAGGATGGCATCCCCCCAACTGGGCTTGAGCTAAATCTTCACGATCGGGCTGTTTTTTCCTGGGCTTTTCCCTGCCACTCTGGGGTAATCTGCACCCTTTGAAGCAGAGTGTCCTGCTGGTCGAGCATTTGCTGAAGGCTTTCCTCATCGGGGTGATCCCACCCTACTAGATGCAACAGCCCGTGAGCGGCTAGCCACGACAATTCGTAAGCAAGAGAATGTCCTCGCTCTTGTGCTTGTGCGGCTGCCGTCTCGACTGAAATAATAATGTCCCCAAGGTAGAGCGGCATCGCTGCCTGCATCTCTTCTGATTGGGGATAGTCTACCTCCAGCGCAGCAAATGCCAGTACATCAGTCGGCTGATCTTTCTGGCGATATTGCGCGTTTAAGGTCTGAATTTCGGCATCATCCGTCAGGCGCAGGCTCAGCTCATAGGCAAACCGGGGCGGTAGATCTGCCTGGAGGCAACTGAGCCACTGCGAAAACCATTTCTCCCAAGTTAATTCGGCAATGGGAGCCGTTTCATCGTCAAAATAAGCATCCTGAACGCTCACTTCGATCGCCATCTCCCCTCCCATGCTTCCTAAAACTGCTTCATCTGGGGAGCTGCTGGATAAATTTTCCGTCATGCGCTGCTCCTAGCGCGTTAGATAGGCAAGACCGACCAGCACGGTCAGTAAGCCGACCGTTGTCAGGGCAAAGTGATAAATCGATGTGCCCCGCTTTCGCACCATGTTTCGCATTGCCAGCTTCACATAGCTTGGCTGTGGCTTTATTGCCGGAACTGCTGCCGCGCTATCTTCGGTGTTAGCGGGGGAATGAACGCTGGCATTAACTTCAGAAGGCTGATTCATAACTCAAGCCGCTTTGTCGGCATCGACAGGTTTATTGTCTCGTTGCTGCTTACCGCTTTGCAGGTAGGCTAGTCGCTCCTTCGCAGACCGGAAGATAGGGTCATCCGTTACGAGTAGAGGCTTTATTACTGGAAGTGGCTTCCTGCGTGAATTATAGCTTACCGACGATCGCTGCTTCATGCCGATCGCTTTGCGGTCAAACCTGCTGAAACCAGAGCCGTGGGAGAACGAGTTAAACCCGGTTTGCTGGCTTGAGTCACTTGGCGACATCAGCGATCGCTTGAGGATTAGGGTCGCCCCAATTTACGCTGCATCTGTCGGAGACACTGCTTGAGATAAGGCAAATTAGGAGTTTCTCCACCGTATCGCCAGCACACATAAGCCTCGGTAATTTCTTCGATCGCTTTTGCCCGGTCGAGCGAATAGCGGCTGTGGCAGGCGTGAGCATATTCTAGGGGCGTTTGGGCGATCGGCTTGCGAAATCCCTGATGGTCGAGCCAGCGCAGCATTTGCTGATAAATTGCTTCCATCGGCGGCAAACGCTTGAGCCAGCGTTGATATCGCCACTGCTGCCAGCCCTGCCAGAGTAGCCAACCCAGAAAACCAAGTCCGGTCAGGAGTCCTGCACCCAGCAATAACCCAAGCCAGCCTTGCGTAAATAGTCCCATCATCCAGCCGATCGCCCATCCAGCAATTCTCATGAACCATTCAAAAACACCGTTGAGCCAGCCTGTGAGCGGCGAAGGTAGCCATCCGGCGATCCAGTTCCAGAACTGCTGCAACACGCCAAACACGCTGGATTCTTCGATCGATGGCGGAACCAGCGGATGTCCGGGAATCGGGTCAAAGCTGAACCAGCCGAATTTGTGAAAATACACTTCGGTCATGGCGTGAGCATCGGTGTTGCGAACCACATAGTATCCGGTCAAGGGATTGAATTTTCCCGGAGAAAAGCCCACCACTAATCGAGCCGGAATGCCGATCGATCGCAGCATCACTGTTAGCGTTGTCGCAAAGTGATCGGGATAGCCGCCCTCGTACTTGAATAAAAAGGCTTCTGCTAGATCTTCCCCATCCGCCAGAAACGGCAAATCCGGCTGAATGCGGTAGTTTTGCTTGAGATACTGCGTCAGGAACAGCGTCTTTTCGTAGGAAGCGGTTAAGGGTTTTGGCGATCGTGCCAGAATTGCCTCTGTTTCTTGACGAATTTGCCTGGCTACAGCCGCAGGGAGCTGCATATAGTTTTCTAGTTCGCCGGGATAGTTCCCAGGTGCCGACTGCAGCCGAGTTCGATCGCGATAAGGCACGGCTGAAATAACGGTGTAAGTCAGCCCTTCAGATAAGGGAACGGGCGATCGCAGTCCACTTTCTCGATCGATCGCAACTTGATTGGTCGGAAAGTACAGTTCTTTCACTTCATACAGTGCCGGAATCAAATTGGGCAGATCGGCAACCACCGTGTAGGACTGCACCACTTCCCGAGTCCGATTTAGCGTCACTGACCACGGCAAGTTAAAACGAAACGTCCAGCTCGGACGCTCGACCTGCTGGATGTCTGCGTCTTGATTGCGCGAAATTTCCCAGCCCTGCCCGCTATAGCGATCAAACGCCAGCACCCGCCAGAAGCCCGGAGCCTGCGATCGAATTCGCATTACCACCTGCGGCTGCATCATGCCGCGCAGATTTTGATTGATTTTGGAATTGAAGCCGTAATAAGACTGGGGGTTAACTGTGCCTGCGCCTTCGGTGGGAGCCAGTCCGCCTGACCCGTTATTTCCTTTTTCTTCTCCTGCTTCTGGCGATCGTCCGGGCTGCACATAGCCGGAATTGATAATTTGGCTCTGCTTGAACTCTTCTTGAAGCGAGATCGGCGCACTCACCGGAAATGTGCGAATTTGATAGCCGGGAAAGCGCGGCAGCAACAGAAAAATTCCCAGTCCCAAACCCAGTACTGCCAGCAGCACCCATCCCATGCGTTTTGGAGCCAGATCCGCCCGAACTCGATTCAGCGTGGGAGTTACCAAGCCGATTTGCGATCGATAGTTGAGGATCAGCACCGGAACCGCCAGCCCCAGAAACAGCAGCAGCACAGGCGCAAATGCCAGCGTTTGGCTCAGGGTCGCCGCGACCCCAATCAAAATCAGTCCGATCACTGCTGAATAGCCCAAATCCTTCCGACGGGGCGTATCAAAGCTGTGAAACACCTGGAGATGAATCAGCAGCGTTGCCAGCGCGATCCGCGTATCGTTGCGCTCCACCCAGATCCGCATAAAAAAGATCGCTAGAGCCACCAGCATCCCGATCGCAATACAAAACTTCACCGGAATATTGCGTTTTCGGCGGTGATAGTGGCTCCAAACCGCTCCCACCACACTGACCGGAACTGCCCACAGGCTCAAACCCTGAGCATCGGTACTGTCTGCAGCAGCCACATCGATCGCCACAATACCCACCGTAACAAGCCCCTGGATCAGCACCCGCAGCGGAATTGAATCTTCTGGTTCCGGTAAAGGCTGAGACTCGATCCGCTGCCAAATCTGACGGAGCAGCGGCAGCTTCAGAATCGGATTGAGAGAGGCTTGAGATTTCCGGGCAGGAGAAGACATAAACCGCGATCGCAATTTTCGCTTCTATGCTAACCAGACCTGCCCATGGAACGGGAGAGCGATCAACAAAATTCGGTAGATTCCGCAAACTTTCAGAACCCGAACTGTAATGCCATTGGAACTATGGCTCAAGCGGCAAACGCACGGCAAACACCAGCGGCGCATCGGATTTTGCTAACTCAATCGTGAGCGTCATAGACTGCTCTATGCAGATCGGGCTGAGACTAACGCTCAAATTGCCCGCCTGCGTGCAGGAAGCGATCGATTCAAGGGCGGCTTGCTGAAACCGCACCGTGCCACCTGTGGGAAGCTGGGCATCGATTCGCACCGTACCGGATTCTGGATGGTACTGCACCTCCAGCATGATTGCTCCTGCATCGGTCAGCCAGGAGCGACGAATAGCGGCACGGGGCGAAAGCGTGAGCGTCATTGCCTCAAACATCTCGCGGGCTGCTAGCAGCGACAGCACCATTTGCTGCGGACGAGATGCCTGATTGTAATCGGTGAGAAAGCCTGGGTTGGCGATCGCTGGCTTTGGCTCAGTCGAGGTTCCGCCCCGAACTGGGGAAGCGAGAACCATCCCTGCCAGCTCATTCAGCACTGCTCCTTCTTCGGGAAACAGCGATTCGACTGCCTGGACGAGTCGCCGCCCTTCACGGAGAGAAGACTGCATTAAATGGCAGCACTGCTCAAACAAGGATTGCAGCACCGAGTCGGGTAGGGCGATCGGCAAATTGAGTGTCTTGAGGTGAGCAGCCCAGATCGGGACAGGTTCTTGAACAGGGAAGCTTAATCGCTCTCCCGTGTGAGGCTGCTCAGCGTCAGGGTAGGCGTAGGATTCAGAATCGTATGGAGAGTCGTAGTGGTAATCGTGCTGCTCAGTTTCCCAGGGGAATCGCGGCGGATTGCGCTCAATTTCTGTTTTGAGCTTGTTCTTCAGCAGCGCGTGAAAACGATGTTGCACAGCAGGTATGTCTCCGAATGCAAGTTGCGAAGGGTCCTCATCAAGCGGCATACTCGTGTTCTCTGGGTTGGAAGTCGGTTGACCTGTTCGATCGATTCGATCGCTGGGGTCATTAGCATTCCTCAGAATGCCCTCCGCGCCAGCAGAACTGAGTGGCTCAGCAGAAAATTGCAGGTTCACTGACCCGGTTTGTTCAGGCTCCGCTGCCTGATTCCAATCCCCTGATGGCGCACCACTTGCCGGGTCTAGTGTTTGCAACAGCCACACAACGAACTGCTGTATGGCTTCTGCTTCATTATTCATTGGTAGAAGTCCCTGCTCCGGATATTAAATTGTTGCGAATTTCCCAGGCTTGTTCAAGTAATTTAGACCATTGTTTTTGCAGTTGGGTCGGGGTAATGCTGAGAGCCTGGGCGATCGACGCGTCTGCCATGCCTGCCTGCTTACGGCTCAGGAGTTCCTGCTGGCGGGGCGTGAGGCGATCAGCAAACTGCTGCCACTGCTGCGGCGTTAGCCCGAAATTGCGCTCCAGGTCGGCTTCCAGCCATTGATGCACAAGTTCCCACTGGTGGGACAGCGCAAAGCGAATCAGGTGATATTTAAATCGCTGCTGCAAATAGTCTCGCTGACGGGCAGTAAGTCCCAAAATCGCCTCGATCTCACTGGTGGGTAAATCTTTTAGCCGCAGCGCGAAATAGTCGGCGCAGTCTTGCTGCTGTCGCTCCTCTAGGTAATTCATCAGCTCGGCGATCACCGTATTTCGCAGCGTATCTTCCTGCAATTCTGGCTCTTGCGCCACCATTTGTTCCCTGACCTGAGGCATGGAAACGGTGCTGCGCGAAGTATCGCTTTCGTTGAGCGTGCCCTCGGCTGCTTGCTCCATGTCCACCATTGTTTCAGGCGGCTGCTGCTGCGAGAAAGTTTGTGCTCGCAGAATAATGAGCTGCTGGCTGCGGCGACCTGGAAGGGGAATGCGACGTTTGCCGTACCGTTCTGTGAAAGCCATATACTCTGCCAACTCCAGCAAGGTGCGGGGACGATAGGTGGCAGGTAACTGGTTTTCGCGCCGGAAGGCATTCAGCGATTCGATATAAAATCCCTGCAAAAAGTCTTCGATCAGGGTCAGACGTGCCTGATAGCTGGACTGTACCTGAGGGGGGGTGATGTAGCGGTAAACTACCGCGCTCAACGTGCTGTGTAACTCGATCCTGCCCCGGTGTGACCCCAAGTCATAGTATTTGAGACACTGTTTCAGGCGATGCTTTGCCAGTGTGGTAGACCAGGTTTCGACTTCACCCGACGCCTGAATCCGCTGGCTTTCTGAGCAGATGCGGGAAACTTCTTCGGTCAGCCGATCGGCAACTGCTCGACATTGAGCTGCGGGCGATCGAGTTGACTGCTGAAGTTCCTGGAACAGAATCTTAAAGATTGCTTCCACACAACTACTAGGCTTTTCCCGCTGGAAGATCGACACAACGTTCGCACACTGAAGCTTGTGCATAAGGCAGTAATGAGATGCGATAAACAGGTATCCGTTTCCAAGGCAGTTTTGGGAGCATACAAAACTCCTAACTGCCAGGAATCAGCCCTGATGGACAAGATAATAAGGTCTTAAAGCCGAGCTTGAAATTTTCGTTTCGAGCTTTTCGTTTCGAGCTTTTTATTGGGGTCTCCCGGATATTGTCTTGCCGCTTGGAAGAATGCGGTAGTTGCGTCGCCTGATTGTGTCGCCTTGTGGTAGAGCGGTCTAGACTGGGAGGACACCCTTCAATAAGATTGCTACACCCCGATCCAGTATGAAGCTTGACGAACAGATTCAGGTACTAATTGATGAAGCTCCTCGCTATGGAGCAGAGCCAACCGATGTAAATTATGTTGCACCTGTCCTGAAAGCCATCGCCGAACGGTTAAAGCACCCTCAGTATTATATTTTACAGAACCTTGAGCAGGAGTGGCTCACGATAACCATTGCCGACCAGACTCAGCCAGAAGTGACCAAGACGGTCGTATATGCTTTTCCCAGCCTGGAGGCTGCTAAAGCCAACACCAGTACACTCCATGATCCGCAGCTCGTTGCTTTACCGATTCCAGTGATTCATTTGCTATTCCAGATGCTAGCAATGAAGCCGATCGATAGCATCGTCTTTTTTGAGACTTCAGCAAATCTGCAATCTGGAATGGAGTTAAGCAGACAAAATCTTCAAATTTTAATTGAACAGCACCTACAGAGTCTAAGAGGTGCTAACATACCACCCGACATCGCGTGAATCTAGCGTAATTTCACACAGGGCAATAAAGTTTCGATTAAAGCAGTGCGTGGAATCACCCAGAAGGATTGGAGCTGAGGTGAGTCTGGAGGGCAAAAAATGCTTCCTGGGCTGCCGCCTGTTCTGCCGTCTTTTTGGATTGTCCGCGACCTTGCCCCCAGCATTGACCGTTGATCCAGACTTCGGCAGCGAATCGCTCGCTGTCGCCATGCACCGGGTTTAGCTCCGTCACGCGATACTCCGGTAAGCCCTGATGCTGGCTTTGGGTCATGGTTTGCAGTGCCCCTTTATAGTTGTGCAGGGCAGGGTCGCTGCGAATCACTTCCCCAAGCTGATGGAGATGGCTGTCCAGCCAGGGATGAATCAAACTCAAATTCTGGGTGCTGAGATACAGGGCGGCAAGAATTGCTTCCAGGGCAGCCGCCAAGCGGGTATCCAGTCCGATGCGATCGATCAAGGCACTGTGGGAAAGGATCAGATAGCGATCGATCCCGTAGCTTTTGGCAATCTGGGCAAGCAGACGATCGCTCACTAGAATGCTGCGAATGGCAGACAGTTCGCCTTCGGAAACGTCAGGATATTGCCTGTACAAAAACTCGCCTGCTGCCAGTTTCACCACCGCGTCGCCTACAAACTCCAGCCGCTCATAGTTTGCTGTGGCAGAAGCAGTCGGATCGGTAAGGGCCAGATCGAGCAGTACCCAATTGACGGGACTCTCTGCGGGTAGTCCGAGTTTGAGAATAAGCTGCTGAAGCTGTTTCTGGCGGCGGGGGTCAGCAAGCATCGCACCGAGGCAGTTTTTTCAAAATTAATCGGGAAGAGGCGGTCATAAGCCGGGTTCTGTCTCTTGGAACGATTCGCCCCAAGGAGCAGTTATCTATCTGGGATGCCTGTTACCAGACACCTCTAGCGGATTTCGCAGCGTCCAAGAACGCTACCCGGAGCGGGAAAAAGACCAACCCTTGCTCCTTCAACCTTGCTTCCGACCGGGGTTTACCGAGCCAACGCCTCTCGACGTTGCTGGTGCGCTCTTACCGCACCTTTGCACCCTTACCAGGAATAATCCAGAATTTTGAGTTCTAAACTGTCCTGGCGGTATGTTTCTGTGGCACTCTCCTCACGCTTGCGCGCACTGGGCGTTACCCAGCAAGTCTGGTCTTTCGGAAGCCCGGACTTTCCTCAGGCAAAATGCCCGCAACTGCCTCGCCTCCTCTTCCCTTGATTCCAGTCTATTACTTGTTGTGGCTTGTCACTGGGATAGGTTAGTCGGGGAGCCAGGGAAAATATTCCATCAGCGACGCTTTTTCAATAATGAATTGGCAGGGCACATAAGCCCAATATTCGCGCTTCGCCCCGTCGGCAATGTTAACAATTTGAAACAATAGCCGCGCTGTGAATTTGAGTGAGGCTTGGCGTTCACTAAATAGGGCAAACTGTCCGGCATTTGCTTTCTCGACCTGCGCCAGATCGATGATCGCCCCCTTTGCCACCAGCGTTGTGCGATCGTCATTGGGTTTTACCAGATCTTCGGGTGTGAGAACGGCTTGCAGACTGCGACCGGGGGGAATCGTGCTTTTAATTTGCGGTTCAGAGAGGCTATCGGGCGTGAGGTCAGGAATGAGGTGAATGACGCGCCGGACTTTTCCTGCAAAATTTGTCATGGAGCTGCTGTCCCAGTCGATCGCGATCGTTGCTGTAGCAGACTTATTTTGAATAATGCCTGTCACGGTGGCGGGTTGATCTGAAAAGTTATAGCGACCTTTGAAGCTAAAGTTGATGTCGAGAAACTGGCTGAGCGGTGTATCAGCAATTCGCTGTTCGCTGAGCTCCTGGGCTAAAGCTGCTTTATCGAACCGGATGATCGTTTGCTCTTCCAGCGAGTCGATCGCCCTGTAAATCACATAGGCGATGCTAATCAGATAAACCGCCAGAATAATCAGATCGGTCTGGTTCATGACGAAGCCAGGTGAAATTCGCGCAGGGCGGGCAAAAAGTTTTTATTTTCGTGCTGCGATCGACTGAGCTTAATCAGGGCAAATCGCTGGAGTGGCGTTAAACTTGCCCATTGTTCTGGGGCGAGCAGCACTCCCACAGACTCACCTTGAGCTTTCACACTTTCGGGAATTTGCGTCGCGTTTTGCCAGTCGGGATGGGGATCGATCGCCAGATCCGAAGGGGTTTCGCCGGAGTGCGCCTGAACCATCTGCTGGAGATGCGACCGATAGGTCTGAATTTCTGTGGAGGTTTCGCAGGGCAATTCGACCAGTGTTTGGCGATCGGTCTGGGAGAGCTGATTCCAGTGGGGCAGCTTCAATTTCACCCCGCAGGTATCAAGCTTGTAGCGCACACACATGGGAATGCAGCGCAGCGAATCGACAAAATCAGACTCAAACTGGAAAAAGTCGGATATAGAGTCGGGCATGGCGCAGAGCATGAAGAGGGGAATGAAGGGGGATGACAGGTAAGTTTGACGTACTCCCCCCGCTAAATCAAGGGGCTTCTGACACTCCGCTCATTTGCTCATCCACCCCTCAACTCATTTCCTCGTTCCCTCAAACCTCGACCGTGCCCAAGTTCCAATCGACGATCGCCAGTTTCGGGGCTTTGCTATCGTCAAACCAGCTCACCAATTTAGCAAGATCGGTTTTGTTGAGAATACCGATACAGCCTGCCGTTCCGGGCATTCCGACGGGGGCGTTGTTGTCGAGGTGGAAGCCTATGCCAGTGCGTTCTGTAGTAAACAAAGGATTCATCGTGATCCAGACTGGGCCCAAGCCGTCGTTTGGATCTGCCCAACTGCGCGTGTAGTCGCCTTTGGTGCCGCTTGCCCACTCCACAACGCCGAGCGACCAATAGCCTTCGGGCAGCGGTTCCATTGAGCCAGATTTACTGAGTTCCCCTGTGCGGAATGCCTGTCGGCTGCCTACGCCAGAAATCGCAGGCAGTTGATCGACGATCGCCCCGTTTCGCGTCAAAGCCACTTGAAGTTCGACCAAGCCGTTTGCGCTGGTTTTGCTGGTGCGGTTTATTCGCACAACGGACTCGCTTCCGGCAGCGTTGAAGTTGGTTTTCAAGCTGTAATTAATGGTTTGAGTGCCATCGCCTGCGACCTGCAAGAAATAAGTTCCGCGATCGAGATAGCGTCTCACGCTCGCAGATAAATTGGTTTTGGTCGAAAGCACCTCCCCAGCATCGATCGTCCCATTGTTGTTGGCATCGCGGATCAGGCGCATTCCTGTTTGATTGGCGGCTCCGGTTAAGTCTGCGGAAAAGATGCCCGCCTGGGTCAGGTTGAACTGAAATAAGTCATCGCGGTCGGTTGCGGAAACCTGGTCACTGCGGGAAAAGATGGGGGAAGCGATCGTTTCTGCACCGCTTAAACTTCCAGTTACAGAGCTGTTACTGGAGCCATTGCCAGAATTACTGCCGGAACCGTTTGCAAAATCCCCTCCACTGCCATTTCCAGAGCTTGCCACGACTTCAGTAGACATTCCTAGCGAATAGCGCGTCAGTCCTTCATCAAACGCATTCACTTTAACGTAATAGGTTCCAGCACTAAGCTGTTGCCGGATGGATTCGTTGGTGCGTCCGTGTCGGCTTGATTCTGCAATTTCATCTCCGGCTGCATTCAGCAATAGGATATCAGCATCATTACTCAGACGATTCAGCGTGAAATTCACCCTTGCTGTTTCTGTGATATTCACGCGATACATATCTACTGCATCAAAGCTCGAAATGCGGTTGCGATAGGTGCGTTTCATCTGGTTGAGGTTGCCCGCATCCAGAGCCGTTCTCATTGCGTCGCCACCGTCTGCAGTGTTGCCTTTGCCGTTCAGATTGAGCGAGTAGTTGACGCTGGTATTTCCATCAGTGGACACCTGGATGTAATAGGTCCCGGCACTGAGACGCTGATTGATCGACTCACTGCTGAGATTTGCCCGCAGCGATCGACCCAGTTCTTTACTGTCAATATTAAGCAGCCTTAGATCAGCATTGCCCGAAAGCTGACCCAGCTCTAACTTAATCTGGCTGCTGCGCGACAGGTCAAACCGAAAGAAGTGATTTTTGCTGCTGCCGCCCACAGCATCCGACCATTTAAATTGCGTATTGCCGCTCAAGTTTCCTAAATTTGCTGCATTGCTGGTTGCAGTTCCAACCGAAGCGGGTAAACCATTACGGCGGGAAGTATCCACAGGCTCAATATTCAGTCCGCTTTCCAGTCCACCCAGCCGAATAAATCGAAAGCCATTGCTCGATCGTGACTGGGTTCGGTGAGCCGATCGCAAAGATTCCGAATGAAGCGCATCCTGAGCCAGTACCGCAGCAGACGATAAACGAGACGACAAAGACCCTTCGCGCAGCCGGGAAGGTTGAGCAGCAAAATTCGATCGCATATCTTTCTCTGAATTACCTAAGCAGCAAGCAGCACCTCGCTTTCACCAGCCCGGAAATCTCAAAGATTTCGCTCTTAGGAAAGCAAGTCTGCGGTTTGAAAGTAATGACTGGCGATCGAGCAGAGAGTTCCGCTCAGAGTAAATCTCGATCGGGGATAGTTTCGATCGGGGATGGTTTCGATTGAGAAAGAATTCGCTGACCCTAAATCAATGCCCTATGCCAAAATGTATGGGTTATGCATGGCGATCAGCTTCAGCAGCAAGGCTTTAACAGGCGGTAATTCAGCAGACCTATGACGAAATTTGTATTTGTAACGGGCGGAGTCGTTTCGAGCATCGGCAAAGGCATTGTGGCGGCGAGTCTGGGACGCCTCTTGAAGTCACGCGACTACTCGGTGTCGATTTTGAAGCTTGATCCCTATATCAACGTAGACCCCGGCACGATGAGCCCATTTCAGCACGGTGAAGTGTTTGTGACGCGAGACGGCGCAGAAACCGACCTGGATCTGGGACACTACGAGCGATTTACCGATACCTCTATGTCGCGGCTCAACAGCGTGACCACCGGTTCGATCTATCAGGCAGTCATCAACAAAGAGCGGCGCGGTGACTACAATGGCGGCACGGTGCAGGTGATTCCCCACATCACCAACGAGATTAAAGAGCGAGTGATGCGCGTTGCCAACGATACAAATCCTGATGTAGTCATCACAGAAATCGGCGGCACGGTCGGCGATATTGAGTCGCTGCCCTTTTTGGAGGCCATCCGGCAGCTTCGTAAAGAAGTGGGGCGCAAAAATATTCTCTATATTCATGTGACGCTGGTTCCCTGGATTCCGTCAGCGGGTGAGATGAAAACCAAGCCGACTCAGCATTCGGTCAAGGAACTGCGATCGATTGGGATACAGCCCGATATTCTAGTGTGTCGCTGCGATCGTCCCTTGCCGAAGGGATTGAAGGAAAAGATGTCTGAGTTCTGCGATGTGCCTGTGGAGTGCGTGATTACGTCCCCGGATGCCAGCAGCATTTATGAAGTGCCTCTAATTCTGGAACGGGAAGGCTTGGCCCAGCAGGCGATTGATATCCTCCAGCTAGAGCAGCGTCGGCCGGATCTGCGCCAGTGGCAAACGCTGGTCGATCGGCTTCATCATCCCAAGCAGCCGTTTGAGATTGCGATCGTCGGGAAATATGTGCAGCTCAACGATGCCTACCTGTCGGTGAGTGAAGCCCTGCGTCATGCGGCATTGGCATTGGGTGGTGACCTGAATCTGCGCTGGATTAACTCTGAAGAAGTCGATGAAAATTCAGTCGATCGCTTGCTGGGCGGCGTACAGGGCATCTTGGTTCCGGGTGGGTTTGGCTCTCGCGGCATCGACGGCAAAATTACGGCGATTCAGTACGCTCGTGAACACAAGCTTCCGTTCCTTGGTCTTTGCTTGGGAATGCAGTGTTCGGTGATAGAGTGGGCGCGGCATGTGGCAAAGCTGAGTGACGCTAACAGTGCAGAGTTTGATGCCAACTGCCAGAATCCCATCATCAACTTGCTGCCCGAACAGCAGGACGTGGTGGACTTAGGCGGTACGATGCGTCTAGGACTTTACCCCTGCCGAATCACGCCAAATACCTTGACCGCCAAACTCTATGGGCAGGAGGTGGTGTACGAGCGGCATCGGCATCGCTACGAGTTTAACAACACCTATCGGACGCTGTTCCTGGAGTCGGGCTATCAGGTGAGCGGTACGTCGCCCGATGGTCGCTTAGTGGAAATTGTGGAGTTACCGGGGCATCCGTTCTTTGTTGCCACTCAGTTTCACCCAGAGTTTCAGTCGCGCCCCAGCCAACCTCACCCGTTGTTTCAGGGCTTGGTGCAGGCAGCATTGGATCTATTGAAGCCGTCGATCGATCGCGTAGAATCCCTGAGCATGGAAATGACGAGCTAGCATCATTAGAAACAATAAGAAGAAACAATAAAAACCCCCAAACACTGGTGCTGAGGGCTGGAGTTCCTGAAAATCGTCACTGGAAACATCATGGCAAGCGATCGAGAGGGGCACAAGAGGGGCGATACCCTTCATCTAAAAAAAAATGTACCCCTGTATTCCTACGCGGGTAATATTACACAGGCTGCAAAATGCGACTGCTATATCGGCTGCTAATTGTTTGCTTCTGTAGCCTACTGCTGGGTTGCCAGCCTGCCGTTTCGGATGGTGCAATTCATCTGACGCTCTGGCATGGAGTGAATCCGCCGGAAAATCGGGAAGTGCTGCAAAAGTTAGTCGATCGCTTTAACGAAGTCCATCCTGCTATCCAGGTGGAATCGCTTTATGTGGGACAGGGCGACCAGCAGATTCCCAAAATTCTGGCTGCGGTGGTGGGCAATGCGCCGCCTAATCTCTTGTGGTACGCGCCTACTCTAACGGGACAGTTAATTGAGCTAGGGGCGATCGCGCCATTAGACCCTTGGTGGTCGAGCTTTTCAGGTAAAGCGGCAGTTGATCTAGCCCTGCGATCGTCGATGGAATGGGAAGATCATCTGTGGTCAATTCCCTTTAGCACCAATAACATCGGCATTTTCTACCGTCCCAGCCTGTTTGCCGCCGCTGGAATCACCGAACTGCCTCACACCTGGACCGAACTACGTCAGGTTGCCCAAAGGCTGACCGATCCGACAAAGGGAAAATATGGAATGCTGCTGCCTCTGGGCAAAGGCGAATGGACGGTGTTTATGTGGCTCCCTTTTCTCTGGAGCGCAGGCGGCGAAATTCAGCTTGACTCCCTGGCAAGTCCTGCTGCAATTCAGGCTCTCCAGTTCTGGCGAGATTTACTGGACGATCGCACTGCCATTTTGTCACCCCCCGAACGGGGCTATGAGCTAGAAGCGTTTTTGTCTGGCAAAGTCGCGATGCAGCTTACCGGACCCTGGACGCTCCGACCCCTCCAGCAAAGCGGTGTGGATTTTGACGTGATGCCTATTCCAGCCCAAACCACCCCTGCAACCAGCATCGGTGGCGAAAACCTGTTCTTGTTCAAAACGACCCCCGCCGAAGAACAGGCTGCCCTCACGTTCCTGGAATACGTCCTTAGCGAATCGTTTCAGACCGAATGGGCGATCGAAACAGGCTATCTGCCCGTGAATCTTGCCTCCCGCCAAAGCAAGCCCTACCAGAACTTTATTGCCCAGCAGCCCGTCATGCAGGTATTCCTCGACCAGGCACAACATGGACAATCGCGCCCGATCTTTCCCGGCTACAGCCGCTTGTCTGATGCGTTGGGGCGGGCGATCGAGTCGGTGTTACTGGGTAAAGCCACTCCAGAAGAAGCTTTGCGGAGAGCAGAGGAGCGATTGCATCGCCCTATCTTCCAACCAACTTCATGAAGAACTGTAAAATTATAGAGAAGTAATCATCCCAGGGGACGCTATGACTGCTCAAACTTCTCCGTCGATCTACGACTTTTCTGCCACCAGTATCGAGGGCAATCCGATCGCCCTAGAAACCTTCAAAGGCAAAGTGCTGCTGATTGTGAACACTGCTAGCCAGTGTGGATTTACGCCGCAGTACCAGGGGCTTCAGACCCTCCAGAGCAAATTTGCCGATCGGGAGTTTTCAGTGCTGGGGTTTCCGTGCAATCAGTTTGGCGCACAAGAGCCAGGAAGCGCGAATGAGATCCAGT
The DNA here is from genome assembly GCF_039962475.1 of Leptolyngbya sp. GB1-A1. Taxonomy (NCBI): domain Bacteria; kingdom Bacillati; phylum Cyanobacteriota; class Cyanophyceae; order Leptolyngbyales; family Leptolyngbyaceae; genus Leptolyngbya; species Leptolyngbya sp. GB1-A1. The sequence goes on along the minus strand of NZ_JAMPLI010000005.1, from coordinate 196,929 downwards.
CTTTCTGTGAAACCCGCTATGGCGTTTCCTTTCCGCTCTTTGAAAAAATTGACGTGAACGGCAGCAACGCCCATCCGCTCTACCAGTACCTTACCAAAGCCGCCCCTGGAATTTTAGGAACCGAAGGGATCAAGTGGAACTTTACGAAGTTTCTGATCGATCGCAACGGTAACGTGGTCAAACGCTATCCGCCGACGGCAAAGCCCGAAGACATCGAGAAAGACATCCAAAAGCTGCTCTGATCGACCTGCAATTCGCCTAGCAGTGCTTCTCAACCCATTCAAACTCCAAACTCTTCACAATCGAGCAGCAATCAAAGCGGCTCCCAGCAAGCCAACCTGCTCATTCAAAATCAGGTGAACGGGGATGCGTTCCATTAACGAGCGCATTCTGCCTTTGTCGCACATTGCCTTCAGGAAAATGCCGGACTTCATGAGTTCCAGATTTTTGGCAGCGACTCCGCCTGCAATATAAAGTCCGCCGTAGGGCAGCAGCTTCAGTGCCAGATTGCCTGCTTCTGCGCCGTAGGCGGCAACGAAGAATTCCATCGTTTCCTGGCAAAGCAAATCTCGCTTTTCAGCGGCAGCTTTACCAATCATTGCGCCCGGATCGACCGACTTTTCCGATTTTCCGGCTTCCTGCTCCCAGGTGCGAAAGGCTTGAGCAATGTCCGGCGACTCGATGCTGCCCTGCCGATCGCGCAAAAACTGATAAATTGCCGCAATGCCCATGCCCGAAACAACCCGCTCGACCGAGACGCGACCCAATTCATGCTTGTCGCGCAGATATTTCAGCAGCAAAAACTCCATCTCAGATCGCGGTGCAAAGTCGGCGTGCCCCCCTTCGGTGCCAAACACCTGATACTGGCTACCCTGCCGAATCACAAATCCCTGCCCTAATCCTGTTCCGGCTCCAATGACGGCGATCGGAGCAGCAGGATCGGGTTCTCCGGTTTGCAGGGTCAGAATATCGTCGGGTGCGAGTGCTTCGATTCCGTGTCCGACAGCAGCAAAGTCGTTGAGTAGGCGAATCTGGGCGATCGATAAATCTTGCTGAAGCCGATCGGCACTCAGAATCCAGGACAAATTGGTGAGGGTGCAGGTGTTGGCGACCACCGGACCCGCGATCGAAAAGCAGGCTTTCTGGGGATTGGGTTTCGTGCCGATCGCCGCAGTCGCATTCTCAAAAAAACGGCGTACCAGTGGCGCGAGGTCATCAAACTCTCTGCTGGTAAAGCGTTCAGCATAAAGGGTTTTAAAGGCAACGCCCGTCCGAGCCGAACAGGGTTGAGCCTCCATCAGATACAAAAGGGTTTTAGTGCCGCCTGTATCGCCTGCCAGAATTTGAGTCATGGGTGTGCAAAGGATCGTGAGTAATCAAATGGGTAATCGAATCGATAATCGAATGGGTAATTGACAGAATAATTGACAATAAACAGATTCGCTGTCGAACTGCGACCCTCTAAAGTTTAAAATCTAGTTACATTAAACACCGTTTCTGTGGGTTCCTCCATGTCTGCTGCCTCTGCCGTTCAGTCCCTCGCTGGAGGGCTTGTTGTTTCTTGTCAAGCTCCTGCTGACTCTCCACTCCACGACCCGATCGTGATTGCAGCGATGGCAGAAGCCGCCGTTAATCAAGGGGCGATCGGCGTTCGGATCGATACTCCGGCACATATCAAAGCGGTGCGGCAGCGGGTCACTGTACCCATTATCGGACTCTGGAAACGGCAGATTCCTGGCTATGAGGTGTATATCACGCCTTTGTTTGAGCAGGCTCAAGCAGTGGCAACGGCAGGGGCAGACATTATTGCCATTGATGCTACCCTGCGCGATCGTCCGCAAGGCACAACAGTAGCGGAGTTGATCGATCGCATTCATCAGGAACTTGGCAAAGCTGTGATGGCAGATGTCGATACGCTGGAAGCCGCCCTGGAAGCCGCCGCTGCCGGAGCCGATCTGGTGGGCACAACGCTTTATGGCTACACCTCGGCAACAAAGCATCTAAAGCCGCCGGGGTTTGAGCTACTGAGCCAGATGGTTAACGCGCTCTCGGTTCCGATCGTGTGTGAAGGCGGCATTGCCTCTCCGCAGATGGCACAGGAAGCGTTAAAGCTGGGAGCTTCTGCGCTCGTCGTTGGCACAGCGATTACGGGTGTTGATGCGCTGGTGCAGGTTTATCAGTCCGCGATTGGCAGCCGTTCACCCGAAGAAAAGGCTCTCCGGGAATAGAGCAACGTGCAAATCAATTGCTTCAAAGTTTAGAACCTAAACCTTGAAGCATCAGACGCGCATTCTTACATGAACAAGGAATATTGGTACAAAAAAGGGAACGTTTAATAAGCCAGGCAAAGCCAGTTTTTAAACGATCGCAATTCAGTCTAGGACGAAAGATAGGGAACAATCTTTTATCGGGCTCCTATTGATTTCTTGCTTATAAAGTTCATTCCTGCCTGCTGTCTTTATTAAGCCAGGCCAGGGGTAGAAACCTGAGGGCTGTCTTCTCCCAGCTTAGGGGAGAACCCCTGCATCCCTCTTACAGTAGATTAATGGTAAATATAGAATTCGCTTAGTTTTAATCTTTTAATTCTTTCAAAATCCCTAGGACAAAGTATCGTTGACAGGCATTCCTATGGTTAACGCTGCGATTCAAGTTCTTCTTGTCGAGGACGATGAAGATGACTACATCACTACTCGTAGCTTACTGCTCAATCTTCAAGACAAAGAGTGGGAGTTGGAGTGGGCGCAGACCTATGCCGATGCCCTGACGTACATGATTCAGCGTCGTCATGATATTTATTTGGTCAACTATCAGCTTGATACCCACAATGGGCTACATCTGCTGCAGGAAGCGATCGGCAAAGGCTGTGATGCCCCCATCATTCTGCTGGGAAAAGAGGCTGATCGGGCGATCGGTTTGGCAGCGATGCAGGCAGGCGCGGCGGATTATCTAATTAAGGCAGAGCTAAACGAGTGGGTCATTGAGCGATCGATCTGCTATGCGCTACAGCATCACCGCACCCTGGCTCAACTGCAAGCAACGCTGGCACAAAAAGATCAGCTAGCTCAGGCAATTGCCAGTATCACAACGGGCGTGATGATCACTGATCCCAATCAGCCGGGAAATCCGGTGGTGTTTGTCAATCCTGCCTTTACTGCCCTGACTGGATATTCCAGCGAAGAAGTGTTGGGTACGGGCTGTCACTTTCTTCAGGGAACCGACACCGATCGCACCATTATCAACCAAATCCACATGGCGATCGCTGCACGTCAGTCGATTACCCGCACCCTGGTCAACTACCGCAAAGATGGAACGCCTTTCTGGAACGAACTCAGCATTCATCCAGTGTTTAATGACCAGGGAAAACTGAGTCACTTTATTGGCTTCCAGACCGATGTATCTGCCCGAAAGCTGGCAGAAGCCGCCCTCTCTGAGAGCGAAGAGCGCCACACGCTAGCGATTCAGGGAGCTAACGACGGCATCTGGGACTGGAACCTGCAAACAAAACAGGTCTACTTTTCGCCGCGCTGGAAAGCCCTGCTGGGCTATGAGGAATCCGGCATCAGCGATCGGCTAGAGGAATGGTTCGATCGGGTTCATCCCGAAGACCTGTACTGGCTCAAGCGGCAAATCAAGGCTCATGTGAATGGCGTCACGTCTCATTTTGAGTACGAATACCGAATGCAGCATCAAGACGGTCGCTATCGCTGGATGTTGAGCCGAGGGCTGGCATTGCGCGATGCAGCGGGTCAGGCAACACGCATGGCGGGTTTTCAAACTGATACCACCACCTGGAAGCAAGCCGAGGAAAAGCTGGTTCACGATGCGTTTTACGATACGCTGACGGGTTTACCGAATCGAATGCTGCTTACCGAGCGAATGCGTCATGCGATTCAGCTTGCCCAGCGCAACCCTGACTTGATGTTTGCCGTCCTATTTATTGACCTCGATCGCTTTAAAGTAATCAACGACAGCCTGGGGCACATGCTGGGTGATCAGCTTTTGATTGCGATCGCCAATCGCTTTTTGCAGTGCTTACGTCCGATCGACATGGTGGCTCGGCTGGGGGGCGATGAGTTTGTGGTGCTGCTGGAAGAAGTCAAAGACACTGCCACCGTGATTGCGTTTGCCGATCGCATTCAGAGTGAGCTGGCGCAGTCGTTTGACCTAGAGGGGCATGAAGTCTACACGGCTGTCAGCATTGGAATTGCCTTTAGCACCGTTGGCTACGAGCGACCAGAGGACTTGCTGCGCGACGCAGACACAGCAATGTATCGGGCAAAGGCACAGGGACGGGGACGCTACGAGATTTTTCAGCCAGGAATGCACACGAATGCAATGGCATTGCTTCAGCTCGAAACAGACTTGCGGCGGGCGATCGAGCGACAGGAACTCTGCTTGCACTATCAGCCAATCGTCTCGCTGAGAACCTGCCAGATTGTGGGCGTTGAGGCACTGGTGCGATGGCATCATCCGCAGCGTGGGCTAATTTCTCCCGGTGAGTTTATTCCGCTTGCCGAAGAGACCGGGCTGATTGTACCGATCGGAAGCTGGGTGCTGCGCGAAGCCTGTCAGCAGGTTCACGAATGGCAGTTGCAGAGCCGCCGAGAAGAGTTGCTGATTGTCCATGTCAATTTGTCCGGCAGACACTTTAGCTCCGGGATTGCTGAGGAAGTTCGTCAAGTGCTGCAAGATACCCAGCTTCTGCCGCAGCAGCTCAAGCTAGAGATTACCGAAACGGTGTTGATGGAAAACGCAGAATCGGCGATTAAAACGCTCAACCAGCTGCGACAACTCGGCGTTCAGCTTGCGATCGATGACTTTGGCACAGGCTACTCGTCGCTCAGCTACCTGCACCGCTTACCCATTGATACTTTGAAAATCGATCGCTCCTTTACCAGCAAAATCGATTTTGACGGCGAGCAGTTGGCGATCGTCCGTACCATTATTACCCTTGCTTGGAATGTGGGCATGGAAGTGATTGCAGAAGGCATCGAAACCCCAAAACAGCTTGCCCAACTCCGGGCACTGCACTGTGAATATGGACAGGGCTACTTTTTCGCAAAGCCTTTTGCCTCTTTGCTGACGGGGCTACCAACAATTGAGAACTGTAGCTGATGAAAACTGTAGCCGATCGCCCATGCCTTGAATAGAGCAGATCACCTGATCAAAGTCATTAGAAAATCTGCAAGTGCCTGAGTTGCACCGATCGGTCGTGCTAGTTTAAACCGCACCTCAGGGAACTGCTGGGAAAACCGCTGCACCTGCTGTTCGATCGCATCAGTGATGCCCCCCTCAAACAAAAAGTAGGGCAAAATCTGAATTGCTCGACAGCCCTGTTTGATCTGGCTCATCACTTGGCTTTCTAAATCGGGAGCCACTGACCAGAAAGCAGGCGTTGCCTCAATCTGAGCCGCAATCTCAACGATCGCCTGATTTGCCGCCATGCGCCGACTCCCGTGCGCCAGCAAAATTTTCCCTGCCAGGGATGCGCCAATCTCATCGACGGGATGGATCAGCAGCTTCCAGAAATCCTGGTATTGACCCGCATAGGGCAAAATTTCGATCGCCAGATTCGGCTCTTGCACCGGGTCAAAGCTCTCCCGCAGGGCTAAACGCGCCAGGTTCACTTCTGCCGGAATGTCTTCCATGACGTGAACGCCCGCCAGCAAAAACAGCGGCAGAATTTGCACACGGGTCTTTCCGCGATCGGCGGCAAGCTGGGCAAAGCGAAGAATCTGCTGATGCAGCGGATCGGGAGCAAGTTCAAGCTGACCTGTGCCAATCAGCGACGGAGATGCCGTTCCCCGATCGCCGTCATCAGCCATAAGCTTGACCAGATGATCCAGCGCAATTTGCGGACGCGGATCGCGGCTTCCGTGCGTCACCAGCAGACAGGCGGAGTCAGAGAAATCAAGCTTCACAGGTTAAAACTTGCCATCCAGCGCAGGAATACAGCGTTCGCATAGCAATGAATGCAGCGAAGATTTGCCGACCTGAAGCGAGTAGTTCCAGCAGCGATCGCACTTTTGCCCGTCTGCGTCCGTTACGCCAATCCCTAGCCCGTCGGTCTGCGACTGATATTTCAGCTCTGCCAGCGGTGCGGGTGCCTCCAGCAGTTCCACCTGGGAGGTAATCAGCAGATAGCGCAGTTCGTCTACTCCGTTCCCCAACAGGCTATTGGGTGGGTTCATGCTCCCAAGCGTTTGCCGTAGTTCCAGATCGCCCACATACAGCATCACTTTGGCTTCCAGCGAGGAACCGATCGCCTTATCCGCTCGAGCCTTTTCCAGCACCCGGTTGACTTCATCGCGAATCTGGCGCAACTGTTCCCACTTGTCTGCAAGTTCTGGTCGTTTCCAGGCGTTGTCGATTTGCATCCAGCCGGACTCAAATACCGATTGGTACGGAGTTGGATAGGGAATCGCCTGCCAAATGTCTTCGGCTAAGTGAGATAGAACCGGAGCAATCGATCGGGCGAGGTTTTCCAGGGCGATCGCCAGCACGGTTTGACAGCTTTGGCGACGCGACGAATTGGCTGCGCTGATGTAGAGCCGATCTTTGGCGATGTCCAGATAAAAGTTCGACAAATCGACGACGCAGAAATTCTGCACAGTCTGGAAGAAGCGATAAAACTGATAGGTATCGTAAGCGTCAGTGACTTCGGCGAATACCTCGGTCATGCGGTGCAGCAGATAGCGATCGAGTTCGGGAAGCTGATCGTAAGGAACTGCATCCTTTGCCGGGTTGAAGTCGTGCAGGTTGCCCAGCAAAAACCGCGCGGTGTTGCGGATCTTGCGGTAGACATCCGCCATTTGCTTCAGGATGTTTTTGCTCACCGCCACGTCCGAGGAATAGTCTACCGACGACACCCACAGTCGCAGCACGTCTGCGCCGTAGGGAGGCTCCTCTTTCTGGTTTTTGCCGCCCTCGATCACGATCGCCGGATCGATGACATTCCCCAGCGATTTGCTCATTTTGCGTCCCTGCTCATCGAGCGTAAAGCCGTGGGTCAGGACGGTTTTATAGGGCGCGGTGCCATTCACTGCCACGCTCGTCAGCAAACTGGACTGGAACCAGCCTCGGTGCTGGTCAGAGCCTTCCAGGTAGATATCTACTGGGTAGCCTAGTCCTCGCGCTTTTGCCACTGCCGCCCAGGAGGAGCCGGAGTCGAACCAGACATCCATTGTGTCCATCCCTTTGCGGTAGGTGCGTCCGTTGTTGCGGTACGCTTGCGGCAATAGCTCCTCGATCGGCAGTTCCCACCAGGCATCCGAGCCTTTTTCGGCGAAGATCTTCTGGATGTAGTCGATCGTCTCCGCGTTCAATAACGGCTCATTGGTTTCCTCGTCATAGAACACCGGAATCGGTACGCCCCAGCTTCTTTGCCGCGAGATACACCAGTCCGATCGCTCCGAGACCATTGCTGTGATGCGGTTTTCGCCCTGTTCGGGAATCCATTTGACTTCGGCGATCGATCGCATTGCCTCTTCACGGAAGCCGTCTACCGAAGCGAACCACTGTTCCGTAGCGCGATAAATCACGGGCTTTTTGGTGCGCCAGTCGTAGGGATAGCGGTGGGCATAGGTTTCTTCTTTCAGCAGCGCATGGGCATCGCTCAATGCCTGGATAATGGCTTCATTTGCGTCTTTCAGAACATTGAGTCCCTGAAACTGTCCCGCTTCGGCGGTAAAGTTACCGACATCATCGACCGGAGACAGCACAGGCAGACTATATCGCTGACCCACGATAAAGTCATCCATTCCGTGACCGGGAGCCGTATGCACCAACCCTGTACCCGATTCCGTCGTGATGTAGTCGCCGCCGACCACGATCGGACTGGTGCGATCGAACAAAGGATGCTGATAGCTAGAAAACTCTAGAGCTTTGCCGCTCAAAGTCGCCTTCACCGTCAGTTCGGTTTCAAACAGCTTCGAGAGGCGTTCGACCAGTTCGGTCGCGACGATCAGATATTTCACGGGCAATTTGTCATCGGCAGCTTCGACGATCGAATATTTCAGATCGCCATTCACCGCGACTGCCAGGTTCGCCGGAATTGTCCAGGGCGTCGTCGTCCAGACTGCCACACCCAACTGCGGCAAATAGGGTGCAAATTCTGCTGCGCTGTCCGCCAGGCTAACGACGCGAAACGCTGCATAAACGCTGCGCGACGTGTGACCTTCGGGATATTCCAGCTCCGCTTCTGCCAGTGCTGTCTGAGAACTCGGACTCCAGTACACCGGCTTCAAGCCCCGGTAGATGTAGCCCTTGAGTGCCATTTGTCCAAATACACTAATCTGCGCTGCTTCATAGTCGGGCGTCAGCGTCAGATAGGGATGCTCCCAGTCTCCCCACACACCGTAACGCTGGAAGCCTTTTGCCTGCGCTTGCTGCTGCTCAATCGCCCAGGTTTTTGCCCGCTTGCGAAGTTCGATCGGGGTGAGGTGCGATCGAACTTCGGGCTTCATCGCTTGCAGCACTTTCAGTTCGATCGGTAGCCCGTGGCAGTCCCAGCCGGGAACGTAGCGCACCTTGCGACCGCGCAAAAGCTGATATTTATTAATCGTGTCTTTCAGAATCTTATTGAGCGCGTGCCCGATGTGGAGCGAGCCGTTTGCATAAGGAGGACCGTCGTGCAGAATGAAGGGTTCGCCCGGATTGCGCTCTGACAGCGTTTCGTAAATTTGATGCTCTGCCCAAAACTGCTGAAGTTCGGGTTCGCGCTTGGTGGCGTTTGCCCGCATATCAAATTTTGTTTGCGGCAAATTAACCGTGTCTTTGTAGCTTCCGGGTTCTGTCACTGTCACAGCAAATTCTGAGTAATGCGATAGGGATAGTCACGATTGTATCGAATCATGCTCGATCGCGGCTGGTTTTGGGCATGGTGAGTCTGTCACCAAGTAAGTTAATTTAGATTCGGTCTCTTGCTCCCGGCATATTCTGCGGTTTTATGCTGCCTTTTTTTATGCTTCCTTTTAAAGGCTCTAACGATTGCTTCCCAGTCTCCCAAAGGGGTAGTCGTCCCTTTCCAAATCTTTCAGCCCCGTCTGCTACTTTTCCCCAGACTGCTTTCCAGGAATCGTTCCAGGCTCCTGCTCAAGCTGTGCCCCTGGCTCGTACTCAGCGACGGGCAACCCAACAGCGCATCTCCTCGTCGGGGAAAGCGAATTCCTTGCGATCGGCTCAGCGACTCCGGGGCGTTCTAAAGCAGGGCGATCGATTTAGCTTTGGGCTGTCATCGTTTATTGACGAATACGAACTACGCGGCATTCAGCCCGGACAACAAATTGAAATTAATCTTAAATCAAACCAGTTTGATGCCTATCTCGAACTGCGGGACGTTCGTTCTGGACGGGCATTGCTGTATGGCGAAAGCATCGATGCCTTTAACTCCGATGCGCGGCTGGTATTTACGGCTCAGCCTGGAGTGCGTTATCGGGTGCGCGTCAGTGTGTCTCCAAACCCCATTTCCGGATCGCAGGGCGAAGGACGATACAGCCTGCGAACCCAGAAGATTTCACCTGTTTCCGGTTTTAACTTTTTCTATGGCTACGGCTTAGTGAATGCAGCGGCGGCAGTGGCTCAAGCCATTGGGCAACCCGTGCCGATCGCCAAACCCACAAACAGCCCGAACTGGGGCACCAATGCGATCGGGGCAGCCGCACCCTGGGCAAAAGGTTTTGAAGGACAGGATGTGGTAGTGGCAGTGCTGGATACCGGAGTCGATTATCAGCATCCAGAGCTGGCGCAAAACCTGTGGAGAAATGCAAACGAGATTCCCGCAAACGGGATCGATGACGACCAAAATGGCTTTATTGATGATGTCAACGGCTGGGATTTTGCCGCCCAGGACAATGACCCAAACGACTCTGATGGTCACGGAACTGCCGTTGCCGGAATTATTGCCGCTTCATCAACTGCTCAGGCAAAAGGCACTGCATCCCGTGCTCGCCTTATGCCCGTACGCGTCCTGAGCGACAACGAAGAAACTGAAGACAGTGACGCAGTCGCCCAAGGCATTCGCTACGCCATCCGCAACGGGGCAAAGGTAATCAACATGAGCCTTAGCTCTTCACAAGGCAGCTCACTGTTCCAGCCATTGTCCGAAAATATCGCTGCCCTGCAAGAAGCGGCTCAAGCAGGCGTGACCGTGATTTTTGCAGCCGGAAACGATCGCCAAACCTACGGCGCACTGCGTCCCCTGGAGCCTGCATACACTGCCCTTCAGGGATTGGGCATTGCCGTTGGCGCAATCGATCGAAACCGCCAGCTCGCAGATTTCTCGAATCCCGCAGGCAATCGCCGCATGCCCTTTGTGGTGGCTCCCGGTGTTGATATCTTCTCAACCGATCGCGGCAACAGTCACCGTTCAGATAATAGCGGCACGTCCTTTGCAGCTCCCTTTGTTTCTGGTATCGCCGCCCTGATGCTGAGCGCAAATCCCACCCTCACCCCCGCCCAAATCGCCAGCATCCTCACGACAACCGCCACAACCCAGGGGCTTAACCTCTCTCTGTAGGAGTTTGGAAGAGAGTGAGGGAGCCGAAGGAGCTTAGGAAGAAGGAGCTTAGAAAATTGAAGGGAGTTGAAGCAAGCCCTACCCCTGGCTCTCCTGGCTCTCCTGCCCCACCTCGCTCCCTCATCTCCCCCAATCACAAACTTTCCTCAACTTCCCCCCCTTCCCCCTTAGAATTAACCAGGCATGAAGAGCCGCCCGCGATCGGCAAAGCAGGAAACATGGTTGGAAGAATTACGAGTGAGGGCGATCGGGCGATGCGCTCTGATGTTGCCCGTCGGCTTTTTGGGTTAACCGGGAAAGGAATCACGATCGGCATTATTTCCGACAGCTTTAATGTCCTGGGAGGTGCAGGAAGAGATGTGCGAGGCGGTGACTTACCGGGAAAGGGCAATCCGTTTGGCTTGAGGCAGCGCGTGAAAGTGTTGAGAGAGGATCAAGCGGGCATCGACGAAGGGCGGGCGATGGCGCAGATTGTGCACGACGTTGCGCCGGGGGCAAAGCTGCTGTTTCATCGATCGGGCGCAACCGAAACCGAATTTGCAGGCGCGATTCGACGGCTGGCACAGGCAGGAGCCGATGTAATCGTAGACGATATTGGCTATTCGACTGCGCTATTGTTGCAAGACGGCATTGCGGCTCAAGCGGTGGATGAGGTGGCAGGTCAGGGAGTGCTGTATTTTTCTGCCGCAGGTAACGATGGCAACCGATCGTATGAAAGTCCTTTTATTCCCAGCAGCACATTTGACTTTCGCGGCACAACCTATACGGCTCATGATTTTGCGGCTGGGACTCCTGCCACAGCGGAACCAGATTTGTTTCAAGACATTAAAATTCCTGGCTTTAATCCAATCGGGCTGTTGTTGAACTGGGATCAGCCTGCCGGACGAATCAGCTCCGATATCGAACTCTTTTTGCTCGATCGCCCTGTCCCTCCCGGTCAGGGTTCCAGCATTCTGGCACAGGGCGTTCTGCCTACCTTGGGACTGATAGATCCTGCGCTGCAAAACAATCCGGGAAAGCTGCTGGTCTATCAAAATCAGCAGTCGATGCCCCAAACGGTTTACCTGATGCTTGCCCTCCGCACGTCTGCCAGTTTGCCCTTTCCGTCTTTGATGAAGTGGATCAGCGTTGCGAACGGGGGAGACAGCGACACCGCTTACCAGTACGTCAACGATCAGCCAAACGCAGCCGGAGGATCAACCGTTTATGGACACCCGAATGCGGCAGGTGCGATCGCCGTTGGTTCTGCCTTTTATCGCCGGACACCTGAATTTGGGGTGAATCCTCCCCTGTTAGACAAGGACTCAAGCCGGGGGGGGTCGCCAATTGTGCTGAGTCCGGCAGGCGATCGATTGCCCGCAAGCCAGGCGCGGCTCAAACCAGAAATTGTGGGCCCAAACGGGGTTTCAACGACTGTATTTGGGTTTGCGCCCTTTTTCGGTACTTCGGCGGCAGCTCCCCATCTGGCGGCAGTCGCGGCACTGATGCTGCAACGCGCCGGGGGCAGAAAGAGCCTGACCCTATCTCGAACCATTACAGACCTGCAACAAACGGCAATCCAGATCGCTGCGGTTCCGGGTCTGAATCCACAAGTGGGCTTTGTACAGGCAGAAGCGGCAGTGCTGAGCGCGTTTCAGTTTCGACAGGCTGGCTCAACCCGATCGGACACCCTGCAAGGCACAATTCAGGCAGATAATTTGCTCGGATTAGAGGGAGCTGACCGACTGTTGGGCAACAAGGGGTTTGATTGGCTTAATGGCAATGCGGGAGCCGATCGCCTGCGAGGGCAGCAGGGCAATGATCTTTTGACCGGGGGCACAGGAGCCGATCGCTTGGAAGGTGGAGCAGGCAACGATACGCTTATTGGCGGCATGAGTCGGGATGTTTTGCTGGGCGGCAGAGGAGCTGATCTGCTGTGGGGTGGCGCAGGTTGCAATCGCCTAATCGATGGGCAGGGCAAAAATACTTTTGTGCTGAGTCGAGGCGGATTTGCCAGAATTACCGACTTCCAGCCGGGACGCGATCGTCTGGGGCTAGCCGACATTCCCTTTGCCCGTCTGACGATTCGCCAGCAGGAACAGGACAGCCTGATTCAGCTCGGACGCAAAACGCTGGCAAGCCTGGAGGAGATCGACGCGACGCTCCTGATCCGAAAGACTTTCCTGGCGGTAAATTTGCCAGAAGCGATCGGGTAATTTCTTTTGGGAAATGCTTTGAAATTCCTTATTTTGAGATTCCTAACAAAGCCGATTTGATCAATCGAGATCAGGTCTACGAATGGCATCAAACGATCGCCGAGGTCGCTTGACTGCATCGGGAATCGATTCGATCGAGCCGTCGATTGTTTCCATTTCCGGGTCGCTGTCAAAGTCCAGATCGCTCCATTCGGCAGCCAGCTCAGGCTGGGGAGAGCTATCGACTTCGATCCGAACAGTGGCGATTTCGGGAGAGCTGGAATTTCTGTCTCTGCTAGAATCCATGTCTTTAGAGGGGGAACTGACAGGGAAGCTACTTTGAGGAGGAAAGACCGTCTGGGGAGGAAAGACAGAGGGCTGAACCGCTGCGGCAGGAGAAGAGGAAGACGGAGCGGAATTTTGGGGAGGCTGAATGGTTTCGCTGACTGTTGTACTCATCAGAGCCCCAATCCAGATTCGTAGCCGATCGAGGGCAGAGACCGTATTTTCAACCAGGCGATCGAGGTTGACTAGAACCGAGGAAGGCTCGGAATTTTGGCGCAGCCGCAACCGATACTGAGCAATTCGCGCTTTGATCACATCCGCCGGGGCAATTGGAGAAGCAGAACTGGGCGATAAGCTATTGCTTGGATGAGAAGGTTTTGCCTGTCCTGAAGTTTCTATTCTTGAAGTTTCGACCAGGCGCAGCTTCAGGGTTTGCCAGCCAAACCAGCCGATCAGAGAAACGCTAGCAACCTGCCCCAGCAGCACCCCGCCTGTCATTCGTCCTGCACACACCCACAGCACCAGCCCGTAAAACAGCCCTACACCGCTCCAGATCAGGTCGTATTTGCGATGGACTTCCGGCAGCAAGAAAGCAGCGAGATACAAACTCAGGCTTCCCAAAGCGACTGCGATCGCCAGAATATAGGCAAGCATTTTTTTCTCCGATTTCAGGCACTCTCCGATCGAGCTTACTCTACCGTACTTGCTTTGTGCTTGTCCTGCTTATCGCAAATCACCCTGATGAGCCACCGCTCTGGAGGAAGACTGCTTTACAAAAAATCATGTATTACATTACATTAATAAATCTATCTATTTCGGTTTTGATTCAGTCTGTGCTGTTGTTATCTCTACAACTTTCAGCTTAACCTCACCTGATTGATTGAGCTATGCTATTTTTCACTGCTCTCTGTATTACCGTCGGAGCCGCGCTTCTGTCCGACCGGGTAGTTCACAGCTTTCCTGAAGTTGCTGTTGGCTGCCTCTCGATCGCTCTTTTGGCACTGGTGATCACGCTTGTTTCTGCTCCCTGGCAAGTTCAGCTTTTGCTAGCGGTTGCGGCGATCGTGTCTTACCGTTCGCTCAATCAGATCAGCGGATAGGCGCAGCGTTGATTCGCTTTGGCGGGCTGAACTTGCCAGAGGGAAAGACTCATTTCAGTTGGCACAAGCGGCTGAGGCTGGTAGCGATTCCTGAGCAGAATGCCCTGCTGCTGAAAAAGTTGCTTTAAAGGCGCAGACGGGTTAAACAAAAACGTGGTTTGACAGGAATTTGCCCAGTTTAAGACGGTCTCAGCAGGCGCGATTCGTATCTGAACTTCGGGCTTGAGCAAATGGCTGATCGATAGCAGATCCATCACTTGGGACGCTTCTGCCAGCAAGAGGGGCGCATTTGCCTGGTTGATCACTGCTGCGATCGCTGGATTGCTGAGACTGCGCGTTTTGTGATAGCGGGAGGGCTGCTGAAGCTGAAACAAACATGAACAAATGCTGATCGCAATTAACCCCACTAAAACACCCGACCAGAATCGCTGTCGGAACGGATGCTTGAATAAGTCAGGAATGCGATCGGACAGGAAAAAGGCGATCGTTAGCAGAACGCCCAGAAGCACGGGCATCATATAGCGCGGAGCCGTCGAAAGCCGCCCGTTTGCGAATAAATCAAACACAATGAGAGGAACGGGAAGGGCAGCCCAAAAGACCACGACAAACAGCCAGACTTCTCGAGGCGTTTTTTGAATTAGCTCTCGTAGCGCAAAGCCCATTAGCCCTACGAGGATAGCAGCGATCGTTACCTGGGCCATTCCTACAATCGGTGGATTGAGCACGACAGGAACATCAAAAAATAGCACTGCCAGCGTATAAATCCAGGTTGCGAGCATTGGCAGCAGTCCCAACGGCAGCCGCGTCCAGGTAGTGTTGTCGTGTAGGGTGGTCAACTGGGAAAGGATCACCCCGATCCAGGGAGAAAATAGCAGCACTGCCCCGATCGCCGCTCTAATCCACCAAAGTCGTTGCTTGCCCCAGCAGAGGGAAACATAAATTCCCTGTCCGCCCAACACCAGCAGCGACAGCAGCGATGTATAAAGTCCGATCGCAGCAGCGACAGCATACAGCAGCCAATCTTGACGCTGTTGCGTTCGCACTGCCCTTAGTAACGTCGCTCCCATCAAGAGCAGCGTCAAACTCCACAAGCTATAGGGACGCGCTTCCTGAGCATACGCCACAAAAAACGGCGACACCGACAGCAGCATCACTCCGATCCAACTCGTGCGACGCGAATGAAACAGCTCTTCGCACAGCCAGAACAGCGCCGGCAGAGACAGCAGACTGAACAACACCGAGAGCGATCGAATCTGAGCAATGCCATTGCCGGTCAGCTGAAGCCAGAACCGGGCGAGGAGGAAGTACAGAGGAGCGTGTTCAGGGCTATGGTAAAGAGCGGCAAGGGTGGCAGACCAGGGAAGGGCAGGATGAAGCTGTTGGACATCCAGGAGGTGCTGCACGGTAAGCAGTTGTCCGGTGGCAAGCTGCTGGGTGAGCAGTGCTTTGGTGGTTCCGGCAATGCGAATCGAGGTGGCAACTTCATCCACCCAGTACACTTTGGCTTCCAGATGAATGAACCGAAAAAAGATGCCCAGCAGCACGGGAAGGGCAAGTAGCCAAATCCACGATCGATTCAATTTCCAATTCACGTTCGGACTCATTGTGCCGTTCCCTGCTCACACCCACTGCCGTTCTGCTGAGTTTGCCCGTTTTGAACCTGTTTGTTTTGAACCTGTTTGTTTTGGAGCTGCCACAGCGATAAGTGAATATCTTCCGGGGTCAGCAGTTCCGGTTGATAGATTTCCTTTAGCGTGAATGGTGTGTTATTGCTCAGGCGATCGACCAAACCTGGGGTGGGATTAAACAAAAAATTAGTGTTACAGAAATTGAGCGAAATATCTGAATCAATGGAAGGAAAGATTTGCAGTGTGGCTGGTCGCAAACTGTGACTGAGTGACAGCAAATTCATTGTATTTGCCGCCTCACTCAGGATGAATGGACGATTCGCCTGATTGATAATGGCAGAGATCGGCAGATTAAACCGATTATGCGCCTTTTGATAATCTGGAATCCGATTCAGATTCGATATGCAAGACATCAAACAGAATCCAATCAGCAAGATAAAGATGAACGGCTTGAGAGAACGTCGCGATCGATTGACAACAATTCCAGCGTGATTTTTTTTCCAACCCTGAAAGGAACCGTTCAGCCAATGACTCATCACAAACAAAACCACAAGCTGAAGCGGCAAAAGATAGCGCGGCGTTGCCGAAGCCTGCCCCTGCGAAATCAAATCAATGAACAACAGGACGATCGGAATCGGCAGCGCAAAAGTCAGCAAAAATAGCCGGGTCGATTTTGATGATCTGCGAAGCGAATTAAGTGCAATCCCAATCAACGCCAAAATAAATAGTGCAGTGAATGCTTTGGCGATCGTTTCAACACTCAGCGACACCGACACAGGCAAATCAAAAAAGAGAACCACAACGCTATAAAGCCAGATTGCCAGCATTGCGATCGGTGACAAAGGAATTCGTGCCCAGGTGGTATTGTCTTGAAGCATTGTCCACTGCTGCAAAATCACAATTATCCAGGGGCTAAACAGCAGCACTGCAACACCCGCAGCCCTGATCCATTGCTGCAAAATTCCTGAGTCTTGTTGCCGTCTCAGTGCGACATAAATTCCCTGTCCGCCCAACACCAGCAGCGACAGCAGCGATGTATAAAGTCCGATCGCAGCAGCGACAGCATACAGCAGCCAATCTTGACGCTGTTGCGTTCGCACTGCCCTTAGTAACGTCGCTCCCATCAAGAGCAGCGTCAAACTCCACAAGCTATAGGGACGCGCTTCCTGAGCATACGCCACAAAAAACGGCGACACCGACAGCAGCATCACTCCGATCCAACTCGTGCGACGCGAATGAAACAGCTCTTCGCACAGCCAGAACAGCGCCGGCAGAGACAGCAGACTGAACAACACCGAGAGCGATCGAATCTGAGCAATGCCATTGCCGGTCAGCTGAAGCCAGAACCGGGCGAGGAGGAAGTACAGAGGAGCGTGTTCAGGGCTATGGTAAAGAGCGGCAAGGGTGGCAGACCAGGGAAGGGCAGGATGAAGCTGTTGGACATCCAGGAGGTGCTGCACGGTAAGCAGTTGTCCGGTGGCAAGCTGCTGGGTGAGCAGTGCTTTGGTGGTTCCGGCAATGCGAATCGAGGTGGCAACTTCATCCACCCAGTACACTTTGGCTTCCAGGTTTGCCCACCGAAAAGAAACGCCGAGTATCAGCACAACGAGCAGCCCGATTACCCCAAAGGGGGAACTGCTTCGCATTGCTTCTGCAATCCAAATTCCTTGTTGTTTCTTTTTCTGCTGCAACCGATCGTCCCCGGCAGGAAACTGCTTTGCATCGCCCATAACCCTTGCTCGATCGCGAACTTTGACACCCACTCCTGAGGAGGTACTTTATCAGGTTATTGCGCCTGCTGTGGACGCGCATATTTCTGGATAAATTGCTGAATCGCTTGCCAGTAAATTCGATCGCCGACCCGTGAGACATCGTTGTGCGTTGCGCTAGGAATCAGCAATAGCTGCTTGGGCTGAGGGGCAGCCTCGTAAAGGCTCTGGCTCATAACGGTGGGAACGGTGCGATCAGCAGTGCCGTGAATCAGCAAAATTGGAGACCGAAGCGATCGAACTTTCGTGAGTGAATCAAAGGATTGCGTCAGCAGCCAGTCGACCGGCAAAAAACGTGAATAGCCTCCTACATCTGCCATTTGTCGCATCGACGAAAACGTACTTTCAACAATGATTCCCCCTAGCGTCGACTGACGGCTTGCCAGATCGATCGCCACCGCGCCCCCGATCGATTGTCCAAACAAGAAAATGCGATCGGGCGAAATCTGGCGTGTTTGGGTGAGATAGTTCCAGCTAGCGATCGCATCTTCATAAACGCTTGCCTCCGAGGGAAACCCGCCTGTACTCGCCCCATAGCCGCGATAGTCGATCAGCAGCACCGCTGACCCCATCTGATGAAACTGTGCCGCCCGATTCACCAAATCACCAATATTGCTGCCATTTCCGTGAAAATAAAGCAACACAGGCGCATTTGGCTGCCTTGCCGGAATCCACCACCCGGTAACGGTTCCTTTAGGGTTTCGCTCTGCGCTAATCGCATTCTCGATCGGTAACTCGACGGTTTCATAAGCCAGGTTCACGGTCGCAGGAGTGGCATCAAGCGATCGGGGTGGAAAGAAAATTAGCCGAGTTTGCCCAAAATACAAAGCCAGACAGAACCCGGCATACAGCAGCAAAATCACCAGCCCTAAAGAGCGCAGCAGCGACAGGAATTTTAGGAGCACCATGCGATCGTCCATTAATCGTTTAATTGTTCATTAATAGTCGTTTGCAGTCATTTGCAGTCGTTCAATTGTAGAAGCACGCTGGCGATCGGAATTTAGAATAACGCTAAGCAGGCAGGGCAGCATTCCCTAAATTAACGTTCCACCCCCAACCGAGATTCGCGGGCAATGAATTCATCGCTTTTGCTAGAGACTTTTCGGTTAGGGCATTCTGAAAGTAGGATGGAGTCGATTACCTCGAAGAGAGAACGGCGAAGCGATCGCAGAATACGGGATGAAGAAGTCCAGGATGCAGAAACAGCGCAAGGCGCATTTTTCAGGGAGTTAGGGGGAAAAGACAATGACTGAGCTACTGGAAAGCGACAAACTCAAAGCCAAAAATCAAATTCTGCATTTGCTCAAGCTGCATGGACCGCAAACTGCCGCCGTTTTAGCCGCTCAGCTTCAGGTGTCTGCAATGGCAATTCGGCAACACCTCCAGACATTGCAGGCAGATAACCTGGTTACTTATCAAGAAGAACGCCGTCCGGTTGGTCGCCCGATCAAGCAGTGGCAGCTCACCGAAAAGGCAGCAAAACGCTTTCCCGATAATCATGCCGAACTGCTGGTGAATGTTCTGCAGGGCGTTGAGCAGCTTTTTGGTCAGGACGGACTGGACGCTTTGCTTGCCAAACGCACCCAACAGCAAATCGACAACTATCAGGCACAGCTTCCCGAAGATGGCTGGCAGGCGCAAGTGAAGACGATCGCTCAACTTCGTGCCCAGGAAGGCTATATGGCAGAAGTTGTGCAGGAAGCGGAAGACGCAGTGCTGCTAATCGAAAACCACTGTGCAATTCACTCGGCAGCCCGGACATGCAGCCAGATTTGTGCTTCAGAGCTACAGGTTTTTTCGGCACTGCTGGGATCAGACGTGAAAATTGAGCGAGTTGAGCATCTGATTGCGGGCGATCGTCGCTGTGCCTATCGTATCTCGTCCGCAGAATAGACTTTCTGAAGCCCCCTATAACGAATCAACGCGGTGCAGTGACTCAATCAGCTCCTCGATCTCTTCATCGTCCTGGCACTGCTTCACCTGCGATCGAAACCACGTCAACTCTTCTGGCTCAATCTCCTGCGACTGATAAACCAGCAGCGTGCCTGCCAGGCGTGCCAGCGTAATCGGTTCCCAGGCAATGTGATCCAGCAGTCCCAGAGCATCTTGATAAAGCTGCTGCGCTTCGGCTTCGTCGATCGGCTGTCCCAGGTCGACGGCGATCGCCTGTAGGCTGTCTTGGATCGTTAATTGCAGTTCGGAGTCTGGAGCAGAAAAGTGAGTCATGGGGCTTGGGAATGGATTTCAGATTTTCATGCACCTTCCATCATGCCGTGAACCCGGAGTGTTCAGGGCTTGGCGTAGCACGTTCCACAAGCCGATTACCCCATCGGGAGAACTGCCTCGCATCGCCCAATCGCCAGCCCTAACCCCCCTTCAACCTGCAATCCCGCAATACAATAAAATTGTTAAGAAAATGTCACAAGAATGAAGGCTTGATCTCAATGAGTTTGTTTTTTGCGGCGATCGGAATTGTCCTGTTCCTGCTGATCCTGGGGATAGGGGTTTATCTCCTAACGGCTCGCCGCTATCAATCTGCTGATTCGGTCGCTCATTCCTACGATGAATGGACTGAAGACGGCATTCTAGAGTTCTACTGGGGCGAGCATATTCACCTGGGACATTACGGTTCGCCGCCAAAACGCAAGGATTTTCTGGAGGCAAAAGCAGACTTTGTGCATGAAATGGTGGGCTGGGGCGGCTTAGATCGGTTGCCTGCGGGCACAACGGTGCTAGATGTGGGTTGTGGCATTGGCGGCAGCAGCCGCATTTTGGCGCGAGACTACGGGTTTGCTGTCACCGGAGTGACCATCAGCCCTCAGCAGGTGAAACGTGCTCAGGAGCTCACGCCCGCCGATTTAAATGTGCAGTTTCAGGTGGATGATGCAATGGCACTGTCGTTTCCCGATGCCCGTTTTGATGTGGTTTGGTCGATCGAAGCCGGACCCCATATGCCTGACAAAGCCATTTTCGCCAAAGAACTCATGCGGGTTGTCAAGCCGGGAGGCATCATGGTTATGGCAGATTGGAACCAGCGAGACGATCGCCAGAAGCCGCTTAATTTCTGGGAAAGACCCGTGATGCGCCAACTCCTGGATCAGTGGTCGCACCCGGCATTCTCCAGCATTGAAGGCTTTGCTGAACTTTTGCAAGCAACCAGGTTAGTTGAAGGCGAAGTCGTCACTGCCAACTGGACAGAACCTACCCTTCCTTCCTGGCTGGATTCGATCTGGCAGGGTATTGCTCGACCGGCAGGACTGGTGCGGTTTGGTCCATCGGGCTTGATTAAATCGCTGCGAGAAGTGCCAACACTGCTGCTGATGCGGCTTGCCTTTGGTACAGGTCTTTGCCGTTTTGGGATGTTTCGGGCAGTGCGATCCGAAGCAGTTCCCCCGTTAGGGTAATCGAACGGACAGCCCCAGAAGCCGGAAACCCGTTCAACCCAGCCAGCTCAGGTTTGCCGATTCGCGAGCAATGCCCTATCCTTGATATCGCTGACGCTGAAAGGCATAAAAAGGCAAAACCACCTTCTGTCGCCGAACTGGATCAATTTGCTCCCAGTCGATCGTTTCTCCCTGAACATACTGCTGAGCGAATCCGGTTAGCTCCTGCACGATCGCTTCCCCGCCTTTCTCGATTAAATTGTTTTGGCTCGCCGCACTGCTCTGGAAGAAACCCATTACAGATTGACCCGATCGCCATGCCGTCAGTTTTGCCTGAAGGTCAGAACTTGAAGTCATCACCACGGCTATCCGGTGAGCAAAATGCGATCGTCCGGTGTAGGCAGTAAAGCAAAGGTCGGCGATCGATTGTTCAGGATGATGGCTCAGGTGAACGATGTAGCGATCGACTAGCTGATGCAGGGCAGTTTCGCTGCGGGCAGAGAGGGTAAACAGATGTTGGGTTGGAACCGGGGCAGGCTGAGGGCGATCGCTCACGGGTGGGTCTGCGATCACAATATGGGCATTGCTGCCGTTAAACCCAAAGGCACTGATTCCGGCGGTTCTGGGCTGATTGAGGGGCTGGTCTTGCCTTGTCCAGGAAACGGGATCGATCGGCACTTTCACCGGGAGCCGTTGCCAGTCGATGTGGGGATTGGGGGTTTGGAAATGCAGATTGGGCGGAATTTCTCCATGCTGAAGTGCCAGCACGGTTTTGATAAGTCCGGCAATTCCAGCGGCAGCTTCCAGGTGTCCAATATTCGTTTTGACCGAGCCGAGCCAGAGTGGAGCCGATCGATCCTGCCCAAAAACTTCCGCGATCGCATTCACTTCGATGGGATCTCCGATCGCCGTTCCGGTTCCGTGGGCTTCAAGGTAACTGACCTGCTCGGGCGGAATCCGGCTATTGCTTAACGCCTGACGAATGGCTGCCTGCTGGGCAATGCTGCTGGGAACGGTTAAGCCGCTGGTGCGCCCGTCGTGGTTGGTGGCTGATCCTAAAATTACGGCATCAATGCGATCGCCCGCTGCTACTGCATCCCGGTAGCGTTTTAGCACAATCAAGCCGCAGCCTTCTGCCCGCACAAAGCCGTTTGCTGCCGCGTCGAAACTTTTACAGCGATCGTCGGGGGAAAGCATTCGCGCCTTAGAAAAATTGATGTTGGTTTCGGGGGTAAGAATCCGATTGACGCCGCCTGCCAATGCCACCGAACATTCCCCCTGCCGCAAACTTTGACAGGCGAGATGAACCGCCGTGAGTGACGAAGCGCAGGCTGTATCGATCGATAAACTCGGTCCTGTCCAGCCCAGCAAATAGGCAAGCCGCCCGGATGCGGTGCTATGGGTATTGCCGGTGGTGAGATAAGCGTCGATCTGAGCCCGATCGCGGCTGAGCAACTGCTGCCAATAGTCAATGCTGCAAATGCCGACAAACACGCCGCCCTGAGTTCCAATCAGATGATCGGCTGACAGTCCGGCGGATTCCAGTGCCTCCCAGCCCACTTCGAGCAAAAGCCGCTGCTGCGGGTCGAGGCTGATCGCTTCGCGGGGGGCAATCCGAAAGAAGGGCGCGTCAAAGTCGTACGGGTGGGGCACAAAGCCGCCTTCACGGGTGTAGAGCTTACCGGGAGCCTGCGGGTCAGCGCTGTAAAGATCATCAGTTTGCCAGCGATCATCTGGAACCGGGGTAATGGCATCGGTGCGGCTGCGAAGCAGTTTCCAGAAATCCTCAGGCGTATCTGCACTGGGAAAGCGACAGCCCATGCCGATAATGGCGATCGGTTCGTGCTGTGCCTGCTCTAGGGCGTCAAGTTTTGCCTGAAGCTGCTGAATTGCGAGGAGGGCGCGCTGAGTTGGCGTTCGGGTTTCGGTTGCTTTTTCTGTCATTGCGATCGGGCTGTGCATTCCTATAAGTTAAGCTGCTCCAGGGTTTGCAGCAGTAAGGCTTCGGCTTCTGCATCCGAAAGGGACTCAATCTCGGACGGCAGATCGATTCCCCCACTCGGGGAAGTACTTTGCATTGCTGGAGTTTCCCTTCCTTCAGGAAAGGAACTTTGTTCTATCGCCGTCCCAAATAGCCATTGCAGCAGATGATCGGTCAGTGTGGTGATTGTCGGATAATCATACAGCAGCGCGACCGACAACGGTTTTCCCAGACTAGTTTGCAGCCGATTTCTCAGCTCTACGATCGTCAAAGAATCCATGCCCATTTCGGAGAATCCCTGATGCAGATCGGTCAGCGTCTCTGCATGAACGCCCAAGATTTTTGCGATGTGGGCTTTTACATGATGGGTGATGAGGTGAGGGCGATCGTCTGACGGGGCATTGACCAGAGTTTGATAAAAGTCTTCAGCGTCCTTGAAAACAGTGGGGGGATGAGGACGTGAAGAAGGGGAGGAAGGAGGAGAGGCTTGAGCAGAGCATGGTGCGACGAGGGGCTTGAGTGCCGCAGGCGGATTCCAATTTGCCCAATCGATCGGCAAAACGCCGACCTGCGCGGATGATTGGTTCAAGAGGGTTTCCAGGATAATGAGTCCGATTTCGGGGGAGATTACCCCAACGGGGAAAGCGCTTTGCATCGTCTCTCTTCCCTCAGCCTGAGCCGTTCTAGAACGGGCTGCCATTCCTGTGGATTCCCACGCTGCCCAGTGAATGCTGAGTCCGGGTAAGCCAAGCGATCGTCTAACCTGAGCCAGCGCATCCATAAAACCGTTTGCTGCTGCGTAGCTGGACTGTCCGCCTGATCCCAGAAGCGAAGCCGCTGAGGAAAACATCACAAAGCAGTCGATCGGGTGATGCTGCGTTAGCTCGTGCAGATTTAAGGCTCCCCGAACTTTGGGGGATAGGACGGACTGGAAGCGATCGGCGGTCTGGTGCTGGAGAATGCCGTCATTAAGGATGCCTGCAGCGTGGAAGATGCCGAGCAGGGGCGGAGGGGAAGGGAGGCGGGTGGATGAGTGGAGGTAGGGAGTGAGAAGGGTTTGGAGGGATTGTTGATCCGTGATGTCGAGTTGGGCGATCGTGATCTGGACTCCCTGAGCCTGGAAATGATCGAGTTTGGTTTGGGTTTCGGGGGTGGGTTTGCTGCGTCCGATCAGGAGAAGGGAGGTTGCGCCGCGATCGATAAGCCATTGGGCAACGTGCAGTCCAAGTGCGCCGAGGCCGCCTGTAATCAAATAAGTGCCGCTGGGTTTGACGGTGAAAGGCTGTGAGACTGGATGTGAAACGGGAGCAGGTTCAGGGTGGGCAATGACGATTTTGCCGATGTGCTTTGCCTGCTGCATCCAGCGAAAGGCTGCGATCGACTGACTCCGATCGAACACTTTGTGCGGCAGGGGCTGCAGCCCGCGCGAATGAAACTGCTGCAAAAGCTGGCTCAGCAGGGCCTGAATTGTTTGTGGCTGTTCCTGGGTGGTCTGCATTAGATCCATGATGTGATATGCCACATCAGAACGAACCTGAGCAACCTGTTCGGTTGACCAGATGCCCTGCTTGCCGATTTCGATCAGGCGACCGCTCCGACGCAAAATTGACAGATTTGCCGGGATAAATTCGCCGGACAGGGAATTGAGGATAATATCCATTCCTTGTCCCCCAGTTTGAGCCTGGATGGCTGCGGCAAATTCAGTCGATCGATCGCTCAAGACGTGTTCAACGCCAATCGATCGCAAAAAGTCCCACTTCGCCGGAGCTGCGGTTGCCCAGAGTTCTGCCCCTGCCTGCTGCGCGATCTGGACTGCGGCCAGACCGACTCCACCTGCTGCCGAGTGAATGAGCACCCGTTCTCCGGGTTTGATCTGGGCAAGGTGATGCAAGCCATACCAGGCAGTCAAAAAGGCGATCGGAATCGTAGCGGCTGCGGCAAAGTCTAGATCAGAGGGCAGGGGAACCACTCGCCGCGCATCAACCGTGACCCATTCGCTAAAGCTGCCCGTCGCCAGTGCCACCACCCGATCGCCCACTTGAACCGAGGTGACACCCTGGCCGACAGCGACCACTTCCCCGGCACACTCCAGGCCCAGCAAACCCGCTTCGCCCGGATACAGCCCCAGCACGTTCATCACATCCCGAAAATTTAGCCCCGTTGCCCAGACGCGAATCTCGACTTCGCCGAGTTGGGGAGGACGGCGATCGATCGGCTGCCAAACAAGCTGATCCAGCGTGCCGCGATTGAGAATTTCGAGGCGGAGCGATTGAGCAACGTCAGGCAACTTCTCCGTGAAATGTTTTACAACAGAATGTCGTACAAGCCGCGCTGCATAACGGGTTTGATTGCGATAAACAATCTGGTTTTCCCCGTCCTGGCTGACGAACTCTGCCCAGAGCAGACTTGCGGCTTCTGCGCCCGAAAGGTTTTCTAGATCGATCGTGATGCAGTTCAGTTCGGGATGCTCCAGCCGAATCGATCGCGCCATGCCCCACAGCGGAGCCTGTCCGGTTGCCTCCAGCAAGATCGACGGCTGACAAACGCCTCGCGTCACAATCCAGAGCTGCGGTGGCGGGTTCAGATGAGTTATAGACTGAACGATCGCCAACAAACGGCTGCACTGCTCAGAAACAAACTCTTCCAGGGAGTCGAGAGTTAAAAGTTCAGGGGTCACGGCATCCGCAAAGAAGATAACCCCGCGCAGGTTTGCCCCGCTAGCCCCCTCATTCTGGGGAGAATCTTGCCGATTATTCTGACTTTCAAAGTCCCCTCGGTGTAAGGAATTTAGGGAGCTTTCAGAACCTTCAAACGAAGCCCACTCCTTTAGAGAGGATAAATCAGCCGGATCAAGCCTTGCCCAGGGTTGTTGCTGGGTTTCGAGCAGCCCAGTCAAAGCGTCGATCGAATCATTTGCTTCGCCCACAATCAGCCAGTAACCTCGATCGCTGCAAAGCATTTTCCCTGCTGGAGTCATTGCCTCCTGTGAAGAAACCAGGGGAACAGGTTGCCAATCAATCTCATACAGCCAGTCCTGCCAGGAGAACGATCGCACCCGATCGGATGAAGGTTGAATTCGCTGAAGGGTCAGTCCTTCGATGTGGGCAAGGCATTCACCAGAGTCACTGTACAGCGATAAATCAGCCGTAATGTGAGTCGAATTGTCCGCCCAAGAGCGTAGCTGCACATGGCTCCAAACCGTTCCCGCCGGACGCTGAAGCAGGCTGAAAGACTCGATCGCCACAGGCAAATAAGTCACGCCTTGCAGACGAGCGGGCAGGGCTGCCGCTGCAACTTGAATGCAGGCATCAAGCTGGGCAGGATGAATCTGATAGGGCTGAGCATCACAGGATGAAATTTGCCCTAACGCTTCACCGTCTTTGCGCCAGAGCTGTGCAACCCCCCGGAAGCTTGCCCCATATCGAATGCCTGCGGCTTCAAAGCTTTGATAGTGGGTTTCAGCGAATCGCCGCTCAGAAAGACGCTGCCGGATTTGTGCCAGGCTTGCGCTGGGTAGAATCGGACGAGCGCAAACCTGCGCCTGTCCTGTGCAGTGAAGTGTCCAGTCAGAATCTTGCTGGTAATCGGGCTGCTGATGATCGGGCTGTTGACTGTAAATTTCAATGCGAATCCCGGAACCAATTACCTCGCTGCGGTTGGACAGAGGAATTGGGGTGGCGATCGTCTGAACCGTTTGCGGTGTGGATGACAAAATGAGCGGCTGCTGAAACTCGATCTGGCTCAGCGAAATCGTCTCGGTTTTCAACTGTTGCACAGCGATCGCCAGAGCCATTTCCACAAAGGCAGTTCCCGGCAAAATGGGGCGATCCTCAAGGCGATGATCGGTGAGGAAGTCCGGCGAATGTTCGCAGAGAAGCGACTGAAACAGCGCAATTTTAAGCGGCGTAGAAACACGGCTTCCTAACAGAGGATGACTTTCGGAAGCAGTGAGAACAGGCTGAGCCGATCGCTTCGCCGCTTCCTGAAGGGGAAATTGCCCAGGCGGATCGATCCAGCAGCGTTGTCGCTGAAACGGATAGGTCGGCAGAGACATCCGATGACGAGAAAAGCCTTGGTGGAACGCTTGCCAATCTACAGGGATACCCCGCTGATAAAGTTCGCCCAGGCTTTGCAGCAGCGTTTCGGTATTCGATCGATGCGAAGCCGTTGTCGTTCTGGTTGCCGTTCTGGTTGTTCCTCTGGGCAAATCGCGTCTCAAACTTGGCAGCCAAATGCGGTGATGCGAAGCCGTTCCCCCTAGGGGGTCATCGGGAAACTGTTCACGTCCTATCCCCAGCAGCACTGGATGCGCTCCACATTCCAGGAAAATTGCACAGCCCGATCGAATCAGCGTCTTCATTCCGGCAGCAAATAAAACAGGCTGCACCAGATGGCGACTCCAGTAGTCCGGGGAGGCGATTTCGTCAGCGATAAAATCCCCGGTCAGGTTAGAAATCAGCTGACGCTGCGGTGTGGAATAGCTAACTTGGCGCGCAATTTGCTCAAAGTTCGGTTCGTTCGGAGTTACGCTTTGCGCGAATCGCAGTGGTTCCAGCAGGGGCGAATGAAACGCATGAGAGACATTGAGCCAGGTCGTTTTAATGCCGCGATCGGTGAGGCGATCGACCAGAGTTTGCAGCGATGGAATCTTTCCAGACACAACGATATTTTGATCGCTATTGATGGCAGCGATCGTCACCGTTTCCGGGTCAGTCTCACCCTCAAAATCAGCAAGGAACGATCGCACCGTTGCCTCATCGCTTCTGATTGCCACCATGCCCCCTGGAGGTAACGCCTGCATTAGCCGACCCCTCGCCGCCACCAGCTTTAAGCCATCCTCCAGGCTGAATACCCCCGCCACACAAGCCGCCACATATTCACCGATGCTGTGCCCCATGACGATATCTGGCTCAACGCCCCAAGACATCCAGAGCTGCGCCAGAGCATAGTCAATCGTAAAAATGGCAGGCTGGGTATAGAGAGTTTGATTCAAAAGTTCGGCAGCATCTTCGGCAAAGAGCAACTGCCGCAGCGGTCGATCGATTTCTCCTTGTAAGATTGCCTCACACCGATCGATCGTCTCCCGAAACACGGGTTCCGTTTCATAAAGCTGCCGACCCATCCCGGAATACTGCGAACCCTGTCCGGTGAAGAGAAATGCGATGGGCGAAGAAATGCCAGAACGAATGGAGCGGGGACGCTGAGCAATTTGTTCGAGGAGATGCGGAATTGAGCTGGATACGAATGTGAGTCGATGCTCAAAGTGCGATCGTCCGACGTTAGTAGTGAAGCAAAGATCGGCGAGAAAGCGATTGGGTTGTTTGAGGCGGGTGAGCGCTTCTGCATTGCCCCCCAAATGCAAACATTGCTTGAGAAACCTTTCATAGCGGTCAAGCAAATCGTTCAGAGCAGATTCGCTTTTGGCAGATAGCGTTAGCAAATGATCAGGACGATCCGCCGCATTTCCCAATGCCGCATTTCCCAATAGGGAGGAATCATCCGCCTGCGTCACAGCCGCGATCGTCGGAGCCTCTTCGAGAATGACGTGGGCATTGGTGCCGCCGATTCCCAGCGAGTTCACCCCTGCCCGTCGTGGATGCCCGGCTTCCTGCCAGTCCAACAGGCGCGTGTTGACGTAAAACGGACTGCGATCGAAATCAATTTGCGGATTTGGAGCTTCAAAATGCAGGCTCGGCGGAATCTGGCGATGATGCAGCGATAGCACCGCTTTGATAAATCCCACCACGCCCGACGCAACGTTTAAGTGTCCCACATTCGTCTTGACGGAGCCGATCGCGCAAAACTGCTGCTGCTGAGTGCTGAGGCGAAACGCCTGGGTCAGTCCGGCAACTTCGATCGGGTCGCCTAAGGAAGTTCCGGTTCCATGAGCCTCAACATAGCCAATCGTGTCTGCGGGGACCTCTGCCATTGCCAGAGCTTCTGCAGCAACCGTTGCCTGACCTTCGGCGCGAGGAGCCAGATAGCCCACTTTTTGGCTGCCATCATTGCCGATCGCCGAACCTTTTATGACCGCATAAATTCGATCGCCCGCTTCGATCGCCTGATCCAGCCGCTTTAGCACCACGACCCCCGCTCCGCTGCCAAAAATCGTGCCTTGTGCCTTTGCATCAAAAGCGCGACAGTGACCATCCGGCGACAAAATCAGCCCTTCCTGATACAGATGCCCCACCTGCTGCGGCGTATGCACCGAAACCCCACCCGCCAACGCAATCTCACATTCGCCCGATCGCAAACTTTGTGCCGCCAAATGAATCGCCACCAGCGAAGTCGAGCAAGCAGTTTGCACGTTCACACTCGCGCCTGTGAGATTCAGCTTGTAAGACGTGCGCGTAGTCAAATAGTCTTTATCGTTGGCAATCGTCACCTGAAATCCGCCCATCGAACTCAAGTTAAACACCTGCATATTTTCGTGGGCGTCTAGCCGATCGCGGTTTGGATAAACATGATTTAGCAGGTAAGTATTCATTGACGCACCCGCATAAAGCGCGATCGATCCGGGATAGGAAAACGGGTCATAGCCCGCATCTTCCAGACCTTCCCAGGCACACTCCAGCAACAGCCGCTGCTGTGGATCGATCAGTTCTGCTTCTCTGGGACTGTAGCCAAAAAATTCTGCGTCGAAGCGATCAACATCCTTCAAAATTGGACTTGCTTTGACATAGGCAGGATTCTGGAGCAGCGTTGGATCAATCCCCGAAGCCAAGATTTCTTCATCGCTAAAAAAGGCGATCGACTCCACTCCGTCACACAAATTTCGCCAGAACTGATCGAGCGACTCCGCCCCCGGAAACCGACAAGCCATTCCAATCACGGCAACCTCAGACGAAATCAGAGACGATCGGCGGGTTTGCTGTCGCTGCTGTACCCGCTGCTGTGCCTGCTGAAGACTGGAATTAACCGTTGGATTTTCCCTGGTGTCGCTCAAGTCGCTTAAAAATTGCGCCAAAGATTCGATCGTCGGATGCTGAAATAGGCTTACAGTATGCAGATCAGGACAATCGAATTCCGTTTGCAGTCGGGCAAGCACCTGCATGAGCCGCAGCGAGTTGCCGCCCAGTTCAAAGAAGTTATCGCGAATTCCCACCCGTTCCAGTGCTAAAACGTCCTGCCAGATCGAAACAATCTGCTGTTGTCGCTCCGTCTGCGGTCGATCGATTGCCTGCTGTCCCCACAACTCGCTGATTTGCCTGATAATTCCATCAAACTCCCCCGCTCCAAATCTCCCACTCAACACAGATCGCTGAATTTTGCCGATCGCCGTTTTGGGAATCTCCTTCTGCTCTACCGGAATGACAAATCGGGGACTGATGCCGATCGCCTCTCCCACTCGGCGCTGAATTGTCTTGATCAACGGCATCACAGCAGCCAGATTGTCACACCCCCTCTCTGGACAAAAGAAAATCGCGAGCTGTTCGGTCGAATCGCTGGATTGCTTCCCAGTCTCGCCAGCGGGTAATCGCCGCACTGCACAAGCCGCTGTGAAGGACACCGCTATTCCGTCTAGTGCCTCTACGATCGCCTCAATTTCGTGATTAGCGTAGTTTGCACCGTTGATGATAATCACTTCTTTCTGACGACCCGTAATCGTTAAGCGCCCAGATTGCAAAAAGCCCAGATCGCCCGTGTTAAACCAGCCATCCGGCGTAAAAACTTCCGCATTCAGATCGGGTCGCTGGTAATAGCCCGCCGTCACTGTCACTCCGCGCACCTGAAGCTGACCGATCGTTCCTTCGGGAACAAGCTGATTTGCCTCATCCACAACTCGCAGCGATACGCCGGGAATCGGTTTGCCCAGCTCGATATAAGTGTCCTCGTCCGACGTGGTTTGGCGCGAGAAGCGATCGGAATGGACAATGCCAGAGCAAGTTTCTGACATTCCATACCCCGGACTGACCGCCGTTCCGCTTAACCCGTGGGGTTCCAGCAGCGCTAGAAAGTGGCGGGTCGTTTTGCCGACGACTGCCTCTGCGCCGTTGCCCATCCAGCGAATTGAGGACAAATCCCAGGTTTTTGCTGAGGTTGCTGCTTGCAGACGATCGATTACCAGCCCATAGCCAAAATTAGGCGACCAGGTTGCCGTGACGCGATGCGCCTCGATCAAATCTAGCCAGCGAAGCGGTTCCTGCAAAATTAGCTCATTTGCGACGTGAATTTGCGAACAGCCCAAATACACCTCGGTCAGATGAAACATCACCAGACTGGCAACGTGTTCGATCGGCATCCAGTTCAGCGTGGTCTCTGTTGCCGTCAGTCGGTTCACGGTTGCCATGCCATACACACTGGCGAGCAGATTGCGTCTGCTCAGGGTCACTCCTTTAGGAATGCCCGTACTGCCAGAAGTCAGCAAAATTAGAGCCAGCTCGTCTGGTGCACTGTAATGAATCTGGCGATCGGGTTCAAACTGTCGCAGCTCCTCAACCAGCAAAATCTCTGGTGAAACGGACTTTGCTGTACTGCTGCCTGAATCCTCTATCGATGAGGCACTTTGAGCAGATAAAGCACTTTGATCAAAGGATAAATCCTCCTGCTGGTTCGGAAGTTTCCTCCTGGTAAAGGGGTGGGGGGCAAATTCCTGATCGTTAAGAAAATCCCCGATCGCTTCCTGCAATTCCCCATTCGCAATCACCACCGGACGCACAAACCACCGCAACGCCTCCAGTAGCGCGATCGCCTTACTGTGATCAGCACGATAGTTCGGCGCAACTGCGATCGGCACGGGCACAAATCCCCCCAGCAGACAGCCCCAAAAGCACGGCAAGAAGTCGAGTCGATCGCTGATTTGCAAAACCACTGGATCTTGGGGCTGGAGTCCGATCGATCGCAGTCCGGCAAGAACTCGCTGTGCCTGAGTCAGCAATTCGGCATAAGACACAAACTGACAACTCTGATCGGGCAGCACATAAAGCACACCCTTTTCCGTTTCACTCGCTCGCAGCAGCAGATCGGGTAACTGGAGGCGATGCGAAACAATTCCCCCTTTGGAGTAATCGAGATCGGCAGGCAGCGGCTCCCCGTCACTACAGGATAAAGGGATCATCAATTGGCGCAAAGCCATATCCCCGCTGGGATGTCCAAACTGGGTTGGGCGATCCATGCTCATCCTCACTCACACCAGATCTGCTAAGAGCCTATTCTGCATCATGCTGCGATCGAATTGAAGCCATGTTAGTACAGCATGGGCTACGGCTACGTTGTTCCTCGCTCGATTGTGGGAATTCTGCAGAGCAAGGTTTGCGCTGTCTTTTTTCAGCTTCTACTCAATTCCTTTAAAAAGCCAAAACCCCAGACTCCTTAGAATCTAGGGTTTTCCTAATTGGTGGCGGGGAGCGGATTTGAACCACTGACCTTCGGGTTATGAGCCCGACGAGCTACCAGGCTGCTCTACCCCGCGTCGACTTATCTAATATAGCAAGGAATTGGCAATTGTGACAAGGTTGAGTAAAAATTTTGAGATCGCATGAAAAAAGCGGCTCCGCCTGAGCAGAACCGCCGAGTTGAGGGGTGAGGTCAAACTAGCGAACCGAGCCTTCCAGACGAGCCGTGTCGATCGGCTTCATCAAATACAGGCGCAGCAAATTTACGCCAATCTTGGCAACGTGGGGCACTTTCTTCAGCAATTTCACCACGCCGGGGGCATTGCCATTGCCTGCTTCCATCAGCTTCAGGTTAGCAGCAGCGGCTTCATCCAGCAGTTTGAAAAAGTTGGGGTGATCCACGTTCAGGATGAGGGGAAAGACCCGTCCTGCGGTTTCGTTCGTTTTCTGGATCACATGGATGTCGTAGTCGCGTGCATTCAAACCCAGCGAAGCATAGAAGCTCGATCGCTGAATGTCGTTCAGAAACATCGTGGCAAACACTGACAACAGGAAGAACCGCGACCAGAGGCGAGCTTTCCAGTCGTTGAGGATGCTGGGCTGAGACTTCATGATCGCGTCAAAGAAGTCGCCGTGGCGGTTTTCATCCTGACACCAGTTCTCGAAGAACTTGAAGATCGGATAAATCCGGTGTTCGGGGTGTTGCTCCAGATGGCGGAAGATGGTGATGTAACGCCAGTAACCGATCTTCTCTGAGAGATAAGTGGCGTAAAAGATGAACTTGGGCTTGAAGAAGGTGTAGCTCTTGCTTTCGGTGAGGAAGCCCAAGTCGAGCTGAAGCCCAAAGTCGGACATTGCCTTGTTGAGGAATCCGGCATGGCGTGCCTCGTCGCGAGACATCAGCAAAAAGCACTCTGCCAGCAGCGGGTTTCTGTCTTTCAGCTTGCGGGACAACTCTTTGTAGAGCAGAAATCCAGAAAACTCAGCCGTGCAGGATCGCTCCAGGAACTCGACAAACAGAGCACGAGTTTCGCCGTCGAGGTGATCCCAGGACTGCTGGAATTCTTCGTTGCGAACGAAGTGATGGCGATTATAGTCGGTGCGGAACTCTTCTAAGATTGCCCGCAGCTCATCCTCGTTCGGCGAGATGTCCATTGTTGCCATCTCGTCAAAGTCGGTGGTGTAAAACCGGGGGGTGAGGATGGTGTCTTTTGCCGGAACCTTAACTCCAGGTCGCAGCTCTGCAATTTCAGGTTTTTTCAGCGAATCTACCATGTGTTCCTTTTCTCTTGCTTCAGTATGATGCCCAAACCCCAGTTACTTAAGCGAATCAAACCTAAGCAAACCCAGAGGAAGGCTGCTGACTTTAACGGGTGGACTTTTAACGAATGAAAGTCTTGCGGCGATGGCAAGTCCTGTAAAAGACGGATTGCAAAATCAGTCAAAATCTTTTACGTCCCTTAGTCTATCAAGGGATCAGGCTCTACAACGAGCGGCAACGTTAAGAGTTGCAACAGAGGATGGGGAATTGTGACAGGGGTGGGGAAGTGGAAACAAAAGGGTCAGTGCTTGAATGACGGGCGATTGCGACAGCGCACAGAATTGTCAGCAATCTTCCTAAATCTTTCTGAGACAAGCCTTGACCTTTGCAGGAATTGGCTTAATATTGGGTGTCGCAGATTTAGCGTCTCTGTTCGTTGAATTGCTATTTTAGGCGCAAGACCTAGCATCAAACTGCCTGAGCAATTGAGCAAACTCGCGAATTTGGGACGATCGCCTCGAAATAAGAGCAGTCTTTGGTCGAATTGCCTGATTTCAGTTCATAACGGGCTTCCGATTGAAGTTGCAATACAGCAGCGTTAGGCTACACTGATTTCGCTCATTTCGATTTCGTTTATCCGTTTGCCTGACCTGTATTCTCTGTTCATTCGTGATGTAACAGCGATGTAACAGAGGATCTAGTGAACCAGATCTAGTAAACAGGCTCTCGACTGACCCAGACAGCATCACACCTGAAGATTTGACAGCCAAACATCGATCGCACTGTATCAATCGCACTGTAAGGAATTGTAAGGAAAAGCAGCTTTGAAGATTCAGTGGTGGCTCCCCAGTGCCGTTAGCGTTTTTTGTGTCATTTCTCCCAGTGTCGTCGCTCCGGCTCTGGCAACGGGAGTGACATCCTGGCGGTTTGACCCAGGGCAAAATCAGCTTGAGTTTAGAACCCGTGAACCCGTACAGCCCCGCGCCCAGCTTGTAACCAATCCGACTCGTCTGGTGATTGATCTACCAGATATTGAGATGGAGCAGGCTCCGATCGATCGTGATTTCAGCGGCAATATTCGGCAGATTCGCATCGAGCAGTTTGACGGTCAGACGACGCGCATTGTTCTTGAACTGGCTCCTGGTTATACGATCGACCCGCAGCAAATTCGGTTTCGCGGACTTTCGCCGACGCAGTGGACGGTTCAGCTTCCTCAGCCGATGCCCGAATCGGTCGCAGTTTCTCGTGAGGCTCCTCCCGCTGCTTCAGTTACCAATCCAATTGCCAATCCAGTTGCCAATCCGCCTGATGCGATGCAAAGCACTCCTTCCGTGGAGGGAATTGACCCCACGCTAGCCCAAATTGCAGGCATTCAGGCAACGTCAGACGGGTTGTTTGTGCGCTTCAGGAGCGGGGTGCCCCAGGTCGAAGTTGAGCGTAGCCGCGATCGGCGATCGGTGGTTCTGACGGTTGAAAATGCAGTGCTTTCGCCAGAATTGACCCAGCAGGAAGTGTCGATCGATCGATTTGGCGTGGAGCGGGTGCAGTTTGAGCAGGTGAGCGATCGTTCTTCCAATCGTCGCCCAACCGTGCGAATTCGCCTGGAGGTTGACCCTAGCAGTCAGGACTGGCAGGCAACGGTGAGCAATTTGGGTGGAATTGTGATGCTGCCCACTGGAAACAGCTCGACTGCCCGCACCGCTCGCAATCCGTCTGCGTCTGACCGGACAACTTCACGTCAAGCCAATCGATCGTCCGTGGGGGGAACCGCAGAGCGAATTAGTGCAGAACGAGCCAATTCAGAACGAGCCAATGCGGCTCGGAATTCATCGGGTCGATCGATCGCGGCTCAGCCGAATCCGACTCCATTGACGGCTCAGGGAACGAGGGTTTCTGCATCGAATGGCACGGTGACGATCGAAGGCGTGGAACTCAATCCGGTGAATAACCAGCTTTTGATCGAGTCCGATCGCCCTGTGGCACCTACGACTCGCTGGCAAGACGGCACGTATCAAATTGTGCTGTCTCCGGCACGGTTAGCAGAGCGAATTACAGGACCACGGCTAACGGCAAACAGTCCTTTAATTCGGGTGCGGCTGCGGCAGGAAGATGCGGATACAGTCGTGATTTCCTTGCAGCCTGCAACGGGAGTGCGGTTTGGTTCCCTGAATCTGGTCAGTCCGCAGCTTCTATCACTAGAAATGGAGCGATCGCCCCTCCAAGGAACCCCAGCGCGATCGGCTGCAAGTCCTTCTGCTGCGGCTTTGTCTGGAAACCCTCCCTCATTCCGATCCCTACCGCCGCAATCGAATTCAATCCAGCCGTTACCTCGCCCTGGCAATGGACGACTGGTGGTGGCGATCGATCCGGGACACGGGGGAGTAGACGTGGGCGCAGTTGGAATTGGCAACATTCGCGAAGCCGATATTGTGCTGAATGTGTCTCAGCAGGTGGCACGCTTGCTAGAGCAGCAGGGCATTCAGGCAGTGATGACTCGTAGCGACGATCGCGAAATTGATTTGCAGCCGCGTGTGGATATTGCCGAGCAGGTGAACGCCGCGCTCTTTGTCAGCATTCACGCTAACTCAATCAGCATGGATCGCCCAGAGGTGAACGGTGTTGAAACCTATTACTATTCCAGCGGTGCAGGACTGGCAGACACGATTCACCACAGTATTATGAGCGACCTGGGCATGAACGATCGCGGCGTGCGGCAGGCTCGCTTTTATGTGCTGCGAAGAACTTCGATGCCTGCGGTTCTGGTCGAAATTGGCTTTGTCACCGGCAGCCAAGATGCCCCCCGTCTTGCCAACCCCAACTGGCAAAACCAGATGGCAACGGCGATCGCGAGAGGCATTTTGCAGTATCTTAGAACCGCTGCCAGTCGCTAAATCGGGTTAGATTTCGCCGCGTCTTTGACCAACAAGCCGATCGCCAATAAACTCACCAGCGGCGTAAACCAGTCTCCCCAGCGGACGTAGAGCGTTTGAGTTTGGCGGCGATAAATCGTGTGGGCGTGAGTTTGATACAGGCGAAACTCAGACAGCCATTCCGTTTTGCCGTGTGGATCGACAATGCCCGAAAATCCGGTATTGGTTGCCCGCACTGCCCAGCGATCGGTTTCGATGGCTCGCATGACATCCTGAGCGTGGTGCTGTGCCATCATTGCCGGCCCGTAGGGATCGTTGTTGGAAGCCGTTAGAATAAACTCGCCGCCCGATCGCGCCTGATTACGGAAAATATAGGAAAACGCAGAATCAAAGCAAATCCCAACGATCGCCTGTCCAAAAGGCGTTTTCACTTGCTGCTCGCCGTGACCGGGCGTAAGCGATGCCTCAACCGGCGATAGCCGCCCGATGAATTGCCCGATCGTCTCGGCAAACGGCACATACTCGCCCAGCGGCACAAGCTTCACTTTGTCATAGCGGCTCAAGACTTCTCCGTCGCCTGCGATCGTCACCAGTGATTGGGTCAAATTGCCCTGGTTTAACCCGACCGTGCCCACCCAGGCAGGAATGCGGTGATCGAGCAGTGCCCGATAAAACGGATTTTGCAGCGGACGACTGAGCCAGAGCCAGGGAAAGGTTCCCTCAGGCGTTAAAACTGCCTGCACCCCTTGGCCTACCAGCATTTCATAGCCTCTGGTGTAATTATCAATCGAAAGGCGAATTCCCGCTTCAAACAGCTTGATCCGCGTCGGCACATTTCCCTGCACAATCCCAATCGACAGTGCTGCTTCTGGGGGCGTTGCCAGCGATCGGCTCGCCAGACCAAACCCAACCCCATGTAGCCCAATCAGCCAGACCAAACCCAGCCCCCAAAGCGATCGTGCCAGTCGCCCTCGCCCTCCGTCTCTTGCCATCCACCCTTCTGCCAAAAATCCGTTAAAGGCAACGATCGCCCCTGCCACCAGCATCGGTCCTGCAAGCTGCCCCAAATGCAAAATCCACCGATCATGCGGACTCTGCGTATAAGACAAAAACGTCCATTCCAGTGGGCTCCAGCTCCACACCGTTTCCAGAATGCACCACAGTGCAGTGCCCACCACAACACGGCTGACCGGAGCCAGTCGCCCCCGCCGATTAATCCACGCCAGGCTCCCCGCCCAGATGCCCACCAGCAGCCCACCCCAAAGGATAATTATCAGCCAGCAGGCGATCGCAATCGTGATACTGGCAAGCCAGGGAATGCCCATCCAGGTAAGCGGATGCAAATCCTTAATCCAAAACAATGCCGTGCCGTTGTAGCCCACCCCCCAGGCAGCTCCCAGCAAAAAGTTAAAGGTGGGAAAGTGGTTTCTAGCCGCGATTTGGCTCGATTCCGGCTGCGATCGCACGACCAAAACCCACAAAGGAACGATCGCAATCCAGGCAAGAAACCAGGCATTTGCAGGCGCAGGTGCTAATCCCATTACAATGCCCGCACAGAGGGCGATCCAGAGCAGCAAATGAGGCGGCAGCTTGGAATCCAAAATAGCCCGGTAAATCGGTAAAACAGCAGGGTAACGATGCGAAGCAGTTTCCCCTTCGGGGCGATCGGGTAGCGGCATAGGTAAAGTAGGTCGTTTGGGAAGCTCCTTTATTATTTAGAACGATTTTGGGGATTTGGGGGAGTGGAGGGGTGCAGAGTGGCTAAGGTTGAGGGAAGTTCAGTATCTCAGGATTAATTTTCAAGATTAGATTTTCAGGATTAAATCTTCAGGATTAATTGATTGAGACAACACGCTTTTGCAAGTGCGATCGTCCTATCAAAAGCTTGCTAATTCCTTATCCCCAATTTCATTTCCCTTATCCTTTCATCCACCGCTCCGCCTTCATCTGCAACAATACATCTGCCACAATATAAGTTCCCCCTTACCCCCCACCTCCCTGGCGATCGATGAAGCACCGAATTCTTGTGATTCTCACAGTTTTGCTGCTGACGGGCACGGCTGGCTGTCGTCGGGGTGAGCAGGCACAGCAGAAGGAAGTCAGGCTAGGGACGCAGCAGGCAACGCTCTCGGCGGCGCAAACAAAACCTGCCCCATTCCCGGCAGAAACGGCGAATAAGCTTCAGCAGATGTTGAGTGGAAAAGTGGAGTCGATGAAGCTACCAGGAGCGGTGCTGTACCTATCCACTTCAGAAGGAAACTGGATGGGGGTTGCCGGAAAAGCCGATCTCGCAGCACAAACGCCCCTGAAGCCGACCGATCGCTTTCGGCTGGGCACTCTGACCGAGATGTTTGTAGCGATCGTCTGTTTGCAGCTTGCCGAAGAGGACGTGCTTGATCTGGATGCTTCGATTACAAATTGGCTTCCGGCAGACTTGAGCCAGCAAATTCTAAATAGCGAGAAAATTACGGTTCGCCAGTTGCTCAACCATACCAGCGGCTTGCTCGAACCGGAGCGCGAGGCATTTTGGGAGACCGTGAGAGCTGACCCGTCGCGTCAATGGAAGCCGCAGGAAGTGTTGGCTTATCTGCTCAACGATGCTGCCGCAGCGGAAGATCGCCCTCCGAGTTCCTTAAATGATTTTTCCTACTCCCACGCCAACTATATTCTGCTGGGCATGATCATTGAGCGAGCCACGGGTAGCCCATTACCCAGGGTCATTCGCTCCCGCATTAGCGATCGGCTCAATCTCAAAAATACATTCCTGGAGCAGCAAGAAGAAATTCCAGGTGGCTTTGTGCAGGGATACGCCGACTGGGACAAGGATGGAGCGATGCAGAGCGTGACCAAACCTTTAATTAATCCGGCGATCGGGCTGGGCGATACAGGCATGATTTCGAGTGCGCCTGACCTGGTGCAGCTCTTTCGCGGGCTATTTCTCGACAATGCGCTGTTATATGAAACCTCGGTGGAGAAAATGCTGACTCTGGTAGACTCCGATGAGGGCGGCTATGGATTGGGAATTGCCCGCTTGCCGACTGCTTGGGGCGAAGGCTGGGGACAAATTAATCAAACAACCGGATTTTCGATGGTTGCCCTTTATCTGCCCGTCCATGATTTGATGCTGATCGCCTGGACAAATACCAGCGATCGCAATACCGAACCCGTCTACGAAATCGCTCGCCGCAGTCTACGAATTATTCTAGGAATGCCCTAGCCCGGTGTTTCGTCTTCCCAGTCGTCCTCCAGCCAGGACTCGATCGTCTCAGCGGGTACGGCTGCCTCTTCGCTCACATCCTCGACAATTTCCGCTGTCACGACTTCGACGGCTGACACATCCACGGCTGCCTCTTCACTGACATCTTCCGTTTCCATCAAGGTCATCGAAGAGATTTGCAGCGAATCTGCGCCTGTTGGAGAGGTGATTCTTGTTTCAGGCTGTTCTTCGATCGGTTCAGGAATCGGTTCTAGTAGCTCATCTTCGGTTTCTGTCTCTATTTCTGTCTCTTCTGTCCCTGTTTTTGTCTCTATTTCTGTCTCTATTGAAATCGGTTCAGCAGTGGCTTCTGCGGTTTCTGCAATTTCCTCTGCGGTTGCCTGAAAAGCAGCTAGGTCTGAGGTTTCAATGGCTTCGGAAAGTGGTTCCCGGTTGGTTTCCAGATTTGTTTCCAGGCTTGTTTCCAGGTCGGTTTCTAAATTTGCGGCAACCTGTGTTTCCGGGTCTGGGTTGACTGCCGCGACTGCTGGCTGCGCTTCGGGGCTTGCTGGGGGATCTTCGGTCAGGCTTTCCTCCTCAGAAACGATTGTTTCATCCCATTCGTCTTCTGTGTCCAACTCTCGAAACTCAGCATCGATCACTTCGACCGGAACGAAGTTACGCTTTGTGCGGGGTGCGCTTGTTTGTGCCGCCGGATTTGGGGGGGAGCCTGCTTGGGGTTGTGCGTTCTCAGAACGAGGCTGAGGATCGGGGTAGCGAGTTTTTGCGTTCTTCTTGCTGCGATCGCCTAGAGAATCGATCGTGCCCGTTTCCGTTCCACCCGTGCCAGCGGCAGCAGTTGCCGGAATCGTTGTAGCTCGGAGCGGTGGCAGAATTTGCTGATTGATCCAAACTCCGAATAAGGTAAAGTCTCTCGCCACCGCATTGACTGGATAAGGTTCGGTCGCGGCGATCGTTTGTTCCTTCGTCAGCATGACCTGCGCCACGCTCACCGGAACCTGCAAAAACAAATTGCTGACCAGAAAGCTCACCGTTGCGAGCAGCAGTCCCCCTAATGCTCCACCGGGAACGATCGCGGATGACTCCCAGGCGATCGGCGCAAGCTGATAAAGTGGCCACAGCACAACGAACAATAAGACTGCCGTCAGCACCGAAAGCCCCTTGCCCAAAGGCTCCTTAAACCGCCGCAAGATCCGCCGCTGCTCGTCGCTGAGATGCCGGGGCTGCACCGCCAGAAACATCAGGCTATAAATGCAAAAAGGACGCTGCCACTGCATCCACAAGATCGGCAAAGCCCCAATTGCACCTACTAGCCCCAGTTCTACCCAGGGCGGCAACAGCGAATTACTCGCCGCAAACCCCAGCAAACACCCTTCGAGCGCGATCGGCACAACCGCCACCCCCGCAAGATGCACCCAGAGATAAGGATCAAGCCAGAAGGAACGCATTGCTGTTCTCCGTTGGACAGGTTGTTGATTGGATCTTACCTGAGAGGATGAGTGGATGGATGTCTTCTCATCTCTTCATTCCCCCACCTTCTCCAGAATCTCCTCATCCAGTGAGAAATCCACCTCAGCGGCATCCCGCCCGATCGCCAGATAGTCATTCTGGAAGGAATCTTTTAAGCCGGAAATCAGGTCGAATTCAGGCTTCCAGTAAAGGTCTTTTTGCGCTTTGTAAATGTCGGTGAAGAAGTGCTGGACGCGCATCGGAAAGGCTTTCTTTTTGCCGAAGTCAAACTGCTTCGGGTCGTAGTGGACAATTTTGAGCGAGGCGGGGTCTTTTCCGGCGGCAACGGCACAGGCACGCGCTAAGCCATCAAAGGTGACATAGCGATCGCCCGAAATGTTGTAAATTTGCCCGATCGCTCTGGGATTACCCAGCACCGCGACCATTGCACTTGCCAGATCGTGAACGTGACCAAACTGGGTGATGTGCATTCCGTTTCCGGGAATGGGGACGGGACGATCGCGCACAATTCGATCGAAGTACCAGGCTTCCAGGTCGTTATAGTTTTGCGGTCCGTAAATATAGACCGGACGAACCGAGGTGAAGGGAATGCCCTGTTCTGCCAGATAGGTTTCGGTTTCAAACTTGCCTTTGTGTCGGCTCTTGGGGTCAACGGGGTCGCTTTCCTGGTGGGGCATTTGGTCAGATTTGAGGTAGACCCCTGCTGAGCTGACGTAGACAAAATGCTTGATGCTATCGCGAAAGATTTCAGCCAGAGGTTGAGTGTCGCTCAGTTCGCGTCCATTGTTATCAAACACTGCGTCAAACGATTCGCCTGCAAGCTTTTCTTTAAGCTGGTCTGTATCGGTTCGATCGCCGTGGATTTGCTCAACGCCTTCGATCGGTGCAGGTTTATTGCCTCGATTAAACAGCACCACTTCATGGTCTTGCTCGACCAGCAGGCGCGTCAGATAAACCCCAATAAAGCGAGTTCCGCCCATCACCAAAATTCGCATTGTGCCTTTCCCCCTAGCTGAAATACTGTTACCCATCGTAAAACTGATTGGGATTCGTTTATCCTTGCATTGAATCTAAAGCTGAATCTGCCGATGCTGCCTGTCCAAATTCGCCCTGCAACGACCGACGATCGCTCGTTTATCCTCAGTCTTGTTCCGCGCTTTGTGGAATTTGGCTCTCCCACTGAACGCGATCCCGATCAGGTGATTCGGGCAATTGCAAAGGAAATCGATCGGGCAATCATCAGCTATCCCACACCGCAAAATATTTTTATTGCCGTTGATTCACAGGGCAAATCGCTGGGGTTTATCTTTCTGGAAACGCTGACCGATTTCTTCACGCAAGAACGCCACGCCCACATTTCCGATATCGTCGTCATTCCCGAAGCATCAGGGCAGGGCATTGGTCAGGCACTCATGGCGTATGCCGAAACCTGGGCAAAGGCGCGAAGCCTCAGCTTTATTACGCTCAATGCATTTGGTGGAAATGGTCGGGCACGATCGTTTTATAGTCAGTTAGGCTATCAGGAAGATACGGTGAAATATTTAAAGCGATTGAATTAGGCGATCGATAGGTTGAAAAATTAAGGGAATCGCCATTGATATCACAAAAATTAGCGATTGCAAAATTAAGCGATTGCAAAAATTAATCGAATTTCTGTACTCATCCCTTCTCTTTCGAGTCACGATTATCAACATCGCTCTTTCGGTGTTGCGAATGGAATCAATCGATGGCGATGCTGAATCAAGATCTGAAATGCCCTCGTCCCCAACCCATCTAGTGGAAACCGGGTGAGCAATCCTATGAAATCCTACAGCCCTGATAGCCTGCTTGTAAAAGCAACTCTGCTACTCGTCAGTACCCTCACCGTCATGGCAGGAGCAACGATCGCCCCCTCGCTTCCGGCAATGCGGCAGCATTTCTCAACGGTTCCCAATGCCGATTATTGGGTCAGATTAGTCTTGACTGTTCCCGCGCTGTTGATTGCCCTGGGCGCACCGATCGCAGGCAGCATTATCGATCGCTTTGGACGCAAAGGACTGTTGGCGGCGGCGGTGTTTCTTTATGGCTTAGCTGGAAGCTCTGGCTATTTGTTGGATTCGATCGGGTCGATTCTGGTCGGGCGAGTGCTGCTGGGCTTGAGCGTGGCAGGCATTATGACCACAGCAACTACCCTGATTGCCGATTATTACCTGGGGGCTACCCGTGCCCAGTTTCTTGGACTGCAAGCTGCCTTTATGGGATTGGGCGGCATGGTGTTTCTAACCCTGGGTGGCTATCTCGCCGATGTCAACTGGCGGCTGCCGTTTTTAATTTATTTGCTGGCGTGGTTCATTTTTCCTTTAATTTTGCTGGTGCTGCCCGAACCCAATCGCAACCGATCGCCCAACCAAACCGAGAACCTTCCTGCGGAGGCAGTTCCCTGGACGGTGCTGATCATGACCTATGGGATTGCGCTGATGACTCAGATTGTGTTTTACATGATCCCTGTGCAGCTTCCCTTTTATCTTCAGCAAATTGCGAATGCAAATGCATCTCAAAGTGGATTAGCGATCGCCCTTGCCACGCTTGCGACCTCAATCAGTGCCCTTAGCTATCAGCGGCTCAAAGCGCGGTTCACTTTTACCCAGCTCTATGCGATCGCCTTCCTGCTGATGGGAATTGGTTATCTCATTATTAGTTTTGTCTCTCGCTACAATCTGGTTTTGGTTGGCTTGGCGATCGCTGGATTAGGAGTCGGACTGCTAATGCCTAATATGAATGTCTGTTTGACTTCATCTACTCCGGTCGCGCTGCGGGGAAGAATTTTGGGTGGACTAACGACGAGCTTTTTTCTGGGTCAGTTTATTTCGCCGTTGATCAGTCAACCGCTCAGCCAACAGGTTGGTTTAGGCGCAACCTATGGACTGGCTGGGGGATTAATGCTGGGCATGACGCTTGCAATGCTGGCAGTGATGCTGCGCTGGAAAGCAACGCCAGAGGTGTGAGAAAAACTGCGGCGATTCCATTCTGATCGCGACGATTGCTTTCTAGGATGACTCGCTGCCTGGAATGATCCCAGGGTTAA
This sequence comes from Leptolyngbya sp. GB1-A1, assembly GCF_039962475.1. Lineage (NCBI taxonomy): Bacteria > Bacillati > Cyanobacteriota > Cyanophyceae > Leptolyngbyales > Leptolyngbyaceae > Leptolyngbya > Leptolyngbya sp. GB1-A1. The sequence continues at coordinate 152,876 of NZ_JAMPLI010000005.1, read as the reverse complement.
TCCACCATCGATCGAATCATGTACTGCACAAGCTGCTGATTCCCGATCGGGCTGAGATGAATGTGATCGCGATAAAGCGTTTCGGGCTGAGAATTGGCAGCAAACCGGGGAAGAACATCCAAAAATCGAATTCCTTGCGTTTCAGTAAACGCTTGCAGACGATCGCGGGCAGTTTTCTCGTAGTCGCGCGAGCCGGGCGGTTTGAGTTCGCGCAGGAGCGGCGTAATCACCAGAAAAAACTGAGCGTTAGACTGTATCGCAATCGAGTAAATTTCTTGAATTGCCGCCAGGTTTTCTCCCACCCGATCGCCTCCTGCCAGCTGAAGCTGGACAAGTTCAGGAATTGGCTTTGACTTGAAGGCATAACGCTGAATCACCTCAGCTAGGGCAAACGGCGGAGTCTGAGCCGGATAGTTGCGATCGCGCCCCACCTGTACGGAAGTAGGAACCGTGCCAAACAAATCATCGGTGTTGATCAGCAGCACGATCGCCTGTGATTCAAAGCTGCCAAATCGTTTTAGATAAGCCAACTGATTGCGCGGCGACCAGGAATTTGCAGAAGCATTCAAAACTTCGACTTGCTCAAGGTTTTCGGTTTGGAGCAATGGAACGGTTTGATTTTTTGATAATCGTGTCTGAAGCTGGGCTTGCAGCAGAGCAGAAATCGTTTCGTCTTGATCAGTCCACCACGCCCCGTTTGCGATCGAATCTCCTAACAGCAAGATCCGCAGCGTGTCCTGATTTCGTTGGGGGGTGATCGGTGAACTTCGCATTGAGTATTGATTGATTGCAATTCGATGACCAAACCGACGAGTGGTTTGATTCGGAGCTAGCAGATAGCCAATTTGCGGGTCGGCAACGTACAGCAGCGGCTTACCAAAACCAAAGAACGATCGCAGTCCCAGCTCCAGGACTCCAGCGATCGCGATGATCAGCAAGGTTGACATCAGAATAGGCATTGCGACTGAACCTTTACCAAATAAGAAATTTTAATGGTGTGACCTGGATAACTGGAGGTTTCCCTTGTTTAGCTAAAATTATGATATTGATAAGCGATTAACCTGCCTTCTGGAGGTGGCACCTCTCTTTCATGCTGCTTCAACATGAAGGCATGATTGTTTCACTGCAAAGGATCACCCCCCTATGACCGACCAAAATCGAGGAATCATGAAATTCCAAAGCGCAGACAGCACGCCAATGGTCACACTCTCGGCTGTGCTAATTCTCGGCTCGATCGCTTTTTTGATCATCTGGGCACTTCAGTCTGCCTATGCGATCGGCTAACTTATTCGTTAAGTGATCATTCGTTGACTGATATTTGCATTAATCATTCCTTCTTGAATTTTCTGGGGCAGTGCTGCGGTGCTTGCCCTTTTGTTTTATCTTCATATCTTTATTTCGATCGCTTCAATTCCTATCGCGCATCAGATCCATTGAGGAGAGCCATCGAAGAGAAAGTAATGCCTGATACCAGCCTGAAACCGTGAAATCGATCAGGTAACCATTGACCTGTCTAGATGGACTGAACAATCATCGTTTTTTCTGAGAAAGGTTAAGGGTCTTGCCTTCAAGTCAGGGCAAGGCTAAACAGCATGCTTTAATTTGCTCTAAGTAATCGGATGAGCCCATTTCATTGAGATTGTGTGGCTTGCATACTACAGTCGTGCTACAATCTGTATTGTCAAAGCGATCGATCGTCATTCTGCTGCGGTAAACCGCTCGATCAGTCGTCTGCACATTAGACACTTTTCAAATATTCCCTCATCTTGCCAGGGAAAGGAATTGTTTCGCTGTCCCCAATTCGGCTAACACTTTTCCGCTAATCCTTTGCTGATTTTATTCATTCACTTCAATTTGCTCTACCGCATTTTCCTATGGCTAACTTTCGCGATTTAGCACATTATTTTCGACCGTATTGGTCTGCGGTTATCTTCAGCATTGCCACAAGCAGTTTGTTTGAAATTCTTGATCTGGCTGTGCCTTATGCGATCGGACAAACACTCAACGTGCTATCGGGTCAACCGATCGATAACATCTTGCAGCAGTTGCTTGGAGGATTGGCGGCAACGACTGGAATTCCGGCGAGTCGCGGGCTTACCCTTGCGGTGCTGTTAGGACTGATCTTTCTAGTAACGGTCGTACGGGCGCCGATTCAGCCCTGGATTAGTCACTGGTATCACTGGGAGATTCCCCTGCGGGCACGACGCGATCATTCGATTCGATCGGTGGCAAAAATTCTCAAATTACCGATCGAGTTTTATGACGAAAACAATCCGGGTCGTATTGCCGGACGGGTCGCACGAGGATTATCAAACCATACCTGGACATATCCTGAAATTGCCGGAGAACTGGTTCCCAAACTATTTCGAATTGTGGGAATTTTTGTCGTGATTTTGCTGATCGAATGGCGGATCGCGCTGCTGTTTCTAGCGTCTTTTATCTTCATTCTTGCCTTTACGCTCAGGGGCTTAAAACACTTGATTCGCAAAGAAGAAAGCCTCGATCGCTATATGGAAAACACCGAGAGTCGTACCTCGGAAATTATCACCAACATAAAAACAGTAAAGGCATTTGCAACCGAGGCGGCGGAGCTAAAGCGGCAAAGACAGCGATTCGATCGCGAACTCAATGTGGTGATCAACCGAGTTCATCGGGGCTATGTGACGCTGTTTACCTGGCAGCGATTTGTGATTCAGATTTGCGTATTCCTGATTCTGGCACTAACGCTGTGGGCAACGGTGCGCGGCGAGATTTCGCTGGGTCATTTCGTGACAACGTTAACCATTTCCAGCATGGCGTATGCCGAACTGGAACCGATTAGCGGATTAGCCGAAGTCTTTGCCCGCCGCTATTCCTCGATGCTGCGCTACCACGAGTTTATGCAGTTGCCCGACGGTCAGGACACAGTTGAACTGGAACAGCCCGCAGCCGTTAAACATTATGAGTTTACGGGGAAGGTGCATTTCGATCACGTGTCCTTTGGCTACGCAGCCGATCGTCCAGTGCTGCAAGACATCAGCCTGCTGATCGAACCGAAACAAACGATTGCTTTAGTGGGGCGATCGGGTTCTGGCAAATCAACGCTGGTGAAACTGCTGTTTCGCTACTTTGATCCGCAGCAGGGACGCATTTTGATCGACGGGCAGGATACCCGACAGCTCGATGTTACAGGCTATCGGCGCAGACTGGCGATCGTCCATCAGGAAGTGGATGTGTTTAACGGGACACTGCTCGACAACCTGACCTACGGCAATCCGAAGGCGACGTTTGCAGAAGTCGAAGAAGCCTGTCAGATTGCCAGAGTCGATGAGTTTGTGCGGGTACTGCCCCAGGGCTATCGCACAATCGTCGGCGAACGGGGGGTGCGCCTATCGGGCGGCCAGCGTCAGCGTTTGGGCATCGCCAGAGCATTGCTGATGCACCCGGATGTGCTGGTGTTTGATGAGGCAACCTCTAGCCTGGACTACGAATCAGAGCGATCGATTCAGTTGGCAATGCGATCGATTTTGGGAACCCGAACGACGATCATCATTGCCCATCGGCTCAGCACGGTGCGCGAAGCAGACCAAATCGTAGTGCTGGATCAGGGTCGCATTGTGGAAGTGGGCAGTCATACAGAGCTTCTAAATCAGGGCGGCATTTATCACCGCTTGCACCAGTTGCAGGAAACCGGGGAACTGCTGGCATAACAGACGACCCGATTACCAATATCGACTCTTGAGCTTCCAGGCGTGATGTCCAAACTCGTGATTCCAAACGCTTTTGAGGGAAAGCAAATAGCAATAGCAGTAAACGCTAAACTGCATAATGTTCTTTAAGCCAGCCGATCGCGCCACCTCAGAAGGCTTAAACGGGGGGCGATCGGCTTTCTGTTTGAGAAACTCTGAAAACCAGTGAGGATTGGTCTGGAAAAGCTGCATCACAATCTGTTTGGCAGAATCGCCGCCACCGAACAGCGTTCTCATGCAAAAGTCGATCTGTTCCTGCACATAGCCGCCGATGATCGTGCGTTTGCGGCAAGCTAGCCAGTAAGTCAGGTTCCGATCGCGGGGGGTGGAGCCAGATTGTACGGTCGGGTTTTGCACGCGGGCAAGATAGCCTTTTTGCATGCCCGTCTCAACGTCAATCTCGTACCAATGGGTGACGGCTGTGACTAAAACGTAGGCGTCATCCATTACAATCCCTTCCGGGATCACGATTTGCCGCAGGATTTCTCCCTGTGCAGCGTAGCATTTGCCGTCCAGCTTCCGCACGACAACATTGCCGTTGTGATCCATTACTTTACCTGCACAAAGGCGAGCATTTTGATTGTGCTTCAAGGTATCAATTAATTCGCTGAGTCCAGTTGGGGTGATGAAAACGACATCCGCATCAAGCAAAATGTAATAGTCTGCTGGCTCTGTGGCATGATGCACAAAGTGATTCCAGGCATTGCACTTATCAGCAATCGGAAGTTCAATCACCTGAGCTTGAATTCCAAACGGGGCAAATTCCCGCAGAGCTTCTCTGGCAATCGCAGCCATGCGATCGGTTGAACCATTGGACACGACAGTAATGGAAATGCTGTACTCCTGCTGAATCAACGTCTGCGATCGCAGCGAGTCCAGAAGTCGCCCGATGCCAAACTCCTCGTTATAGCCGAGAATTCCGATCGCAATCTTTTGCATCTGAAGTGTTATGGATAATACGAGAAGGAATCAACACAATGGTTCACAAAGTAGCGATCGAAGTTCGATCGAATAATATCTAGATAAACAGAATTCTAAGGAAGCAGCAGTTAAATCTGAAACAGCTTGTGAATAAAATTTCTTCCTTTCATTGCAATTTAATCCTTGATCCGATTAAACCCTACAGAATAGTTAACAGTTCAGCTTGCTATAAGCGTCTGACCAGGGGAGGATTTCGCTTAATTTCTTCTGATAGGGATTTTTTTGGATTAAAATTGGATTAAAAATAGACAAGCAGGACAACGCCGCAGGAATACCGTACTTGATCAATTCGGTTATTGGATCGCTGCTGCTAACTCAAACCAGTAGAAATTTAGTAAATTTAGTAACAGACCTCTCTTTTGCCAGGACTTCCTATGAATTCCCCTGTCTCCTCGATTCTGTTACGGCGACCGATTCTGCTGGGCGGACTCGGCTTGACCTGCGGCGCGCTCATGCTAAACGGTCTGGATGCTGGCTTGTCTCATTGGGGCGGCACGATCGTTTGGGGTGCAATCACGCTGGGGTCGGGAATCTGGTGGCTTCAGCAGCGCACGGCAAAATCTCTGACCGATCGCCTGAAACTGCCGACCACCCCTGCCGATCGCGCTCTGGTTGACAAAACCCTTGCCGCTGTCGAGCAGCGCATCAGTCATCTTATTGCCGAGCGAGGAGAAAATAGCGAAATTCATCCTTCGATTACTAGCTTTCAGGAACAGCTCAGCACCCTGAGTCAAAGCCTCGATCGCCAGCAGCTTTCTCTGTCTTTCCTGGGCGGACGCGCTACGGGGAAAACAACCCTCTCCCAGCTTTTCCGGCAGGGGGGAATTGAGCAGCCGCAGGACATTGCAGGCAGTTGTGAAACGCCACAAGCTCATACCGAGGAAGTGACCGGAGCTGATCTGATTCTGTTTCTTACTACAGGCGACCTGACCGACTCTGAGTTTCAAACCATCCAAACGCTGCTAGCTCAGCGGCATCGCGTGCTGCTGGTCTTCAATAAGCAGGATCAGTATTTGTCAGACGATCGCCCCGTAATTTTGCAGCAGTTGCGCGATCGCGTGGCGGGCATTCTGGCAGCCGAAGATGTGATCGCAGTCTCGGCAAAGCCCGCTCCGGTAAAGGTGCGTCAGGTGCAGGCAGATGGCTCAATGCAAGAGCGACTGGAGCATCCAGAACCCGAAGTTGCTGCCCTTCAGACCCGGATTCAGCACATTCTTACCAGCGAGAAGCAGCAGCTTGTTTATGCCACCGTCGTGCGGCAGGCGCAGGCTCTCCAGCGATCGATCCAAACCGAGCTGAATCAGGTGCGGCGCGATCGTGCCCTGCCCATTATCGAGCAATATCAGTGGATTGCGGCAGCAGCAACCTTTGCGAACCCGGTCTCAAGTCTTGACCTGCTGGCAACCGCCACGATCAATGCTCAAATGGTGATGGATTTAGGCGCAATCTATCAGCAAAAATTCTCGCTGGAGCAGGCGAAGACGATGACCGGAACCCTGGCAAGCCAAATGGTGAAGCTAGGCTTAGTCGAAGTCGCAAGCCAGGCAATTTCGCCTCTGCTGAAAACTCACGCACTTACCTATGTGGCAGGTGGAATGCTCCAGGGGGTGAGCGCAGCTTATCTCACACGGGTCGCAGGCTTGAGCCTGACCGAATACTTCGAGGAACAAAGCTATCTTCCGCAAGCTGAATCTGCGTTCAAGCCCGATCGCCTGATGCAAAAACTGCAATCGGTCTTCCAGGCAAACCAGCGATCGGCATTCCTGCAAACCCTGGTGAAGCAAGCGATCGGTCGGCTGACCCCTCCGGCTGCGGCTGAAGCATCATAACTGCGAACAAAGTTACTGCAAACAAAGTTATTCGGCGGGCGATCGAATACTGAACGAATCGTGCTGAATTGATACAAGACTCCCAGGCTTCGGTTTGGGAGTTTTTGTTGATCAACTTCGCCCCTTTTGAAGGGGAGCTAGAGGGGAGCTTAAAGCTCCTAAATCCGTTCTAATTCCCTTGCTTGGCCGATGCCGTCCTGAAGGTTGCTTTTGGATTGCACAACTTTCGATTCAGCCATCATCAGCCTGCGATTGCCTGATTGCAGCAGGATTGAAACTACTTCTCTCCCTGGTCCACTCATCCTATTTATTACTCATTTGTTTTATTGCTGATAAATTATTGCTGATAAAGCCTAATCATTTCAGCGGAATCAATAGCGAGATTACCCGAGTAAATCACCGCGAATCGATCAGAAGAAATTAAGATTCCTACTTCAGGGTGAAGGAAATAATACCTTCCAACCTCATTGCAGACTCACCAGGTGATAAGGGAACATTAGGAACATCTCTAGATTCTGAATAATGTTCGACCTCATCCGGAATCTTGTATCCCCCAGTTATTACATTCCGCATGGACACTGCTATCTCTGGCAGGCTCCTTTGGTTTGGCTGCATGCCAGTAGCGATGCATTAATTGCAATTGCCTATTTTTCGATTCCCCTGATGTTGGTCTGCTTTGTATGGAGACGGAAGGATATCCCGTTCTCGCCAGTATTGTTACTGTTTGGGGCCTCCATTGTCCTTTGTGGAACCGGGCATCTTCTCGATATCTGGACGCTTTGGCATCCTGCCTACTGGCTATCTAGTGCAGTGCGAGCAATTACGGCTGTGGTGTCTTGCTACACAGCATTACAACTAGTTGAGTTACTGCCTCAATTCCTGACGTTGCGAACCCCAAAGCAGTTAGAACGCTTAAACCAGGAACTCGAGAAACAGGTGATGGAACGACAGCGGGCGGAAGAAACACTGCGAACCATCGTAGCCGGGACTGCTTCGGTCACAGGGCAAGACTTTTTCCCGGCACTGGTAAAAAACTTAGCTTCTGCTCTCAATGTTCCTTGCGTTGTGGTTTCAGAGAAAGTCAAGAGTTCTCCTGCGACCCTGCAAACCCTTTCTTTTTGGTCGGACGACCGCTTGATCGCAAATACCCAATTTCACCTATCGGGAACTGCCTGTGAACAAGTGGTGCAAGGTAAACAACTCTGTAGCTACGGCGGTAGGCTAAAGCAGCTTTTCCCTGATAATAATTTTCTTCCAGCAGACAGTCCACTTGATAGTTATGCGGGAATTCCCCTGCTAGATGCCAACCAAGCAGTCATCGGAACGCTCTGTATCCTGGATGTTAAACCTATGAAGCTAGATGACTGCACTGAAGCCTTGCTCAGTGTATTTGCTGCTCGGGCTGCTACCGAACTTGAACGTAAATGGGCTGAGGAGGAAAAACGTCAGGCCTATGAAGAATTGGAGTTTCGGGTTGAATCTCGTACAGCCGAATTCGTTCAAGCTAACCAGGCTCTAGAAATCGAAATTCAGGAACGGATTGCGGTTGAAGCAAAACTTCAGCGGATTGCAGAGCGAGAGCGAACGACTGCCTGCGTAATTCAGCAAATGCGGCAGAGTCTAGACTTAAAAGCAATTTTTGACGCTACAACCAAGGAACTTCGTCGAGCAGTTCGCTGCGATCGCACTCTAATTTATCGTTTTCAGCCCGATTGGACTGGGCAGGTTGTGGCTGAATCCGTGGAGGAAGGGTGGAATACAATTATTGCAATCGAAGACTATCAGCAGGAATTGACCCCTGCAACCCTTGAGCAACCTAGCTGTATAGTGAAGAAACTGGACGGTGCAGAAGTCCTTATTCGCGATACCTATTTACAGGAAAACGCTGAGGAACTGTATCACCAGCGGTTAAATTACTGTTGTGTTACAGATATCTATCAGGCAGGTTTTGATACTTGCTACTTGCAGCTATTGGAGTTTTTGCAGGCTCGCTCTTACGCTATTGTCCCTATTTTCTTTGGTAATAAGCTTTGGGGCTTGTTAGCGGCTTATCACAATACTGAACCTCGTGAATGGCAACTCTCCGAAGTTCAGATGATGACTCAAATTAGCAACCAGTTAGGGGTAGCGGTTCAACAGGCAGAATTGTTAACCCAAACGCAGGAACAAGCCAAACAGCTACAGCAGGCTAAAGAAGCTGCGGATGCGGCTAATCGGGCTAAAAGCGAGTTTTTGGCAAATATGAGTCATGAGCTTCGGACGCCACTCAATGCCATTCTGGGCTTTACCCAGCTTATGCAGCGAGATGAATCCCTTAGCCTTGATCAGCGGCGATCGATCGAAATTGTCAATCAAAGCGGGGAGCATTTATTGGGGCTAATCAACGATGTACTGGAAGTTTCAAAAATCGAAGCAGGGCAGGTGACGCTCGATGAAACCGAATTTGACCTGTACCAGTTGCTCCACAGCTTGCAAGCCATGTTCCAGCTAAAAGCCGAGGCCAAAGGCTTACAGCTCAGGTTCGATTGGACGACTGATGTTCCCCAACAAATTCGAGCAGATAAAAATAAGCTGCGTCAGATTTTGATTAATTTATTGGGAAATGCAGTCAAGTTTACAGAGCAAGGCTGGATTAACCTGCGAGTTCACGCTCTTGCCCCTCCTGACCGAGTTATAGGTAAATTTGGAAACTTTATTAAGCTGAGCTTTGAGATTGAAGATACGGGAGCAGGCATTGCAGCCGATGAGTTAGGCAATTTATTTCAGGCCTTTAAACAAACTCGATCGGGACGCAAATCCCAGGAAGGAACGGGTTTAGGTTTGCGAATTAGCCAGCGATTTGTGCAGTTGATGGGCGGGGAAATCACAGTGCAGAGCCAAGTTGACCAGGGGAGCTGCTTCAGCTTTGAGATTCTCGTTGGTTTAGCTCAAAATGCCTCTAGCTTCCCCGAAACGGATGATATATCCGCTGCCCCCTCCGCTGATATTCCTTTGAGAGCAGTCAATCATCGCCTTCTCATTGTCGAAGACAACGCAACAAATCGGTTACTCCTTAAGAAAATTCTGAGTCATTTAGGATTCGACATTCGAGAAGCTGAGAATGGTCAAACTGCCGTTGCGCTTTGGCAAGAATGGCATCCTCACGTAATTTTAATGGATATTCATATGCCGATCGTGAACGGTTATGAAGCCACTCAAAGAATCCGGGAGCTAGAACAACAGCAACCAAATTTACAGCGCGCCTGTATTATTGCCATTACCGCCAGTGCCTTTGCTGAACAAAGACAGGCGACCCTTGCTGCGGGCTGTGATAGTTTTGTCAGCAAACCGTTTCGGTGCGAAGAATTACAAGCAGTGCTCTCCAAGCATATTGGCATTACATTTCTCCCAAAGCCTACTGCCAAAACAGCAATTCCGCAGTCTGGCTCTCCTGGCCACAAGTCCCCGCTTGATGCGTCTACCCTGGCTGCCCTGATGCCACCGGACTGGATTGCCCAGCTTCACTTTGCAGCAGCTCAAGGAAATGACACGAAGAGTCTGGCATTAATTGCTCAAATTCCCTCAGAGCATTCCACGCTAGTTGCAGCGTTAACGAACTTGGTGAAACGATACCAATTTGATCAGTTAACCAGCCTGACTCAACCTGAAAACTCAACCATCGATCAAGGGAGCATTTAGCCAGACCCATGAGCAATGAGAATTCTTTTCTCCCTCAACCATCATCCCTGAATCCGCTGACTCAGGCTGATATTCTGATCGTGGATGATGTTTTGGAGAATATCCATCTTCTCTCAACCATTCTAGACTCTAGTGGCTATGAAACCCGGAAAGCAACAAACGGCAAAATGGCACTGACGGCGATCGCAACAACGCTGCCCAGTTTAGTGTTATTGGATATTCGGATGCCAGAAATCAGTGGCTACGAAGTGTGTCAGCGATTGAAAGCAGATCCCAAAACAGCCCATATTCCGGTGATTTTCTTAAGTGCAGCCGATGATGTTACCGATAAAGTAGAGGCTTTCCGAATTGGAGGGGCAGACTACATCACTAAGCCCTTCCACATGGAGGAAGTTCTCGCGCGAGTACAGCATCAACTTGCGATCGTTGCAGCGCAGCAAACGATTCACCAGTTAAACGTGCAGCTTGAGCAGCGAATCAAAGAGCGTACCCAACAACTGGAAGCTGCTAATGCTCAATTGCTCAATATGGCATTTCGAGATCCCTTAACCCAGTTGCCCAATCGCGCTTTGCTCATGAAGCGGCTTCAAACCCTTCTGGAACCTAGCAACTCGCACCACCGCTTTGCTGTGTTTTATTTGGATTGCGATCGATTCAAGATTGTTAATGATTCGTTAGGACATCCAGCAGGGGATGAATTGCTGATGGCAATTGCTCATCGGCTACAGTCCGTTTTACGATCGCAAGATCTCCTATTTCGCTTAGGAGGAGATGAATTTGTGGTTCTATTAAACCATCCCGCCGAAGCAGACACCGCGATTGAAATTGCTCAAGGGATTTCTAATTGCTGCTCCGCTCCTTTTAGTTTGAGAGAACGAGAGTTTTTTATTTCTTTCAGCATCGGGATTGTTTTAGATTGTTTAGCTTACCGCAATCCTGAAGAACTGCTACGAGATGCAGATATTGCAATGTATCAAGCTAAATCCTTGGGTAAGGATCAGTATCAAATTTTTAATCCATTAATGTATCAACAAATTTGTCACCGAATTCAGCTTGAAACCGATCTCCGCAAAGCCATTCTCAATGAAGAATTTGTTTTGCATTATCAGCCCATCGTGGAATTAGCAACCGGGGCGATCGTCGGTGTTGAGGCGTTAGTTCGATGGTATCACCCTGAAGCTGGATTAACTCCGCCCAACCAATTTATTCCGATCGCAGAAGAAACAGGACTGATTCTGAAGCTGGGACACTGGGTATTAGAAGCAGCTTGCCAACAGCTTTATGCCTGGCAACAGCAGCGGTTTGCTCACTCATCTTTTTCTGTCAGTGTGAATGTATCTGCTCACCAGCTCGCCCAGGAAAACTATGTCAAACAGATTGATGAGGTTTTAGCCAAAACTCAGCTTGATCCTCAGTGCTTAAACTTAGAAATTACAGAAACGGTAATTATGCAAAGCAATAACTTTGCTACCAGCGTAATCCGCGATCTCCGCGATCGACATATTCGGCTCAGCATCGATGATTTTGGTACGGGTTATTCATCGCTCAGCTATCTTCACTCCTTCCCCCTGGATCATCTCAAAGTCGATCGTTCTTTCATTCAACGGCTTCATGAAGAAAGTAGCTTGAGTTTAGTGACTGCGATCGTTCAAGTTGCTAAAACAATGGACATGAGATTGATTGCAGAAGGCATTGAAACAACCGAGCAACTGACCCAACTAAAATTGTTAGGCTGCCAGATGGGCCAGGGATATTTATTCTCTAAGCCTTTGCCCGTAGAAGAAATGACTAATTTGTTAGCTCAATCTTTGGGCGGTATCGCCAACGGATAAACGTTGCAACAGTTCGGGATATATTTACGATTTCGACTTCAAGAGTAGAGCCAAACTAGGTGCAAATTGTAATTGTGGATAATGCCATAGGCATGACTGAAGCAGCGTACCAACATAGCGTGCCAGCATATTTTGGCGTTGCTGAATTTGAGTATGATTCGCCCCCCTAGCCCCCCAAAGTTGGGGGGAACGAATCCTCAAAGTCCCCCAGCATTGGGAGATTTAGGGGACGATGCAATATCCAACCCAATCGCAGCGCTGTGTACGGTTTCGCGCAATACTCGATCGTGGCTCTCATGAGACAGGGCAAAAATGAGGAAGACAAAGATTTCTGATTAACTCCTTCTCAGGATAGACTCTAATTTTTCGCCTCATCATGAAAACTAATAAAAGACTTGACTGCCAGCAATTGGTCTGAAAGTCTGATGCAGTGGGAGCAAGCTGCGATCGCTTCAGTTTGCTCCGGCTTCTGCTGGTCAATTGCCCCTGGTCTAAAATCAGCGGTTTCGCTACTTTAAAGATCCAAAACATCTACATTCGCTATGTACCTATCAGTCTGGCCCGGTAAGCCCTATCCCCTGGGAGCCACCTGGGACGGCAAGGGCACCAACTTTGCTCTGTTTTCAGAACACGCCACTGGAGTAGAACTCTGCCTGTTCGACAAGAAAGGACGCGAAACCCGCCTAAAACTTACCGAAGTCAGCAACTTTGTCTGGCATGGGTATGTGCCGTCGATCGGTCCCGGACAGCGATATGGATTTCGGGTACATGGTCCCTTTGCCCCGCAGGAAGGACACCGCTTTAACCCAGCTAAGCTGCTAATTGACCCCTATGCCAAAGCCGTGGACGGCGATATTCGGTTTGGGGAAGAAATTTTTGGCTATCGCTGGGGCGATGAAGCAGAAGATCTCTCTTACTCAGAATTAGACGATGCCCATCTAGTTCCCAAGAGCATCGTAATTGATGAGTATTTTGACTGGGAAGGCGATGATCTGCTGCAAACACCGCGCCATGAGACGATCGTTTACGAGGTTCATGTACGGGGCTTTACCAAGCTGCATCCCGAGATTCCGCCTGAACTGCGGGGAAGCTATGCAGGGTTAGGGCATCCGGCTGCCATTTCGCATTTGCAATCGTTGGGAGTGACCGCAGTCGAACTCATGCCCGTGCATCATTTTCTGGCTTGTCCAGGGCATTTGGCGGGCAAGGGCTTGCGCAATTATTGGGGCTATGACTCGATCAACTACCTGGCTCCCTATGCAGGCTATAGTGCTAGCGGCAAGCAGGGACAGCAGGTGACGGAATTCAAGCAAATGGTGAAGGCACTGCATCGCGCCGGAATTGAGGTGATTCTGGACGTGGTGTACAACCACACGGGCGAAGGCAACCAGATGGGCCCAACCCTGTCGCTGCGCGGCATTGACAACGCATCATACTACCGTTTGGTGGAAGGAATGCCCCGCTATTACATGGACTTCACCGGCTGCGGCAACTCGCTGAACGTGCGCCATCCCCAGGTACTGAAGCTGATTATGGACAGCCTGCGCTACTGGGTGCTGGAGATGCACGTAGACGGCTTTCGGTTTGACCTGGCTTCTGCTCTTGCCCGCGAACTGTATGCGGTCGATCGCCTGGCGTCTTTCTTCGACATTATTCACCAAGACCCAATCCTGGCGGATGTAAAGCTGATTGCTGAGCCGTGGGATGTGGGCGAGGGCGGCTATCAGGTCGGAGAGTTTCCGCTGTTGTGGTCGGAGTGGAACGGCAAATATCGTGATACGGTACGCGACTTCTGGCGGGGCGAGGATAGCCGTCTGGCGGAGTTTGCCTATCGGTTTACGGGCAGTTCAGATCTGTACCAAAGCAACGGACGCAACCCCAGTGCAAGCATTAACTTCATCACAGCGCATGATGGATTCACGCTGCACGATCTGGTGAGCTACAACGAAAAGCACAACGAAGCGAACGGGGAAGAAAACCGAGACGGCGAAAGCCATAACCGATCGTGGAACTGCGGCGCAGAGGGCGACACCGACGACACCGATATTCTAGCTCTGCGCCAAAAACAGCAGCGCAATTTTCTCGTCACGCTGATGCTATCCCAGGGCATTCCCATGCTGGTGAGCGGCGATGAAATGGGTCGATCGCAAAAAGGCAACAACAACGCCTACTGTCAGGACAATGAGCTTTCCTGGCTGCACTGGGATTTGCAGGAGGACAACGACCAACTGCTAAACTTTACCCGCGAGCTGATTCACTTCCGGCGCAATCATCCCATTTTTCGGCGGCGTAAGTGGTTTCAGGGACGGGCAATTCGCGGGTCTGGCGTAAACGATATTGCCTGGTTCAACCCAGACGGCAAACGCATGACCGAAGAGCAGTGGCACGATGGCTTTGCCAAGGCGATCGGCATTTTCCTCAACGGTCAGGAAATTCTCACCCCCGGTGCATACGGTGAACGCATTGTGGATGACAGCTTCCTGATGCTGTTTAACGCCCACTACGAGCCGCTGGACTTCTTCTTGCCGGCTGGACTGAATAAATGGGCATGGCTGACGCTGATCGACACCACGCAACCGCGCATGATCGAAGATGGTGATTGCCATGAAGGGGGAACTGCTTCGCATCAATACACCGATGACAAGCCAATTACAGTCGCAGAGCGATCGATCGTGCTGCTGAAGTGTTTGGGCATGGCGTGATCGCTCGAACGGTAGGTGGACATCGCGGTTGTTTAGGAGCGGGGGGAGCGGCAAATCCAGCAAACCCCCTATCAGGGCGGGGAGGTTCTAACGGGATAGTTCTCAGGGGTGATGTGAATCCCTGCCGAAATGTGTAGAAAAATAAAGGATTTGTTTGATAATCCGCTTTTTCTCGCCCGCATTCTGAACTTCACAAACGCCGCCATGCAAATCGGATCCCGCTATCTTGGTAACGGTCAGTGTCAATTTACTGTCTGGTCGCCGCTCAGCCAGCAGGTCGATCTTCATCTCGTGTCGCCCGAAGACAAGCTCATTCCGCTTCAGCGCAGCGAACAGGGCTACTGGCAGACCACGATTGCTGCCGAACCCGGCACGCTATATTTCTATCGACTCAATAACGAGGTCGATCGCCCCGATCCCGCATCGCAATCGCAGCCGCAGGGTGTTCATGGGGCTTCTGAAGTGGTTGACCAGGGCAAGTTCACCTGGAGCGATGAGCAGTGGCAAGGGGTTCCGCTTGAAGATCTGGTGATTTACGAACTTCATGTCGGCACGTTCACAGCCGAAGGAACCTTTGATGCGATCATTCCCCGCATTCCCGAATTGCTGGAGCTGGGGATCAATGCGATCGAGATTATGCCCATTGCTCAGTTTCCGGGCGATCGCAACTGGGGCTATGACGGGGTATATCCCTACGGGGTGCAGCAGTCCTACGGCGGCGTGGAAGGCTTAAAGCGATTGGTGAACGCCTGTCATCAGCAGGGCATGGCGGTGGTGCTGGACGTGGTGTATAACCACATGGGACCGGAAGGCAATTATTTCAGCCAGTTTGCGCCCTACTTTACCGATCGCTACCGGACGCCCTGGGGCAGCGCAATGAACTTTGACGATGCCTACAGCGACGAAGTGCGGAATTATTTTGTCGAGAACGTGCGCTACTGGCTGCAAGATTATCACCTGGACGCGCTGCGGTTGGACGCGGTTCACGCGATTTACGATTTTGGCGCAAAGCACATTTTGCAAGAAATGGCAGAAGCAGCTGATCAGATTGCGGCTGAAACCGGATGCAGAAAATATTTAATTGCCGAAAGCGACCTCAACGATCCGCGCATTATTCGATCGCCGGAAGCAGGCGGCTATGGCGTTCATGCGCAGTGGTGCGACGATTTTCACCATTCGCTGCGAACAATTCTTACTAAAGAAAGCCATGGCTATTATGCCGACTACGGCGACCTCGACAAGCTTGCCAGAGCCTACCGGGATAGCTTTGTTTATGCCTGGAGCTATGCGCCCAGCCGCAAACGACATCACGGCAATACAGCAAGCGACTGCCCTCCCAGTCAGTTTGTGATTTGCACTCAAAATCACGATCAGGTCGGCAACCGAATGCTGGGCGATCGACTTACTGAAATCGTGTCGTTTGACGCGCTGAAACTGGCGGCGGCGGCGATGCTGCTGTCTCCCTTTCTTCCGATGCTGTTTATGGGCGAAGAGTACGGCGAGGAAGCTCCGTTCCAGTATTTTGTTAGCCACGGCGATCCCGATTTGGTGGCAGCGGTGCAAAAGGGTCGCAAAGAAGAGTTTGCTGCGTTTCATGCAGAAGGCGAAGCTCCCGATCCGCAGTCGGAAGAAACGTTTATGCGATCGAAGCTGAACTGGGAAAAGCGGCATGAAGGCAAGCACAAAACCCTCTGGCAGTTCTACCAAACCCTCATTCGCATGCGGCGAGAAATTCCAGCACTGACGTATAAAGACCGGAACTGTATGGAGGTTGCCGTGCTGGATGACGAACAGGTGCTTACGCTGCGTCGCTGGTATCAGGATCAGGAAGTGGTTTGTTTATTTAACTTCCACGCGAAGCCTGTGGATCTCAGCCTCACTTTAGCGGACGGCAACTGGAAAAAGCTGCTTGATTCCAGCGATGCCGCTTGGAATGGAAGTGGATCAACCTCTGCCGAAACCGTCACTGTCAATGCAGCACAGCCACAGACGTTTCAGCTGAATGCAGAAAGCGTTGTAGTGTATAGCAAATAGCGTTTTGAGCTGTCAACCGTTCCCGGCAAGGCGATCGAGCGTTTGCCTGTTCTGTTGGAAGAATTTCCTCAGGCTGGAATCTACCTTACAGGACTCCTCTTTTCAGAATAAGTGTGGCAATATACTCATACCTGAAAAGCAAATTGCCGTCGCACCCCGGATATGAGCGCATTGGTTGACTATACATGGGTTGCCCATATATTGGTCGCCGATCATTGTTTACATAAAAACCAAACAGCAGTTTTCACTGGTCTCTGAATTAAAAGCCTTTAGCCCCCCTATGATGCGAATTCCCTTAGCGACTTATCGGCTTCAGTTCACCCCGGACTTCAGGTTTGCTCACGCTCAGGCGATCGTCTCTTACCTGGCAGAACTGGGCATTTCAGATATTTATGCCTCACCCGTTTTAACAGCGCGTCAGGGCAGCACCCACGGTTATGATACCGTCAACCCTAAACAAATCAGCCCAGAGTTAGGGGGGGAAGAAGCCTTTAACGCACTCCTTGAGGAACTCAAGCCCCGGGATATGGGTTGGCTGCAGGACATTGTGCCCAACCACATGGCGTTCGACAGCCAAAATTACATCCTGGTAGATGTGCTGGAGAACGGTCCTGACTCCCAATATCACGACTATTTTGACATCGACTGGAATCATCCTTACGAAGGGCTAAAGGGAAAGGTACTGGCGCCCTTTTTAGGTAAGTTTTACGGCGACTGTTTAGAAAGCGGTGAACTTCAGCTTAAATACAACGAACAAGGCATTTCGATTAATTACTACGCGCTCAGTTTCCCGATTCGGATCGAGTCGTATAGCCACGTGCTGATGCACAATCTATCGCAGATTCGCGAGAAGTTAGGACGCAATGATCCGAGTTTTGTGAAGCTGCTGGGCGTTCTGTATATGCTGCGCTACATTCCATCAGAAACAGAGCGGCGAGAACGCTATGACCAGATCACCTTTATTAAGCGAATGCTTTGGGAATTGTGGAATGATAGCCCTGAAATCAAAGCATTTATTGAAGAAAACATTCAAACTTTCAATGGTGAAGCTGGCAATTCTGCAAGCTTTAACTTGCTGGACAACCTGCTATCAGAACAGTTTTTCCGCCTTTCTTATTGGAAGGTTGGAAACGAAGAGCTAAACTATCGGCGATTCTTCACGGTGAACGATTTGATCGCAATGCGGGTTGAGGAAGAGCGCGTTTTTGACACGACCCATTCCTTTATTTTTCAGCTTGTTGAAGAAGGCAAATTTACAGGCTTGAGAATTGATCACATTGACGGTTTGTATCATCCGGCACAATATATTGCTCGTTTGCGAGAACAAGCCCCGGATGTGTATCTCGTCGTTGAGAAGATCCTGGAACCTCATGAAGAGCTACCGCTTAATTGGGCAGTTCAGGGAACGACAGGCTATGACTTTATGAGCAAGATAAACTGCTTATTCTGTCAACAGTCCAGCGAAACCGAATTTGATGCTATCTATCAAAACTTTATCGGTCGAGCAATATCCAGCGAGGAACTGATTGACGAAAAGAAACGCCTGATCATCGGCAAACATCTAGCAGGCGATATTGATAACCTGGCAATTTTGCTGAAACAGCTTTCGGAACGCTATCGCTACACCAGTGACTTCACTATGTATGGTTTGAAGCGGGCACTGGTGGAAGTGCTGGCCATGTTCCCGATTTATCGCACCTATGTCAGCTCCGAAGGATTTCGGAAACCTGATCAGGAATGCCTGCGGCAGGTCATTGAGAAGGCAAAAGAGAAGATTCCCAACTTCGACAATGAGGTGTCGTTTATCGAAAAGTTCCTGCTGCTGGAATTTGACGAAAAACTGCCAGAGGAAGACAAAAAACTCTGGCTCCATTTCATTATGCGAATGCAGCAGTTTACGGGACCGCTGATGGCGAAAGGTGTTGAAGACACGGCAATGTACGCCTACAATCGCCTGGTTTCTCTGAATGAAGTGGGTTCGAGCATTTCTCAGTTTGGCATCTCGATCGAAGACTTTCACGCCTACAACCAGAATCGAGCTGCCCAGTGGCCCCATGCCATCAGTGAAACAGCGACCCACGACACCAAGCGGGGCGAAGATGTACGTGCCCGACTCAACGTGCTGTCGGAACTGCCGCAGGAATGGGAACACCATCTGAAAAACTGGCATGCCATTAATGCACCGCTCAAAGACACCGTAGACGGCTTGGATGCTCCTGCTCACAACGACGAATATTTCCTGTATCAAACGTTGCTGGGAGCTTATCCGTTTGATGCTGCCGAACACGATACGTTTATCGATCGCGTTAAAGAATACGTGATCAAAGCCTGTCGCGAATCGAAAGTTCACTCGTCCTGGCAACTGCCCGACAGCGACTACGAGGCTGCCTATACGCAGTTTGTCGATCGCATTTTGAAGAACACCGACGACAATCTGTTCCTGCAAGAATTCCGCCCTTTCCAGCGCAAGCTTCAGCACTACGGCATTTGTAATTCGCTGTCTCAAACGCTGCTGAAGATGACCGCTCCGGGCGTACCCGATTTCTACCAGGGCACAGAGCTATGGGATTTGAGCCTGGTCGATCCCGATAACCGCCGTCCGGTGGATTACGAAAAGCGGTTCCATTTCCTCAGAGACCTGAAGCAGCAGATCGACACCGACATTTTCGGCTGCATTAATCAACTGCTGAAGTCGCCTGACGACGGACGGATCAAACTCTTCCTGATTCACCAGGTACTCAAAGCGCGTCACGCCCTTGCCGACCTGTTTCAGCGCGGCAGCTACGAAAAAATCGCTGTAGTGGGCAGCCTGAAGGCGCATTTGACTGCCTTTATGCGCGAGTTGGGTGACACCAAGGCGATCGTCATTGCGCCCCGCTTTCCGACAGCGATCGTGAAAGAAGGCGAATACCCGATCGGCGAACAGGTCTGGCACGAAACTCGCCTGCTGCAACCCCCCGGATCGTCTTCGCTATGGCGCGATGTGATTACGGGACGGGAAATCTCCAGCGAGGAAACGATCTGGATTAAGGAAGTACTGACTCATTTCCCGGTTGCGCTGTTGGTGAGTCAGGAGTAGGAATGGTTTGAGACCCTGGTTTGAAAGCGATAAAAGGGGCTACATTGCTTCCTAAATAGAGGATGAAAGGGGCAATATAGCCCCTCAATTCCTCAAATCTGGGGAACTTTGAGTTCCCTCAAGCGAGCCAGGTTCCTCTTAGCATTAGAAGGCAAGATTAGAAGGCAAGGGGCAGTCGGGGAAGAACCCTGACCGATAAAGCATTCTTTTAAGACGAAAAATCAACATCTAGCGTCCAAAATTGGTATCCGATCGCCAACATCGCACTACAATAAGAACAAGCGATCTGGTCTAAGGACAGAACGGTCATGAATCTTTTCCAACGGTTGCGGGATGTGATCGGGTTAGGCGAGGGCTACGACGAGTACGACGAGTATGACGAAGATGGCGAACTAATCGAAGGCGAACCGCCAAACGACGGCCGATCGCCTATGCAGCGGTCTGCGTCGGGAAAAGTCGTGGGTATGCCCGGTGTGCTGATGGAAGTCACGCTTATGCAGCCGCGATCGTTTGAAGAAGCTGCTCAGGCGGTTCTGGCACTGCGCGAACGCAAATCGGTCGTTTTAAACCTGGGATCACTCGACCCTGTTCAGGCGCAACGCTGCGCGGACTATGTGGCAGGCGGGGCATTTGCGATCGACGGACATCAGCAACAGCTCAGCACTCACATCTTCCTCTTTACCCCCAGCTTCGTCCAAATCACCCAATCCGGCGTCGAAGCCACCATGCAGCAAATCGCCCAAGCGCAACAAAATCCCTGGATACCCCCCAATTCCGCCTCACCTACCTCCTCATCCACCTATCTCCCTACCTCCTCATCCACCCGTCCCCCTCGCCCCCTATGATGGAGATCGCTGCCACCCATCATCGGACACCGATCATCGAACAATGACAACTGTTTGGGAGCTAGATTTCTACTCGCGCCCCGTGCTGGACGAGAACCAAAAAAAACTCTGGGAAGTGCTGATTTGCGAAAGTCCAATGGACATTCAGCGACAGCCAGATTCGCTGTTTCGCTATGCCGAGTTTTGCCCGAACGCTCAAGTCAACTCGGTTTGGCTGCGAGAAGCAATCGATCGGGCGATCGAAAAGGCAAGCCAGCCCCCGGATAAAATCCGCTTTTTCCGGCGACAAATGAGCAACATGATCACCAAAGCCTGCGAAGAAGCCGGAATTCCGGCTTACTCCAGTCGGCGTACGCTCGTTTTGCCGCAGTGGATTCAATCACGAATGCAGGACTATTACCCCACCCTGCCGAATTATCAGGCGAGTAACAATCCCTCGGTTGCCATGCCTACGTCCCAAGCCCAGCCTTTGCCGGATGCGCTCGTGGGCGATCGATGGGCATCTGTCACGCTGGAGGCGGCTGCCTTTTTGGAAATGCCGGAATGGGAAATTGGCTTTAGCGAATCTTTTCCACTGAGTCTGTTTGACATCGCGCCCGACCAGCCGATTCCTGGAATAATCATTTATTCCTCGCGTGCCCTGCCCCTTGCCGCCTGGATGTCGGGCTTAGAGCTTGCCTTTGTTCGTTACAAAAGCGAATCGCCTGCTCAGCTCTTGCTGGAAACGGGCGGGCTTGACTCCTGGGTTTTGGCTTCGCTGCCGAAACCTGCGCTGCAATCTGAAGCAAAAGAGTTTGAAGCTGCTAAACAAGAGGCGAACGGCGTACATTTTATTGCGGTGCAGTCGCCCACCCAAACCGAAGCGTTCGCAGGCTTCTGGCTGCTCCAGGAAGTGAAGCTAGCCTAATGTCCCCCAATCCCGGAAGATAGGGAAGAAGCAAAACGTCTCTGTTCTCCCTCATTGACCTTTTCTCCAATCACAAGAACTATGGGATCTGACCATTCCCCCTCGGAATTACGGGCAGAGCAACTGCTGCAACTTGCAAAGCGATCGGGCGCAGAAGCCGCAGAGGTGTTTGAGTCACATTCGCTCTCACGTCCGGTCTTTTTTGAGGCGAATCGGCTAAAACAGCTTGAAAGCTCCCAGTCTGAAGGCGTTGCCCTTCGACTCTGGCGCAACGGCTGTCCGGGCTTAGCGGTTGCTTATGGTGCGGTTGAGCCTCAAGCTCTGGTCGATCGTGCCCTTGCCCTCAGCGAACTGAATGAACCAGAGACGATCGAACTCTCACCGCCTTCGGGTCAGTCTTACCCGGATTTGGGTGAGTCAATTCCTGTTGAAACGCTAGTGGAATGGGGTAAGGAGTCGATCGCCCTGGTGCGAGAAGCATACCCGGAAATTCTTTGTACCGCTGAGTGGGAGTGCGACGCAGAAACGACCCGCCTAATGAATACTGAAGGCTTAGACTGCGGCTATACCGACACGACCCTAAGCTGCTATCTCTCTGCTGAATGGGTGCGCGGTGATGATTTCCTCAGCGTGTCCGACGGGCAAACCCAGCGCGAACCGCTTGATCCGGTGCTTCTGGCACAGCAGATTATTCAGCGATTAGACTGGGCAAAACGCAATACGGCTCCCCCCGTGGGAAAAGTGCCCGTCCTGTTTACGGCAAAAGCTGCGGATATGCTCTGGGGCACCGTTCAGGCGGCTCTGAGCGGCAAACAGGTGATCGAGCGGGCTTCTCCCTGGAGCGATCGCTTAGGCGAAACGGTGACTTCCCCCAGCATCACGCTCAGTCAGGAACCCGATCGCGGTCCCTTTAGCTGTCCGTTTGATGACGAAGGCACCCCGACCAAGCCAATTACCTTTATCAAAGACGGCATGTTGCAGTTGTTTTATACCGATCGCCGAGTAGGTCGGCAGTTGGGCAGCGGCACGACTGGAAATGGTTTCCGTCCGGGCTTGGGCGGCTACCCGACTCCGGGACTGTTTAACTTGATCGTGCAGCCAGGAACTGCTTCCCTGAGCGAGTTGATCAGCAAACTGGAAAGCGGCATTATCGTTGATCAAATGCTGGGCGGCAGTGCCGGAATGTCCGGCGAGTTTTCAATCAATGTTGATCTGGGCTATCGCGTCGATCGCGGTCAGATTGTTGGACGGGTCAAAGATACGATGGTGGCAGGCAACGTTTATACTGCGCTGAAAAACCTGACAGAGCTAGGCAGCGACGCAGAATGGAACGGTTCCTGCTACACGCCATCCCTGATCGTTGAAGGACTCTCGACCACGGGACGCGGCTAAGGTAAATAGCCCGATAGAGCAGTTGGCAGCACCCAGTGCAAATGAACGGGCAAAGTTGGTTTTGCATCGGACGGAGCAAACAGGCAAATCGTCGCGACAGTGAGAATGGTAGTCAGCCATGTGCTGATAGATTCTGATGCGTATCTCATAGACATATCCGGGAAAGGCAGAAGTACAGAAGCGGCAAACCCGATTGAGGAGAACTGGGTAGCTGCACCTGATGAACGGTAAGGACGCTTAGCCAAAAAACTGATAACCGAAAAAGTCATAACCGAAAAACTGGCGACCCTAAGCAGGTCAAACAGTCCGACCATTCAAACTGTTCTTTGAACTCTATCGACGATCGCGAGAGGAATCGCTGTGCTGAATCTTTTTTGCCAAAAAATCATCACGCAACCGCGATGCAGAATGGCAGATGAAGAAGAATTGTATTGCCGAAAAAGAACCCTGTAGAAAATGTGCCAAACAACACATATTGCGTTATGGCTATCCTGTCACAGTTGATACAGAGGCAACCAAACCTTTGTACAAACTTTATAAAAAGCCTTAAAAATCAAGAAAACTCTATTTAGAGTAAAATTAACTTCAAATCTCAAATTGATTTCATCACCGTATCCTGGGCAAAGCGAGTCTTTCGCCAGGTCTGGACGCTGTGCTATCTGCTTTATGCAGGGTATCCCAGCCGCTTTAGCCGTGGGAAGATCTTAAAAATAACCCTCTAAATTTACGGCTTCTCATTTGTCGTAGTTTTCGGTAAAAGGCGCGAACCCAATCCAATGTCCAACTGGGAACCCGAACTTTTAAAGGAAGCAAAATCGGGCGATAGATCCAGCGGTAGGCTCGCTTCAGGTCGTCCCAGGCAGAACAATAATCAGCGTGCAAAAAGTCTGACACATCCACCACAACACCCCGACGAGCGGGCGTCATCATCACGTTTTTGCCGTGAATATCGTGAGGATTTAATCCTAAGGAACGGGCGTAGTCCAGTGCGCGATCGATGTCTCGAATAATCTGAGGTGGAATGGCAATGCCTCGATGCAGCGCATTCCACAGCGTCACCCCTTCCAATCGCTTCAGGATTAGAAAGTTCTTTCCCTCAAATAAACACTGAGAAAAGGCAGGATGATCTCCTAGACGACGATACACTTCTGCCTCTTCCTCTAACCCAGGACGACCCGGCGCGTACACCTTCACCACGAACTCTGGATAATCCGGGTGGCAGAATACAGCAGCATAGTTGCCTGCCCCTAACAGCGTCCAGGAGGAAGGATATTGCCTCACAATCACAGGATCATGGGGACTGTTGCTGCTCACTTCCAGTTCAGGGAGAAGTTCGTGCTCCACACGATCGCTGAATCGAGCCGCCAAATTATTGCCCATTAGATCAACGCTCCTGACCAGAGAAAAGAGAACCCGTTCACTTTCTATACAAATACAAAACCAGAGCAGCGATTCCGTCAAACTTCCGGCAAACAAGGATACCCACAATGCTCCACTAATAATGGGAACTCTAAATTTCTAAAGCGATCGAGATTCCTTCAGCAAGGGTTGGCTCAAAAGGCAGTTCGGGGCACAAATATTGCTTTTCAAATATTGCTTTTCAAATACTACTTTTCAGATACTACTTTTCAAACCTCCGCTAACGTTTATTTTTGTTTTGCTATTGGTTTTGCTATTGATTCGGCAGATTTATTCAGCAAATTGATCCAGCAAAGTCATTCGGCAAATGGCATTTACCTTATCGTTCGCCCTATCGCCAGCGACGAATCCAATCCCAAATTTTTGCGATTCGATCTTCGATCCAAACCATGCCCCGATCGAGCCATTCTAAAAGCTGTTCAAGCGGATGTTTAATGTAGCCGACAAGCTGTACTTCCGCTTCGATGTAGGAAGCAACTTCAATGGCTTGACTGGTTGCAGCAGGGTGAACGGCAATCTGGTCAGGCTCAGGCGCAACGGTTGCTAAAGCAGTTTCCAACGGCGTAAAAGGAACGACCTCCCGGCTGACGGGCACATTCACCGCGATCGATTTTGGCATGGTTCGATACAGCTGAACGGCTTTGGGGGCACGGTTCCAGGTTGCCAGCACGCCTTTGTTGTACCGCTCGATTGCGCTGGTGTCCGTGACTTCCCAGTCGGGGGGATGATCCAAGCGATTCAGGCGATCGAAGAAGGCTTGAGTTCCTAACTGGAGCCAGCGAAATTTGCGGTCGGTTGGCTGCGGTTTCTGTCGCATTGCTGCGCTGAACGCCTTCGACCATTCCTCGAACGGCAGCCAGTTGACCTCCGCCGACCTCAGTTGCGGCTTCTCAGCTTGGCTTGCTGTCAGCCTTCTAGAGAGCCGGGCTTCTTGAAATAAATTTGTTGAAAGGGCGATCGTGCCTCGCTGTTCCCATGCCATGAGCTGATAAAACAACCGGATCGGCAAAATTGCATGGGGAGAATGCGGCAGGGGTAAAAACGGATCGACAAAAGGGGACTGACTCAAAGCGAGACTGCGCTGCTGTCGCCAGTATTCTGCCAGTTCTAAAACGATGAGCCGCCGAAGCTGCTGCTGTTGAGGCTCGGTTAGCCCGTCTAAGAGCTGATTTTGCACCGTCACTAAAACCAGCTTTTGAGATTCAATTAAACAGGCAATGCCGCGCACCCGCAGCGACGGGGATTTTCCGGGCTTTGCCCTGGGCGCAAACTGAACCGACTGTGAAGAGTCTTTTAAAGCAGGCTGAAGCTGGATTTGATCGATCGGCAGCGAAATTCCCATTGCCTGCACGGCTGCCAAAACTTTGCGAATCGGAGTGTCGCTGGTGAGCGGCTGTCGTTCTATAGGAGCCTGGGTCGATGCTGAGTCGTTGCCTCGCTGCGGTAGTCGCTGCACGGCTGCCTGAAGTCGGGGCAGGGTTTGGCCAATGCTGTGTCGCAGTTGTTTGGTGGCGAGTCGGCTGCTCTGAAACGCCAGATAAATTGGATAAAGCGTAATCTGCACGCCCCAGACGGCCATCAACTTTGCCTGTCGCCACAAAATGCCCGATCGATCCTGGATCTGGATTGACTGGTGCGACAAGAAACTCAAAAAGCGGCTGTTGTATCGTCCAGAAGAAGACATAGCGGCAAAAGGGCGGCAAAAGGACGGCAGGAAGAACGCAATGGAAGGACGGTAGAAAGAACGCGAGAAAAAATGAGGCGATGATAAAGTCAGGAAGGCAAATCCTGAGCAATGCCTTGATCTTATCGAAATTATGACAGACTCGCTGCCCGTGCCCGCTCTGAGCCAGGCGATCGCCCGTCTCCGCCAGCTTACTCAATTCAACCTGCAAGCCAATTGGCGCATTTGTGAAGCAGACCTGCCGCTTACCGCCGCACTCGATCCGCAAAGCTGGAATAGATGGACAATCGCCTCGGCGAACGATCGCGAGCATATTGCCTGGGAAAAAGGGCAGCGCGTGTTGTGGCTGAGCCATCGGCTGACGGTTCCGGCGGAACTCAAGGGCTATCCGTTGACGGGAATGACGCTGCGGCTCTCGCTGGTTTGGTGGGCGGAGGCAGCGCAGGTATTTGTAAACGGCGATCGAGTGCAGGAAGGCGATTTGTTTGACTGTCAGACGCGAATTTGCCTCAGCGAAGCCGTTCAGCCCGGCGAAGAAATCGATCTGGCGATTCGGCTGGTCAGTCCGGGACACGATAATGGCGCGCTGGTTCGATCACTGCTGCTGTACGAGCGAGAAAACCGTGAGCTTGACCCCTGCCCAGAACCGGGATTTGTTGCCGATGAACTGGAGGTGCTGCAAACCTATCTGACGACATTCGCCCCCGAAGCTCTGGCAGAAGTCGCGGCAGTCGTTGATTTTCTTCCCTGGGAAGAAGTCAGGGATGCTGCCCGGTTCGATCGCGCCATCACCTCGATGCGGCAGCAGCTTAGTTCCTGGAGCCAGTGGATCAAACAGCGATCGGTTTACTTGTTGGGACACGCCCACCTCGATCTGGCATGGCTCTGGGAAATCGACGACACATGGAAAGCGGCAGAACGCACCTTTCGATCGGCTCTCGATTTGCAGCAGGAATATCCTGAGCTGATTTTTGGACATTCCACCCCTGCCCTCTATCACTGGATTGAAACCAACCGCCCAGACTTATTTGCTGAAATTCAATCGCAAGTCAAGTCGAACCGCTGGGAAATCATTGCCGGACTCTGGCTGGAACCAGAGCTGAATTTGATTAGCGGCGAGTCGATCGTCCGACACATTCTTTATGGGCAGCATTACACCGAAGAGAAATTTGGTCAGATCAGCCGGGTTGCCTGGTTGCCCGATACCTTTGGCTTTTGCGGGCAGTTGCCCCAGCTTCTCCAGCAGGGCGGTGTGGAATACTTTGTCACCCAAAAGTTGCGCTGGAACGACACTACCCAGTTTCCCTATGAAGCTTTTTGGTGGCAGTCTCCCGACGGTAGCCGCATTTTCAGCCATCATTCTGCGCCGATCGGAGAAGGCATTGATCCGGTAAAAATGGCAAGTTACGCCTGCAACTGGGAAAAGAATTCGGGTCAACCCATTGTCCTCTGGCTGCCCGGAGTGGGGGATCACGGCGGCGGACCCACCCGCGATATGCTGGAACTGGTGCGTCGCTGGCAGCAGTCACCCTTTTTTCCTAACCTCGAATTCAGCACTGCCGAAGCCTTTCTCGATCGCCTCCAGTCCCTTACCTCAGATTTGCTCCCCACCTGGAAAACCGACCTGTATCTGGAATTTCATCGCGGCTGCTACACCAGTCATGCCTGCCAAAAGCGATTTAATCGGCTCAGTGAACGGCTGCTCTACGAAGCCGAACTGTTTTCCTCGATCGCGACTTTGCTGCTCGGCGTTGAATATCCCCAGTCTCAGCTAGAGTCCGCCTGGAAGCAGGTGCTCTTTAACCAGTTTCACGACATCTTGCCCGGTTCTGCCATTCCTGAGGTGTACGAAGACGCAAACCGGCTCTGGCAAAGCGCGATCGACACTGCCACTTTCCTTAAACAGCAGGCACTCCAGACGATTGCCGCCTCTCTTATGCTGCCCGAGCCACCTCAGCCAGGAGCACAGCCCGTTCTTGTCTTTAACTCGCTGACGTGGGAACGATCGCCCCTGATTTGCCTGACGCTGCCCGCTGGCCACTGGCAGGTTTGCGATTTCGCTGGACAACCGCTTGCCAGCACTCACGAAGCAATTGATTCAGACACAATCCGCTTCACGTTTCAGCCCACCCCGATTCCCGCACTGGGCTATTGCTGCTTCTGGCTGGTTCCCGCCTCAGAAAAACTTTCAGAAGAAATGCTGGCTTTGCTGAATTTGAGCCTGTTTCGCTCCCCTACTCCCTTAACTTCTGAGGGAACCAAGTCAGTTCCATCTAACGTTCAAAGCCCTGCAGTATTGAGGAATTTAGGGGGCGATGCCGGAGCCAGGCTATCCCTCTCCAATTCTCCTGTTGCCTGTGAGGAATACCTACTCGAAAACGAATTCTTGCAGG
This sequence comes from Leptolyngbya sp. GB1-A1, assembly GCF_039962475.1. Taxonomy (NCBI): domain Bacteria; kingdom Bacillati; phylum Cyanobacteriota; class Cyanophyceae; order Leptolyngbyales; family Leptolyngbyaceae; genus Leptolyngbya; species Leptolyngbya sp. GB1-A1. The sequence continues at coordinate 124,373 of NZ_JAMPLI010000005.1, read as the reverse complement.
CAACGATCGATCCACAGACCGGGGACATCGCCCGACTCTACGACAAATCGAGTCAGCGGGAAGTGCTCAAGGGGGCAGGTAATCAACTTCAGGCATTTCGCGATCGCGGGCAATATTGGGATGCCTGGAACATTGACCCTAACTATGCCAGCCATCCTCTCCCTGCCACAGAGCTGACCGAAATTCGACAAGTTGCCCATACCCTGCTGGAAACCCGGATTCAGGTCGTTCGCCGTCTGGGGCAATCCACCTTTTACCAAGCCTACAGACTGGCGCACAACTCCCGGATTCTCACGATCGAAACCCAGGTGGACTGGCAAGAACAACACATGATCGTCAAAGCCGCCTTTCCGCTCAATTTGGAAGCCGATCGAGCCATCTACGAAAGTCCGTTTGGCGCGATCGATCGTTCCACCCGACCGCAAACCGAGGCAGAAAAAGCCCAGTGGGAAGTCCCGGCGTTAACCTGGGCAGACTTGAGCGACGAAACCTACGGCGTCAGCCTCTTGAGCGACTGCAAACACGGCTATGATCACCAGCCTGATCAACTCCGGCTCACCTTGCTCCGCGCTCCCATGTGGCCCCATCCCGATGCCGATCGCGGCTGGCATGAATTCACCTACGCCATCTATCCCCATTGCGGCAACTGGCAAACCGCCCAAACCGCCCGACGAGGATATGAACTTACCCATTCGGTGCAGGTTATTTTGCCTCAGCAATCCTCGATCGCCCAGCCCATCCTGCCGCCCCAGGGCGAATTTCTAACGCTGCCGCCCGATGCCCCTTTCCTGGCTGCCTTCAAACGCTCTGAACGTAATCCGACTCAGTGGGTGCTGCGCTGCTTTGAAGGACAGGGACAGTCTGCGGCGATCGACTGGCAATCAACTGGTGGCTTGCTGGCTCAGAAACTCAACTTTCAGAGCGTGTGCAAAACCAATCTGCTAGAAGAATTTGAAGGAGGAGGGATTGATTCCTCAGGGAACTGGGGAGCGATCGAGCCAATCACGCAACTCGCACCGTGGCAAATTGCATCTTTCTTGCTGACAGAGAAGAAATAAGCTTTAGTTGCTAACACGCCTCAAACCCTCCCCAATCCCGCTAACTCATGATTCGATTCAGCGCAACAATCACCTTCTCAGACCTATCCGGTGCAGGCTGCGGCTTGCTCCATTCATAGATTTTGGCGTATCCGCGCAAATGCTGCTCTCGCTTATAGCGATCGATGTGTTCCGGTGTACCAATCACCACGATCGTCAGATAGCGAGGGTCAGGATTAATCTGAATCGGCGCAACATTGTTGTAAGTCATGACAGTTTCACTCCACTTGTCGTTGAGTCCATTGGAACTGGGTTGATGCGATACCCAAAACCAAAGCCACCCTGCTGCTTTTTTGCCAGAGCAAGTCAGGATGGCTAGTGGAGTGATAAACTGCCCTCTAGCCCTCCGAACTGGTCGCACAGTTTTGAGGGTTAGTCATCTGGGACTGTTCGCGCAGCCTCAGGTGACGCTTTGATACTGGATATTTTTTAGTACTGAAAGACAACCGTACTGGAAACCCCAATTTTTGGCAAGCGTGTCTTGATACAGGTTTACACGTCGCTTTAATCAATTTTCCACTCATTGTCTGGAATATCAGCCGTTGTCATGATGTTCCGCAAAGTTCCAATCGGTAAATCACGGCTTTTGTGATAGGGAACAATCACCTGAAGCTGACGCTCAAGATTGCGCCACTTGCGATGGCTCCCTTTCTGGGAAACTAAAACAAATCCATAACGCTGAAGAATTTTCTCAACTTCATCTGCGTTCATTCTTCGGGTTCGACTCATCCGATCGAAACCTCTTTGATGATGGCTCCTTCCGATAGTTCAAGGGGTTCAGGTTCAAGATAGAGTTCGATCGCCTCACGAATATTATCTAGAGCCTCTTCTTGAGTTTCTCCTGCGGAGGTACAGCCGGGCAATTCTGGACACCACACTGCCCAATCTCCCGTTTCTGGGTCATGTTCAAGCACAACACGCCATTTCATTCTGAGTTTCTCCACCTAACGAGCTCTTCCCTTAGCGATCGCAAAACTCTTTAATTTGGTCGATCGACACTTCAATATTTTTGAGTTTCATAGTGATTCTATTTTCATTACACTAAGCTTTTGGTCCGTCTATTCAAAAGGCTAAACCGATTGTTATTTTATAATTAGCTAAAATCTCCAGCTTTAATCTCATAGAGTTGTTGAGAAACCACCCTTATTCTTTTATGCTACTTCAAATCCTATCAACACAATAAAGCTTCTATAATCTTTCAAGCTCGACACTGGAAGAATGAAGTTTATGCCATGCGTTGTAGAAGCTCGAATAGCTCATTTTCTTGGCACAATGCCATATAATCTCATAAATGTATTCGTCTCTAAAATGCTTTATTTCTACTAATTGAACTGCCAGGTGTTCCTTTAGATTTGAAAGACAGGGTTCCAAGGCTTGCACAATCTTGAAGAGCTGGCAAATTCTTGTTTCTTCCTGTAAGGCTTTGGCGATTTCTAGAACTTCAAACGAATCATCTGATATTTGAATTCGTCGTATTAAATCATCAATTTCAATCGCCGAGTTAGAATTCTTACCAGAATCAATAGATTTGTCGTTAGATACTAATTTTGGCTTATTAGTATTGGACAATTTATTATTGTTTGTCGTTTCAATTTCTTCCCTTAATTTATTAAGAACCTTAACTGCATAGGGTGGAAGCTGTGTCTTGACTCCTTTATAAAAAATCAATCTTATATCTCTAGTACGAATTCCCATAGCATATAGAGTATTGGCAATGCTGAAGCGAACCCCCGCATCCAAATATTCATTTAGCAGGCAAAGTAAATAGTTTTTAATTTCTTTTTCTTTTAAGCCATGTCGAATTACTGCCTTAGCCTCTGTGTAGATAGGCTTTAGGAAAAAACACCACTTCTGTTCCTCAGGATATCCAAATGCATACTTAGCAACCGCTGATACAATTTCGTGGTACTCCAATGCTGAGTACCTTGAAAATTCCTTTGCGACTTCTGCTGCTAGAAAGTAGGCTCTGAAAGAGTAAAATCTTCCACAGTTGTCTTCAAAATTTAATAAGCGATGAAGGAGTTGTTCCTTAAAGTAGTCGTTTAAATCAAACTTCCCTAACCATAAGCCTATAACTTCCTTCCACTGAGGTTCAAAAATTCGATATTTGCCATACTTCATAGGTTTATCAATGTGAGTTTGAGGAAGGAAGAAGCTCCAATCGTCGATCGCCAAAGCTGCAAAATACTCCTGAAATGTAGGATGAAAGAAGGCATACGTAGCTTCATGGGGTTTTTCTGATGTGGTTCCAATATAATTAAGCCAACCTAACTGAACGGCTTTATAGAATAAAGACCCTCTTGCATCTGATTTGCCCATTGCTGATATATCCTCAATCTGGCTCTTTCTCAACCTGAATCGACTGTCATGGCTGTCAAGAGCAGTTTTAGCAACTTCGCCAAGTGCTGAGTTTAAAGTATCTCGTTCGGTACGATCGATTTCCACCTCAGAATGTTTTCGTGCTTGTAGGTCATAGTAGTAATCAACAAAAAGTCGATAAAGCTCAGCTTTTGTGTCAGGTAGTTCTCCAATGTGTGATTCCCAAATGTAGCAGAGCAATGATAAACGCAAAGGATTTTTTACAGAGTCGCGAATTCTTTCTTTACCTGGTAGATAAAGTTGCTGGATTAACGCATCCCCTAATTGAGAATCAACTCCATCTCTTGTGAAAAACCGATAAATGTATGCTTCAATCTGATTTCGATATTTGTTAATAGGTGTTTGATAATCAAATGCAAGAGTCCGAAAAACTTTAAATCTAGGTAGTGCATAAACATCCCAGGTGTTCAAACGGCAGGTTAGAACAACCTTGACCCGATCTGCCCATGCTTCTTTTAATTGCTCTCCAATCATTTGGAGAGAATTACCAGTTGTTGTTAGTTCGTCTGCTCCGTCTAATAAAAGCCAAACCTTTCCCGTCTGCAATAAAGCATTGATGCTTGCCTCCCATTCAGAGGACTCAACGCTTCTGGGTTTAGCATTTTTTTTAAGAAGATGGCTTAGAAACTCAAACGTGGGTGATACTCCACATTTACCCAGCGAAATCCAGATTGGAAACATTCCTTTCAGGTAAAGGCGATCGCCTATTTTTTGCAACAGTGTTGTCTTACCTGAACCTGGCTCTCCCGTAATGACCAGACGAGAGTTATCTGAAGTATTGGAGTTACAGATGACCTCACTTAAAAAAATCTCCTCATTATCAAATCGCTTAACGATTTCGTCCTCAACAGGTTGTAATAGCTGAGAACCCTGCTCAACGGAACTTACATCAGAGCGCCGATACTGTTTTTGCTTGCGCTCGATCAGTCCAACAGATATGAATAATTTAGCGGGATCAATACAAACTCCATCCTTTGCCATCAAATATTCAAGAGTTGGAGATTGAATCTGACGATCGAGCATTGCGCGGCATACTTCTTTCCAATAATCATCGGGATAGCCCTCTCCAATTCCATAACCCGCTTCAATTAGCCATTGTGGTAAGCGTTTCCAATCAATCTCACTTTTGTCTGGAAGAAGTTCAAGAATCTGCTGCCTAACACGTCCAGTCAAGGCAGTTTTGACAGTTCCTTTCGTGACAGAGCAGTGTTTCGCAATTTCTCCCTGATCTAATTCGCACAGTATGCCTTTCAGATACTCCCAATTTCTGGGCGTAATTTTTCCTGTCCTTTCCAGGTCAGAGCGGAGCCTGTCCAGATCAAACCTTTGCCTAGCTTGCTCGAAAAGAGGAGGTTGTGACGAAGGTGAAGGCATCGAAAACCCAGAGATTGCGAGAAACACAAGCTGATTCAATGCTAACTGATTGCTAACACTTGAGAGGCGATTCGCAGCGGTCTACCCAGTTAAGTTAGGTTCATTGAGTTGAAAACAGTAATCGATGCAACACTCCACTCCTCAGTCTCCCACAGCCAAAACACAGCCTGTTCAGGTTGTGATTACGAATCCTGGCTCGATCGAGCCTCCCTCAGCTTGGATGCAGTATGGCACTAGCCCCACTGAGATCATCCTTGCAACCGCGATCGTTATCGGCGCGATCGCAGGAGTAATTAGCTCCATAGCCCTCCTGCTCCAGGTTCTTGTACCCGTCATGAAAGGAAACCCATCACGGGGAAGGAAGTAGTGCAGCTTCGAGGTGGCTGGAATCTTTTGGATAAACCAATTGAGAGGGTTCCAGTCATGTCAAATTTCTTGCCTTTCAAGAAGAAGACTCGAAATGCTGACCTTTAAGCTCGAATGTCCACCCTCCGGACTTAAAGCTTTAACCTTTTTGCTAGAAATTTCAACCTCGAAGCCTAAAACTCTGACTCTAGAATTTGGAACTTCAGCCTTTTTACTTCAGTTACAAGGCTCAGAACCTGAAATGCCGAGCAAATTGCTGAGACTTTGAGCCTTCATATCTCTATCGCCAATCTCCAAGAGCAAACAATGAGACTTCCTACCAAACCATTCCTACTCGCTTTCACGCAGTTAAGTCCCTCAATCCCCCCGACCCCCAATCGCCCTCAAACTCTGACACCGCACCTGTTCCTCCACCGTGATCGATCGCCCTTCCAGTAAAGCAACCGCCTCGATCGCCTCAATCAAATATCGGGCTGCCTCTGTGCTGGTGTAACCTCTTCGCTGGGCGATTGCGATCGCTTCTTCGTCTGCCAGTTGGGACTGCTCCAGGCTGCGGCTTTTGCGCCAGATCTGGCTAGCTGCCAGAAACGTGAGTCCAGTGGTTACAACAATGCCTGCGGGGTCAGAACGCAAAAATTCCCAGCCGATCGCCGCAAATCCAACTGCCGTGAGTCCCTGATACAGGCTGGGTTTAAACCAGTCAATCGAGAGTAGCCAGCTTACCTTCTGCAGCAGCAGCAGATCGCGCTGAGGTTGGGTCAGCATTTGCCAGCGGTCAAAGTTGATGGCGATCGGGCGAGATTCGCTCCAGGGCAGGGGAACCTTTGCGGCAATGACTTGCGGCTGATTCGGTTTGCTGACGATTTTGCAGTACATCCGCCCGGAAGCAGGCATCAGGTCAATCAGTCGGTATTGTTCATCGCCTTTTTCATTACCTGAAACAGGAGTTCCTTCCATAGATGCCTTTTTCAAACACCCGCTTATCAAGAGCAGAACTTTTCAACGCAGCGAGCAAAAATTTCAACCCCCATTCCCAGAGCCGTCTCATCAAAATCAAATCGGGGGTGATGATGCGGATACGCCAGCCCTTTGCTGAGGTTTGCCGAGCCAAGGAAGAAATAGCAGCCGGGAACTTCCTGCAAAAAGTACGACATATCTTCGCCGCCCATGGTCTGACAGTCGGGCACAATGCCGATCGGCGTTTCTACCACTTCTTCAGCGATCGATCGCACAAGCTGAGCAATGGCGCGATCGTTGATCACAGGCGGATAAAATTCGTCGTAGTCCAGATGATAGGTTGCGCCGTGGCTCTGGCAGATACCTGAAATAATTTGCGCCATCCGTTCGCGAAAAAATCCTTTCAGGCTGGGGTCAAAGTAGCGCACGGTTCCGGTCATTCGCGCCGTGTCTGCAATCACGTTGTTGGCATGTCCAGCATGGAGTGATCCAACCGTCACCACTCCAGCTTTGAGCGGATCAACATTGCGAGAGACGATCGTTTGCAGCGCATTCACAATTTGGGCACTAACCACAATGGCGTCGATCGTTTGCTGCGGAATTGCGCCATGTCCGCCACGTCCCTGAATCGTGCAGTCAAACAGCTCTACTGCCGCCATGAGTGCCCCTTCCCGAACGCCCACCGTTCCAAGCGGCAGATTGTTCCACAGGTGCAGCCCAATTACAGCATCAACTTTAGGATTTTGCAGGACGCCCGCCTGAATCATCGGCTCTGCACCACCTGGACCTTCTTCCGCAGGCTGAAAGATAAACTTCACCGTTCCGGCAAATCGCTCTGGATGCTGCGACAGGTAATAAACCGTGCCAAGGGCGATCGTCGTATGTCCATCATGTCCGCAGGCGTGCATTTTGCCAGGATGCTGCGATCGATAAGCAACTTCGTTTTCTTCCTGAATTGGCAACGCGTCCATATCTGCCCGAATTGCCAGAACAGGTCCAGGCTGGCTACCCGTGACAGTTGCTACAATGCCTGTTTGAGCAATGCCCGTCTGGTATGCAATGCCCCATTCCTGCAGCTTTTGCGCCACAAACTCCGCCGTGAGCTGCTCCTCAAATCCCAATTCTGGACGCTGATGCAGGGTGCGCCGCCATTCGACTAACTGCGGCTGAAGCGACTGAATTTCAGCGCGAATTCGAGATAAATTGACAGTGAGCGCGGGAAGGGACGTAGAAACCATAATTGCTTAAAAAATATTTCTTTTCTCTAACTTAACCGATCGCAGCAATCGTATGCTTCATCGTTCCCCGAAGAGATAATTGCTCCCTCCTTACATTCTCCTATTCACTCCTCAAGCCTCATCTGCCCTTCATGCCCCTGCCTGCCCTACCCGAAGGCTACCTTTTACGTCCTGCAGTTGCCGCCGATCGTAGGCAAATTCACCGCTTGCTGCAAAACTTTGAGCGCGAAACCGATCGCCCCGTGCGCCGATGGCAATTTCTGGGCTGGAGTGTAGTCGCTGCCGTTTTGCTCTGGATGATGGTGAGTATGGGAGTGGCAGTCGTGCTGCTGGCGATCGTTGCCCTGAGCAGCTCGCTTTTCTGGATACAGATCAGTCCCTTGATTTCTAATGACTGGAAGCAATATTGGGTCATTGTCGATTGCTTCGCAGTTCCTCGGAGTAGTCGCTCCGTAGAAAAGCCATCGGGAAAGCTAATTGCCTGCGGTAAACTCTGCCGCTATCGCCATTACTCGCTGCTGTTTAACCTGCTGGTTGTGCCTGCCTATCGCCACCACGGGTTTGGCTCAATTCTGGTGGATGCGCTGAGCCAAAAAGCAGTCAAACCGCTTTATCTTGCCTGCCATACTAATCGCGTTAGTTTTTACACCCGATTGAGATTTGAGCCAATCGCCGTAAAAGAACTTCCGGCAAGCGTGCGAAATGCTCTGGGAATTACACCTCGCTCAAAGCTGCTTGCATTGAAGCTGGATCGCTAAAAAGAGCAAAAAAGGCAGAAAAAGAACAAAAGAAAAAACCTCCGGGAGTCTTGCCTTGTTTCGACCCCAGAGGCTTTTTCTACTTTTCCTCACACCTTGATTACAACAATAACGAGTCAATTCCGCCTCCAGCCTTTACTTGTGACACTTTATCCGGTGGCACAGAGATAAGCATACCTAAAGGAGTAGTAACCAGAAAGACGATCGCGTAAAACCTTGGTTAAGCCAGTGCAAACAGATTCAACACGACTACAAAGATCCATGAATAATCATCAATAAATAAGCTCAGGAGATTGAGCGACATAAAAAGCTGTAGTACGTTGCAAACAAGTGATTATTCAAAAAATAGCGCAATGTAATGAAATCTAGACAAAATTGCAAACCGTGATGGAATGCAGTTGACAAAAAACTAGAAGAAATTAAAGTTAATCATTAAGTAGGCAATTTGTTTTAATCAATCGATTAACCTGTTAAAGATTAAACGCAAAGATCTGACCCAAAGATCTGACCCAAAGATCTGATCCAAAGATCAAACATAAGGATTCAACAATCACTTTAGGAGAAAAAGAATGACCGAAATCTTAATTCAAGGAGGAAGAATTATTACCGCAGTTGATGATTATCGAGCCGATATTTTGATTAAAGATGGCAGAATTGATACGATCGCCCGTGAAATCCACTCCGACACAGCAACTGTTCATGATGCCAGCAATTTGTTCGTGCTGCCGGGCGGTGTCGATGTTCATACCCACATGGAGTTTCCGCTGGGATCTGCCGAAACCTGCGATACCTTTGAAACCGGAACGCGATCGGCTGCCTTTGGCGGCACAACCACGATCATCGATTTCGCGCTGCAAAAAAAAGGAGAAACTCCCAAACAAACACTTGATCAGCGATTAGCCGTCGCCCAGCCCAAAGCCTGCGTAGACTATAGCTTCCACCTGATCCTGACCCATATTACGCCCCAAACCTTAGCAGAATTACCCGATTTAATTAACCGCGACGGCATTTCCAGCTTCAAGATGTTTATGGCCTATCCTGGCGTACTGATGGTTGAAGATGCAGACATTTTTCGATCGATGCGAACCGTGGGAAATCACGGCGGCATGATCAACCTGCATGCAGAAAACGGCGGCGTAATTCAGGTTCTGATCGAAGAGGCTCTGGCACAGGGCAATACTTCGCCCAAATATCACTCGCTCACCCGCCCCCGCATCATGGAAGCCGAAGCCACCCATCGCGCAATTCGATTAGCAGAGCTGGCAGAAATCCCCGTATATATCGTGCATCTCTCTGCTAAAGAAGCCTTAGATGCCGTTGTGGAAGCCCGGGATCGCGGTATTGAAGCTTATGCTGAAACCTGCCCCCACTATCTGTTTCTCACGATCGAGGAATACGATCGTCCTGGCTTTGAAGCTGCAAAATTTGTCATGACCCCGCCGCTCCGCGAAGCTGACTGCCAGCACGCCCTTTGGCGCGGACTTAAGTTCGATGATCTACAGATTGTGTCTACGGATCACTGTCCGTTTTGCTTTAATGAAAATCCGTTTGGCATCAATCGATCGAAACAATTGGGGCGCGACAATTTTGAGCAAATTCCGAACGGTGCGCCCGGCGTCGAGCTACGGATTCCGCTTTTATTTGATGGCGGCGTGCTTACTCATCGCCTATCGCTCAATCGATTTGTGCAGCTTACCGCAACCGCTCCTGCAAAAATGTTTGGACTGTTTCCTCGTAAAGGCACGATCGCCGTCGGCAGCGACGCAGATATCATTCTGTTTGACCCCCAAAAATCCCACATTATCAGTGCCAGCACTCACCATTCCAACGTGGACTATTCCCTTTACGAAGGGCGATCGGTCACGGGCAAAGTCGAGAAAGTTTTTTTGCGCGGCAAACTGATTGTGGATGGTGATCAGTGGTACGGCACACCCGGAAGCGGTCAATTTCTGCGGCGATCGGCTTCGGGAAGGGTTTGATCTCGATGCCCCCGACGATCGTATCAGCGTATCTATTGTCTAAGCGAGGATGGTTGCGCCCCGAAAGTAGTCTTCAATTTGGCGATCGTGATCGTGCGACAAGTCTCCCTGAGGAATATCAGTCGGCAAAAACGCTCGAATCGCCATTACTTCCAGCGAGTCCTGGATCTGCATTGTGCCATCCACCATTGCCTCAACCAGCACACAGATCGAATGAAAGCGGGAATCGCGTTCTGGACTGGAATACACCCCTACGAGCCGCTTGATTTCAACGATTGATAGTCCGGTTTCTTCGGCTAGCTCTCGCCGCACGGCAGAAGGAATATCTTCGCCCCAATCCACAATGCCGCCAGGCAGACTCCACTTACCGTTATCACGACGCTGAACCAGCACAATCCTTCCATCGGGCAGAACTGGAACAATACTCGTACCCGTAATCGGATGTCTAAACACAAGTCCCAGAGCTGTCTGGAGATACCGCTGTAGCTGTTGCATAATCAAAAAGGGGCAGGTCTACTAATTCTCTCGTTCAAGTTGATGCATCAAAAGCCATTTCAGCCACAGAGCAGGATTAGGCAGCACGGATTGCCCCCAGATCGGCTAACACCTCAGATGCATGGTTATCGGGCTTTACTTTCAGGTACACCTTTTCGATCTTGCCATCCGGGTTAATCAGAAATGTATTGCGGCTAATGCCCAGATATTCCTTGCCCATAAACTTTTTCAAGCCATAGCTCTCGTAGGCGGTAGCGACATGACCCTCTACATCAGTGAGCAGTGGAAAGGGCAAGCTGTATTTTGTCGCAAATTTATTGTGGGATTTTGCATCATCTGTGCTGATTCCCAGCACCACCACATCGCTGGATTGATAGTCTGAGTAAAAATCTCGGAAGCTACAGGCTTCTTTAGTGCAGCCCGGCGTGTTGTCGCGAGGATAGAAATACAGCACAACCCATTGACCCCGATAGTCGGTGAGTTGAACCAGGTTGCTATCGGCATCGGGTAGGCTAAAGTTGGGAGCGGAGTCACCGGGCTGGAGAGGCATTGCTTTCTGGATTACTTTTCTGAGTTACGTTTCTGAATTACAGTCCTTCGACAACGATCGCGATCCTTCCTGGCTCTTGACTATAGCGCAGCGGTCAAACTTCTGACTAAGGGCGCAGCCCCTACAGGACATTCCTCACGCGATCAAAAAAGGCTGCAATAATAATTCTAATTTTAGGGCGAATGAAACCGCTTGCTTGAACGACATGACTGCTAATAAGGCTGTAGACGAGAATGGTGTTCCCTTTCCTTCCTGCACCATCAATGATGGAAACAATAATGACGGAAGAAATGATGAGAATCGTTTTGATTTGGCAAAAGGCGCATCGTCCGCGAAAGCTGATCTGCGTCGCTCGCTCCTGAAAGCCCGACAATCCCTACCCCAGTCCGTTTGGCGTGAGAAGAGTGATCGGCTCTGTGCCCACTTGCAGCAGTGGGAAGGATTCCAGCGATCGCACACCATCCTGGCATATCTGAGCTTTCGGCAAGAACCCGACCTCAGCCCGCTCTTTTTGACGCCGCACCGCTGGGGGCTGCCTCGCTGTGTGGGCAAATCGCTTTCCTGGCATCTCTGGTCGCCTCAGTTTCCACTTCAGCCTGGCAGCTACGGCATTCTAGAACCCCAGGCAGATGCTCCGCTGATTCAGCCCCAAGCGGTTGATTTAATTCTGGTTCCGGCAGTGGCTTGCGATGTGAAGGGCTATCGCCTGGGCTACGGCGGCGGATTTTACGATCGCTTACTCAGTTCCCCTGCCTGGAGCAATAAACCGACGATCGGCATTGTGTTTGAGTTTGCTCGGCTCCCGCAGTTGCCCACCGACCCGTGGGATCGACCGCTCAATGGCATCTGTACCGAGTTCGGCTTGTTTCTGAAGCGATAATCTTTGGGAAAACCAGTTTTTATAGCGGCAGTTTGGGGCACTGGTCAAATGACAGGTTCAGGTAGCGGCTACATTCTTCCGAGGTGAGTTGGCGCGGCGTGCGTTCCTGTGCTAGCGAAAGCAAATGACCCCAGGTAGCTGCCCAGAGATAAACCTGCCCGGTTTGAGTGAGTGTCGCTACATACTGACCATCTGGGCTAAAGGCAGCCTGTACGAGCGGTTGCAGCCCGTCTTGCTGTCGAGGTGGATTCAGCAATGCCTGCTGCTGTCCAGTTCGAGCATTCCAGACGATCGCTGTTCCATCTGCGCTTGCAGTCACGATCAAGTCGCCAACCGGGCTGTATTGCACATCCGCGATCTTTTTTTGATGCCCTGCTAGCACAAACTGCAGTTGCCCCGTTGCTCGATCATAGATTCTGGCTTTGCCATCTTCACTGCCCGTGACAATTTGCTGTCTCTCTGGGCTAAAACTGCTGCTCGTCACTGCTGTATCGTGAGTCAAAACGCGGGTGGGTTTGCCCGACGCCACTAGACCCGAATGCGCTGCTTTTACTTCTAAAACTTGGGCAGTTTTGTCCTGACTGGCAGTAATAATCTGCGACCCGTCTGGGCTAAATCTTACCTGATGAATCGTCGCCTGGTGATCGTTCCAAACCTGAACCAACTCTCCTGATTCCACGTTCCAAAGCCGCACCGTCAAATCATCTCCTACGCCTAGCAAAAACTGTCGGTCTGGGCTGAAGTGGAGCTGATAAATTTTCACGCTGCTTTGATCCTCCGGGCGAGACGGCAAGGCAACACTGTCCATAATCTTTTGGCTCAGGAGCAGTTGGCTACCAATTCGCCAGTTCCGAATCTGGTGCTTGGTCTGGAAGGTTTGGTTGGGCTGTCGCTGCTGAAGGGCGATCGTTCCAGTGAGATCTGCGGTCGCGAACCATTCACCGTCAGCACTTAAAGCAACACTGCTAAAAGACGATTGATTCGCCAGGACAGATCCCGCAGCCGATGAGGGCAGTGAAGACCAACCCGCAATGTGGAATATTGTCTCCCGCCAGCCAGACCAGACGATCGTTCCAGGAATGCTTTCTAGTTTCGCTTCTGCCTGAATGGGTTGGACGACTTCTGGCTGTTTTGCCGATGCGCGCCTGGGTAAAGCGGCTTCTGCCTTCGCCAAAAGATCAGTTTGGGCTGCAAGCTCTGTTAATTTTTGCCAGAAGCTTTCTGATTTCAGGGCTGCGGTGTGGATTGCGCTGGCAGGAATCGAGCGAGCAGGTTGGGCAGGTGCAGCAGAAACAGCAGGTAAACGCCACGGCTGAACTTGACCGTTCGCAGCGATCGTTAGCAGTTGTGAACCATGATTTTGTCCCAAGCCATTCTCTAAAAAAGAAATCCGGCTGGCTGGGGCATTGGCTTGCTCTAGAGTCGGCAGCTCGCCCCCGGTTTGAACTGCCCAAAACTTGAGCTGACCCTGAGCGTCCCCTGTAATCAAATAGGCATTATCAGGACTGAAGCGCACCTCTGTCACTTCCGAGTCCTGCGGCAGCCTTCCAACAGACTCACCGGATTTCCCGTCCCAGAGCTGAATGACCTGCTTCCCGTTGCCCATTGCTGAGCTGGAGCGGGTTACAAGCCAGCGTCCATCCATACTAAAGGTCAGGGCTGTTGCTTTGCCGGAAACTAAAGGCAGTTGCTTTAAGTGACGGGTCGAGATATCGTACAGCCAAACCACCTTTTCTGTAAGAATTGAGAGCGTTTGATCGTTAGGGCTAAACTGAACCTTTGCATCTTGATCGATCGGGAAGCGGTGCAGGAGTTGTCCGGTTTGCGATCGCCACAGGCTCACCTGTCCCTGAGTGCTGAGGGTTGCCGTCCAGTTGCCCTGAGGACTAAACACCGTTCGCTGAAGCTGCTCTGCCTGAACCTGCTTTGCCTGAATTAAGCCTGCCTGAATTAACTCTGCCTGAATTGGAGATGCAGCAGGCTGAAGATGAAGGGAAGTATTTGCTGTCTGAATCAGGCGATAACGGCGGAGGTCATTTTCAAAGCCCACCTGCAAAAACTGCCCATCTGGGCTGAACTGTAGTGCCTCGATCGGCTTGGGATACAGCAATCGAGCTTGAAGCTTTCCGGTATCACCGCGCCAGATCGCCAGACTGCGATCGGCGTGAACGGAGACCAGCCACTCTCCCATCGGGCTGTAGTGAAGTTGTGTCACTGGAGCCGATCCCTTTAGATGCAGCACCAGTGCCCCGTACTGTGTAGACCACACTTTAATATCGGGAAGTCCTTCTGCAAAAGCGGCGATCGATTGACTATTGGAACTGAAACGAACACTGGCAATCCGAAGCGGTTCTCTCTGAGAAAGAGTGGGTGCGGATAGATTCTGACCAGGAGGACAGCCGGCGATCGAGCGACAGGGCAAAGGGTTTGCTTGCAGAGCAGGATCTTGCGAGACCGTTTCTTCTAAACCTTGCCCCGCACCGATCGTCCAATCTAAAACTTGTCCAGGTTGGGGGGTACTCGTGCTGCCATAAAGCTGGTAGGGCTGGATTGTCCACAGGCGAATTTTTCCCTCTGCACTGGCTGCCGCTAAATAACCGCGATCGGGGCTAATTTCAAGCTGCTGAATGGAACTGTGCGTGATGGGCAGTTTGAGCTGAAGACGCAGGCTTTGCAGCGCAAGACGCAGACTCGCTTGGGCAGCCTCGGTTGGTTTTTCCTGGGCGGCTAAGCGTCCAATAAGAAGGGCAGTGGTAACTGCATCGGCAGAGCTACCCGACTCAGAGTTGCTGGCTTCCTGAAGAATGGATTGTGTGATCGCAGCCCGTTCGCGAGCGGTGGCAAGTCGTAACTGCTGCTCTTTTTCAATCTGGGACTGTAGCGCATTGAAATATTGCCCCATCACGATCGTCAGCGTTGCCATCAGGAAAGCAGGCACAGCGATTTGCAGTTGGCGAGATTCTCGCCGCGCCCGTTGAGATTCTTTGCGACTGGCAAGGATAAATTCCTGCGTCAGGGCAGAAAGTTCGTGGCTTCGATCGGCGACAAGCTCTGCTGCTGCTTCAAGCCTTCGTCCTGCTAGCAAAAACTCGATCGAGGCAGGTTGCCCGGCGTCATACCAGATTCGCGCCGCCTCTTCTAGCTCCCGCTGTCGCACCAGCATTTCGCGATCGCGACTGCACCACTGCCGTAGGAGTGACCAGTGACGAATCAGAGCTTCATGGGCAACATCAACCACTGCCTGCGTCGATTTCTCCAGAGTAGGAGAATGAAGGCGATCGCTCCAATCGGGAAGCGCCTCAGCAGGACGATCGCGCACAGAAAATAGCCCTGCGTCACCTAATCCGGGATGATGAATGCCTCGATCGTCTTGCCCACTCAATTCTGCAACATTGAGTCCCGCCTGATCCGTGACCAGCAGCTTCGCAGAAACCAGCTTTTCTAAAATCCGCTCGACTAAATCAGTCTTTTCTGGTGCAAACGTTGGGCTGACAAGCTGCGACTTAAACACACGGCGGCGTGTGTCTTCTGTGCCTTCGCCAAAATGCGTTAGGGTAAGGAAAATCCGCTGGGCGATCGCCTGCTCTACGGTGTCAAAGCGATGGAATACATCGGTTGCTCGTTCCTGCAAAAGCTGCCGAATTCCGCCGAATTCCCGATAGCTATCGAGTGTCAGGCACTCTATTCCTTCAGGAGTGGGCTGTCGCCGCTGCCAAAGTTCGAGCAGGGTCGATTGCAGTAACGACAGTTCGCCAGGCGCACCAATGACATCCAGCAGCAGGGTATAAACCAGATTTGGTTCACAGCGTAACCCTGCCTTTTGGGCTGAACGGACGATCGCCGCTTTGAGCTGGTCGTATTTGAGCGGGGGAACGATGACCGAATGCTGAGCAATCTGGAGCACCAGCGGTTCGTACTGACGACACTGAGGCACAAAGTCTGAACGCAGCACGACCATCGCCTTCAGGCAGCCAGCCTCTACCGCCGCCATTAAACAAGCAATAAACTGCTGTCTTTCCCGGTCAGCCTGGGCGTGCCCCTGAGTAAAGATTTCTTCGAACTGGTCAATTACCAGCAGCAATTGCGACCGTCGGGATGACAGCCCAGTCGTCCCAAAGTTTTGGGGCATCGTGCCACGCACAAGCTGGACAAATCCGGCTTCTCCTGCCTGCAAAAGCTGTTCTGCCCGTCTGAGCTGCTCTGCTCGTTCGATCGGGTCGGCTTCGGGATCAACAAAGGCAGCAGCCAGGCTTTTCAGCGGATGTTCACTGGGGGTAATGAGCTTAATCTGCCAATCTGTATCAGTCTGGTTGCTCTGCCGCAGCAGGGGGATCAATCCCGCACGAACTAGCGAAGATTTACCGATGCCCGACGCCCCCACAACTGCAATAAAGTTATTGGTCTTGAGTTTTTGCAGGAGTTCGGTAGACAGGGCTTCGCGTCCAAAAAAGAACTCGGCATGCGATTCGTCAAAACACTCCAGCCCGCGATAGGGGCAAACCGGGGGTGTCTCCAGATGGGATGAGATCGATGCGGGCAGGGGGCGATGCAAAGCAGTTTCTACAGGGAATTGATGCAAAGCAGTTCCCCCTAAGGAGCAATCGACTCCAGTGATTCGGCGCGTCAGAATAATCTCGCTGCCGGAGCTTTCAAATAAGGGCTGCTGAATTTCGCCTTTAAGTTGGTGATTGACCCAATCGGTCAAGGCATGGTGATTCACAATTCCGGTGTTACTGCGCTGGGGGTCGAGTCCGGTGAGGAGGGCTTGGGTGAACACGCTGTAGGGACTGTCGATCGACTCATAGGCAGTCTCATACTCTCGCGAAGCCGCCATAAACAGACGATCGGTTCCTGGTGCAGCGCCTGGATCTGCCTCCAGGAAATTCAGCAGTTCTCCGCTGTGGCAGCAGTCTAGGATAATAATCCGCTGACGAACCGGGCTTTCCTGAAGCAGTCGCCGCAGCCAGAAGAGAGATAATCCATAGAATCCGCGATCGGGGTCAGCATTACTGGGAGCTAGAAACCCTTCCCGAATTCCGGCTTCTCGCTGAAGCCCGTGCCCAGAGAAATAAAACAGAGCGGTCTGCGCCACAGAGCGGCCCTTCGGCTTAAAAAGCTGAATCAAAGCTGATTCAAGCATCTGAAGCGTGACCTGCGTTTTTTGCCCAATCTGCGGTTGTCCTGTCTGAATGACCTCTGGCAAGCGATGAACTCGGAATTCGCCATAGGTTTGCAGCGTTTTTGCAACCGCTTCGGCGTCTCTTGCTGGAGCTTTTAGCCCCGGCAAATTTTGGTATGTATTTACTCCTACAACTAAGGCATCCCGTAACATCTAGACCGCACCCCTTACCCGCAGTTTGTCTAAATTTGCTGTTTGACTGGGCATCATCAACTTCCACACAAGACACTAGGTAAAACTCAAATCGAAATTAGCTTAAACACTCGTTATTGCACCATTGTTCAGGAATTAGACTTAAGTAATAAGCTGTATTCGACTGAGAAAGTTGAGAGATAGTTTGCGTAGAATTAAGCAGTTTTTCTATCTAAAACTTACTGTAACAAGCGGCAAAAAGAACTAAAAGGGGGGTGAGGGCGAAAGGGGGTTAAAGCCCTCATCAGAAGGGTTTCGAGCTAGAGCAACCAGCTTAAAAGTAACTTTAAATCGCATTCTTTCTAATCCAAATATCTACCTAGGAAAATTTGCATAAACAATCAATCAGTAAATACTACTTGCCTATTCTGAGTTCAGTAATAACCCTGAATTTTCTTCATCTAACACAAATAAATTTCAATACAGACCTAAAATTAAGTAAAAATACGGGGTAATTGGCGACGTCAGCTCTTTAAATTTAATTTCTTTGTAAGGCTTTTTTTCAACATTGGTCTGTCCCGGATTTAAGATCAGGAAAGACAAGAGCTTTGAGCAAGCAGCGGGAGAAGTTTTATTGGCTCAAGATTATTTGCTCAAGCCTGCACAATTCCTATTCCTTACGATGAACTCCTATTCACAGCAAATCGCCTTACTGGAAATGGTAGAAGACAGTCAGTTCTCGCTTGAGCAAGGGGAACAGCTTGCAAATCAAGGACTGTACGGAGAGGCACTGGTTCAGTTCGATCGCGTCCTTGAAGCTCAGCCTGAATCTGTACCGGCTTGGGTCTTTCGTGCAGTAGTGTTGCTCTATCTCGATCGATATCACGAAGCCCTTGAGAGCTGCGATCGTGCGTTGACTCTTTGCCCGACCGATGCTGAAGCTTGGCTGTTTCGAGGCGTTGCCCTTCATCGGCTCAATCGCCACCGCGAAGCTTATCAGAGCTATCACAATGCGCTTGGCGATCGCAATCCGTCTAAAAAGCTGCCAAAGCAGTTCAATTTTTCGTCACTTCAGCAAAGCGGCTGGCTCACTTCACTCTGGCAATCTTTAAAAGGATGGGCTTAGCCTTTGCTCAGGACTGAAGAACAGCACTAAAGAACAGAGTGACCGCTTGATGATTACGGCTTGATCAATGGATTGAGCCACAGGTTAGACCGCACGGATTGCTAAACAGATCGGTAAAATAAAGGCAGTCCAATTGAGAACACCAGAATTCCTGGTGGAATGCGCCTATCGAAACGATTTATGGACAGCTTCAAGGTCTGAAGCCAAGTCAACTCAAGCAACTCCAGCGACTTTATCATCAGCGACTTCCCGGCGATCGATTAACCACGCCTGAGTTTGCTCAACGATTAGCGGCAATCAGCACCGAAATTGATCAGCCCGTTAGCACCTACATTAATCGGCGCGGGCAAGTGATTCGAGTCGGCGTGGGAACGGTCAGACAAACGCAGATTCCCTTATTAGAACTACCCCGCTATGGTGCAGAACGGCTGAGCGGAATTCGCTGTGTTACAACGAACCTCAAATCAGAGTCGCCCAGTGAGGCAACTTTGACGGCAATGGCACTGCAACGCCTGGATGCGCTAGTGATGCTGGTGCTGTCGGGCGGAGGCTTTGAGCGGCGGGGCGGGGGTGCAACTGGGTATGTGAAAGAAACATATCTAGCGCATCTGGTTCCCCATCCTGAAGCTCGCTGGACGGTTTCGCCGCCGCTCAGCCTGGACAGTATTGCTCTACAAGATTTTCTCGATCTCACTGAAGGTCTGGAAGAAGAATTTCGCCGGGACTATGTGGCGCAACAGGTGGCTGCGGGTCACGATCGCGTACTGCTGGTGGGCTTAATGACCGAGGGGCTGAATGCCAAACAGTTTCGCGATCGGCTAGTCGAAGTGGCGCGACTGATTGAAACCGCAGGCGGTGAAGTGCTAGAAGTGCTGCATCAGCGGCGGAGCAGTCCCCATCCGCAAACAGTGGTGGGTGAAGGCAAGGTGCAGGAAATTGCGCTGGCGGCTCAGACCGTGGGAGCAAATCTGGTAGTGTTCGATCGCGATTTGTCGCCTGCACAGATGCGAAACCTGGAAATGCAAATTGGGGTGCGGGTTGTCGATCGAACTGAAGTGATTCTAGATATTTTTGCTCAGCGGGCACAGTCGGGAGCCGGAAAGTTGCAGGTCGAGCTGGCGCAGCTTGAGTATATGCTGCCTCGACTCAGCGGTCGGGGTCGGGCAATGTCTCGACTGGGCGGCGGGATTGGCACAAGAGGGCCGGGGGAAACCAAACTAGAGACTGAGCGGCGAGCGATTCAGCGACGGATTTCTCGACTTCAGCAGGAAGTGAACCAGCTTCAGGCACATCGATCGCGCCTTCGACAGCAGCGACAGCATCAGGAAGTTCCGTCGATTGCGATCGTGGGCTACACCAATGCCGGAAAATCAACGCTGCTGAATGCCTTAACTAATGCGGAGGTTTATACCGCAGACCAGCTTTTTGCGACGCTTGATCCGACCACTCGCCGCTTGGTGTTGACTGATCCACAAACTCACAGCTCTCTGCCGATCGTCCTCACCGACACGGTGGGATTTATCCACGATTTGCCGCCTTCGCTGGTCGATGCGTTTCGCGCCACGCTAGAAGAAGTCACCGAAGCCGACGCAATGCTGCACGTTGTTGATTTATCTCATCCAAGCTGGCAGGGTCAGATTCGATCGGTGATGAAAATTCTAGCGCAGATGCCGATTACACCTGGTCCTGCCCTGCTTGCATTTAACAAGATTGACCAGGCCGATGGCGAAACCCTTGCCTTTGCTCAGGAGGAATATCCGCAGGCAGTGTTCATCTCTGCCGGAGAGCGGCTGGGGCTAGAAACCTTGCGGACGCGCTTGGCGCAGCTTGTTTACTATGCCGCCGCTTCCCGGCAGTTTAAAAAGGATTAACGTTCATCGATTTGCTCGATCGCAGCCCAAGCAAGCAGTACCTCTGCCACTGTCCAGGCTTGAGCAAAACAGCCACGTGGATGAAAGGGGGGATCGCCATCAAAAATCTCGCTGAGGCTGCCGATGCCATGTGCCGACAGGTGATTTGCCATAGGTTCTAAAAACTGACGCGCCTGCACAGGATTGCGATAAACCCGAAAATGCGCCCGCACAAACGGTCCTAACAGCCAACCCCAAACGGTTCCCTGATGATAGGCTCCGTCTCGCTGCTGCGGAGTGCCACCATAGCGTCCTCGATAGTTGGGATGATCAGACGATAGCGATCGCAGCCCATGAGAAGTCAGGAGCGATCGTCCACACACATCCACTACGCTGCGCTGCTGGGCCTCGGTTAAAGGACTTTCGGGCAGCGAAACGGCAAAAATTTGATTCGGACGCAGCGAAGCATCATTGCCATCGGGCGTATCCAGCACATCGTAGCAGTAACCCAAATCGCCATTCCAGAAGCGATCGAAGCGGGCAAGGGTGCGATCGGCAATGGCGTCGTATTCCTGATGGGGCTTGCCCAACCGACGGGCAACTTTTGCGATCGTACGGAGAGCGTTGTACCAAAGGGCGTTGACTTCGATCGGTTTGCCTAGGCGCGGCGTAACTACCCAATCGCCTACCTTGACATCCATCCAGGTGAGCTGCGTTTCAGGAGTGCCTGCATAAAGTAAGCCGTCTGCCGGATCAAGGTGAATGTTGTAGCGCGTGCCCCGACAGTGCCAGTCGATCATCTCTGCCAGCACTGGAAAAAGCTCTACCAGCAAATCATCATCCTGCGTCGCCAGATAGTATTGGTGAATCGCTTCAAAATACCAAAGCGTTGCATCGACCGTATTGTATTCCGGTTCTTCTCCCACATCGGGAAAACGATTGGGCAGCATTCCCTGACTGACATAGGAAGCAAAGGTTCGCAAAATCGATCGCGCCACATCCGATCGTCCGGTCGTCAGGGTCAGTCCCGGCAGGCTGATCATCGTATCCCGTCCCCAATCACTAAACCAGGGATACCCAGCGATGATCGTTTTGCCATGCAGCACCTCTGGTTCTGGTAGAGTTTCTTCTGCATCCGCTGACTCACTCGGCTGCTTTGCTGTTCCTGGAAGGGGTAATCGGGTCACCGATCGATTCACGACAAACTGATTGGCTGCCAGCACCAGACGACGAATCCAGGGAGGCGCGTCTTTTGCCCCAATGGGACGGTTGCTTTTCCAGAGGCTCAGCAATCGCTGCTCGTAGGTCTGGCGCAGTTTGAAAGCCGCAGAGCCATTGAGGCTGGCATGGGGATCTGTACTGGCAACAATCGTCACTGTTTCGCCAGGATGCAGGGTCAGGTGAAATGTTGCGGCATGAAGGTGATCTTCTCGATCGCTCAATCCCCGGTAGCGTTCCACTTCTAAGAAAAAGTTGTAGTACCACTCATGCAGCGTAATCACCTCTGCCCGATCGCTGAGCAGGAAAAAAGGAACGGCTTGTCCATGAGCCACGATAGACACGCCGCGATCGACCCGATTCACCTCCATCTGCCAGTGCAAACAGCGGGTATTGCCGTGATAATCCCGATAATTCACAAACGATTTGAGCATCAGGGCAAGCGGCTGACTCGATCGCACCAGCTCATATTGAATGTAGGTGGTATTTGCACCCTGCTGCATCCAAACTCGCTTTTCGAGCAGCGCATCGCCGCAGGCATATCGCCAGGTGGGAATTGTGTCGTTGACTGCAAAATGCTCTAAATATCGGTATCCCTGCGGATCAACATGACCACCATTCCAGCGATCGGTGCTGAGCGCATACACCTGGCGATCGTAGTGGACAATTTCCTCTAGCTTGGTCAGCAGCAAAGTACGGGCGAGGGGTGGGTTCAGGGCAGCAACCAGTAAGCCGTGATAGCGACGGGTTAGCACTCCTGAAACCGTCCCTGCCGCAAATCCGCCGATGCCATTGGTGACTAGCCATTCGCGTGATCCTGCCAGGTCGAGATCGCCGCAAATTTCTCGCCCAAATTCAATATTCATAAAACAAGTCAAACAAACGGTGTAAGGTCAAAGGTCGAGCTGCTCATCCCATGGTCGGAGTGGGGTCGGGTAGACGCAGCAATGGGCTGGAAGAGAACCCAGAAGAGGAACGCTATATTGAGTATGGGATGTGAACCCTGTAAAAATCCTGTGAGGATACTTAAGAATTCAGAATTCGATCGATTCACTCCCCTCGAATGGATTGCCCTGGCGATCGGGAATTCGCGATTACACTGGGCTTGGTTTCAAAAGGGAGAGCTGATCGCTGCCTGGGATACTGCTCATCCTGCCCCGGAACTTGCCCCGCTAGCATTTTTCCATCAAAACTCCGATTTGCCTGCGGATGCGGCTTTCGCTGACCTTCCGATCTATATTGCTTCGGTCGTTCCTGCCCAAACTGCCTTCTGGCAAACCTGCCCCCAAGCCCAACTGCTGACGCTGGAGCAAATTCCGCTGCGGGGGCTTTACCCGACGCTGGGGATCGATCGCGCCCTTGCCCTCTGGGGAGCTGTCGATCGTAACAAACTGCCTGCTCTGGTGATCGATGCTGGAACTGCTCTAACTTTTACGGGAGCAAATGCTCAGCAGGAATTCATCGGGGGCGCAATTCTACCCGGGCTGACGCTGCAAAGACGATCGCTTTCTGACCAGACTGCTGCCTTGCCCCTGATTCAACCCAGCAAAAATTTACCGCCGCGCTGGGCAATAACGACTACGGAGGCAATTGGAAGCGGCATTTTCTACACTGTGCTGTCAGGAATTAAGGATTTTATTTCAAACTGGGAGCAGGAATTTGGTCAAGGCGCAATCGTCCTGACTGGCGGCGATGCTCCTTCATTAATGCATGGACTGAGGGCACAACATCCGGAATTAGCACAAAAAATCACGACCGACCCGCATCTGCTCTTTAGAGGAATGCAGGCGATCGTGGAGCAGGGTTAGTTTTCAGACGATTATTTCAGCGGGGAAGCTGCTTCGCATCGATCGGGCAGCTGAGCGTAATCAATTAAGCTGGCAAAAGTGGACGGAATCCGTGCTTCACCGATACTTGACCGATCAGATCCATTTTCTCGAGCGTAATCTGATTGCGTCCCCAGGAGAAGTTGGTGTGCAGCTTCTCAAACTCCAGCAGCATCGATTCTGCAAAGCAGGCAAACAACTGACGCGCTGGAACGTCCATATTCACGATCCGCATGATCCGCCAGTCGATGTCGAGCGAATGCTCCACAATGCCGCCATTCAGCACATAAACACCCGGATGC
This sequence comes from Leptolyngbya sp. GB1-A1, assembly GCF_039962475.1. Taxonomy (NCBI): domain Bacteria; kingdom Bacillati; phylum Cyanobacteriota; class Cyanophyceae; order Leptolyngbyales; family Leptolyngbyaceae; genus Leptolyngbya; species Leptolyngbya sp. GB1-A1. The sequence continues at coordinate 100,667 of NZ_JAMPLI010000005.1, read as the reverse complement.
TGAATCTTAGTTCCCAAATTCTTGGGATAGCCGCCGTCTATTAGCAAACAGGGCTGTTTTAGCGTGGTCGGATCGATCTCCACACCCTTTGGCATACTGGCAACCCAGACAATAATGTCTGCCTGAGGCAGTGCTTCTTCCAGGCTCAAAATTTTGCCGCGCCCCAGCTCTTCCTGGAGTGCCTGAAGCCGTTCCTGGTTACGAGCGATCAGCAGCAGTTCTGCAGCATCGGTACGGGCATCAAGCCAGCGGCAAACCGCACTGCCAATGTCTCCCGTTGCTCCGCAGACCGCTACGGTTGCCTTTGATAAGTCAATACCAAGCTGACGGGCTGCCTGCTCCACCTGACGACAAATAATGTAAGCCGTGTGGGTATTGCCCGTAGTAAATCGTTCAAACTCTAGCTTGACGTTTCGCACCTGGGAAATTTGCTGCAAGTTGAAATTCTCAAAGATAATCGAAGAGAATCCACCCAGCGCAGTGATATTGATGCCGTGTTTTTGGGCGTGCGCCATCGCATTAATAATTTTGCGGGTCGCTGCCTTGATCCGGCGCGTTGCTAGCATTTCCGGCAGAAAACAGGATTCGACGTAGCGACCTTCAATTTGCTGTCCAGTGGCACTGGTCACTTTGATGGTATCTACGATTTGGGGCGGTGCGCTGCACCAAAAGTCTAAACCCTGGTCGGCATATTCGGGATAGCCCAGGTCTCTTGCAACCAGTTGGGCGTGTTCTAAGCTTGTCAGATGACCAATTAATCCAAACATGGACAGCAGCGAGCCTATGTCTCGAATGGCAAGGAGGACAGTGAACAGGAGTGTTGTTAAACACCCTTCAAAATACTACACAATCTGGGGTAATCGAAATAAATCTTTAGAAGGATCGCTTCTGGTTTAATCGGGGTTACGCTCCTGTTCCAGGATACACGGTTCACTAACAGTACTGGGTTGCCGACTCTCCCATAAACTGGGCAGAACTCAATTGCTATTCAGAGAAAATTGCTTTTGTTGGGCTGACCTGTGGATTCCCCGGTGGGTTTGCCTGGGACAAGCGAGATAGAAGCGGTGCAGCAGACAGCAGCGTTTTCGTGTAGGGATGCTGAGGATTGGCAAACAGGGCATCCGTTTTACCCAGCTCGACGATTTTGCCCGCATTCATCACTGCAATGCGATCGCACAAAAACCGTGCCACCCAGAGATCGTGCGTAATAAACAGGTAGGTCAGGTCAAATTCCTGCTTTAGCTCCAGCATCAAGTCCAGCACCTGCGCCTGCACGCTCGCATCCAGCATACTCACAGGCTCATCGCAGATCAGAAGTTTCGGTCGTGTAATCAGGGCACGGGCGATCGCGACACGCTGCTGCTGTCCGCCAGAGAGGTCTTTAGGATAGTGGTGGTAAAAGTCGATCGCCGGAGTTAGACCGACGCGTTCCAGCATTTTTTCCGCTTCGGCTTTTGCGGCTTCGGGTGTTGCCAGTTTGTGGATCAGCAGGGGATCGGAAATGCTTGCTCCTACCGTCATCAACGGATTGAGACAGGCGTGAGGATCCTGAAACACCATTTGCATCTGTCGTCGCTGCTGCTGAAGTGCCTGAGGGGAAAGCGCGGTTAAATTTTGCCCTAAAAACTCTACCCTGCCGTGCGTGGGACGAATAAGCTGCAAAATGGTGCGCGACAGGGTACTTTTACCGCAGCCCGACTCTCCCACCAATCCCAGAATTTCCCCCGGAAACAGGTCGAGCGTGACGCCGTCTACTGCTCGAATCGTCTTGTCTTCTGGTTGCTTTGCAATGCTCCCCAGGGGGAATTGCCCAAAAATCCGCGCCATAAAATTCTGCTCTAGCGTATAGTGCTGCCTTAGATCGTCAAGCCTAAGCAGAGGTTGAGTTGTTTGGGGACGGTTTGGGATAGGCTCTGACTGATCCCGACCCGCCTGGAGGTGCAGGGCAGACTGAAGCAGCGATCGGCTGTAGGGGTGCTGGGGCTGAGTCAGAACCGTATGGGATTTTCCCGTTTCGACCAGCTTGCCCTGATACATGACCGCAATGCGATCGCAATATTCGCCCACCATTGCCAGGTCGTGAGAAATCAGCAGCAAACCCATGTCGCGTTCTTTGCAAAGGCGGGTTAGCTCCTGCAAAATCTGGGCAGACACGGTGACATCCAGGCTTGTTGTTGGTTCATCTGCCACGATCAGCTTCGGGTCGAGCAGCAGTGCCAGCGCGATCGCCACCCGTTGCCGCATCCCGCCGCTAAACTCATGGGGATACTGCAACCAGCGATTTGCCGGAATTTTGACTGCTTCCAGCGTTGCCATTGCCCGATCCTTGGTTTGCTGGCGCGACAGGTGGGGCTGATGGGCGCGGAGGGTTTCCAGACAGTGATCGCCGATCGTCATCAGCGGATCAAGCCGGGTCATTGGGTCTTGAAACACCAGCGCAACTGCTTCACCCCGAAACTGCCGCAGTTCTTCCGGCGAAAAGTCGAAAACCGATCGCCCCTCATACAAAACTTTTCCTTCGATTTGTGTCCCTAGCGGAAGCAGCCGCATTGCTGCCCGTCCCAGGGTTGATTTACCGCAGCCCGACTCTCCCACTAACCCGACCCGTTCCCCGCGCTCTAGTGCCAGCGATACCCCGTCAACTGCCCAGCGCAGTTCCTGAGCGTGAGTTAGATTTCCCTGCCGTTGCGGATAGGCAACCCGAAAGTTATCGATGTAAAAAAGCGATGTTATGGAGGACATGGGGGAGGGGTGAGAAGGAATTGGGTGAAGCTAGTTTAGATCAAGGTCGAAGACTGTTTTCAGGTGATTGTGAACATCTGTGATGAACTGCTGACGCTGCTCGTAGCGATCGGTCTTTACAGGCTTGCGGTCTGGATCGAGCATCCAGCCATAGTCACTGCTGAGGCGAATCTTACCCTGCCAGTCGGCGATCGACAACACAAGCTGGGGCGCGGGGCTATTGTCGTAATCCTGCACCCGAAACACATAGTTAAAGTTGTTCTGCTTGGCAGCAGCCACCGTCGAAGGTTGACCAAACTTGTCTTTAAGGCGCGATCGAACCTGCTCTACGCGATCGGGATTGCCCACTTCTTCCAGGGTTTTGACGGCAAGGGTAAGGGCAAAGTAGAACTCTTCAACGGGGACGAATTCGAGGCGCATGGTCTTTTGACAGGGCTGTTTTATGCAACATGAGTTTATCACTTTGGGGGAGGGGGTAAGGGGGCCAATGCTTTTGCCCGGAGGATTGCGGGATAACTAGGCTGAAGAAGGAAGCTTGAGGAAGAACGACGATGACCTATAGCTTGCGGGTGGCAGATTTGCCCACGAGTGAGCGACCGCGTGAACGCTTGATAACCTATGGTGCAAAGAGTTTGTCTACGGCGGAACTGCTAGCGATTCTGCTGGGGACGGGGCAGGGGGCGGGGAAGCTGTCGGCGGTGGGACTGGGGCAGTATATTTTGCAGAAGCTTGGCGAACACCAGCGCGATCCGATCGTTGTTTTGCGAGATGTTACGGTTAATGAGCTGACGCAGATTCCCGGGATCGGTGAGGCAAAGGCAACAAGCATCCTGGCGGCGATCGAGTTGGGAAAGCGCGTTCTTACGTCTCGTCCACCAGAAGGTACGGTCATTGATGATCCCGCTGTTGCCGCTACGGTTCTCAGCCATGACCTGATGTGGCAGGCACAGGAGCGGTTTGCCATTTTGCTGCTTGACGTTAAGCATCGTCTGCTGGGAACCCAAATTATCAGCATTGGCACGGCAACTGAAACGCTGGCACATCCACGCGATATTTTCCGGGAAATTATTCGACAGGGAGCAATTCGGGCGATCGTCGCTCACAATCATCCCTCAGGCAACGTTCAGCCCAGTTCCGAAGACATTCACCTGACACGACAGTTGCTTCAGGCAGGGCAGCTTCTTGGGATTCCACTGTTGGATCACCTGATTCTGGGCAGCGGCAACCACGCAAGTTTGCGGCAAACAACCTCGCTCTGGCAGGAATTTCCGCAGGGAGATTAGCGAGTTTTCCGTACAGCAGCGCGGAATGAATTCGCTATACTACTTTGAAGTAAGTTATTTGAATAAATCACCGGCTCAAGCTGATTGCACAAGTCGGTAAAGAATTAAGGAAACGGAGTTGCTGATCAACTACGCTTGACTTATACTTAACGCTCGAACTGTTTAGAATTTGTCGCTGAGTACACACCGACTGAGGAGGCTACTATTCCTGACGCACTTACCCTAACCGTTAGTCTCCGAGGCACACGCGAAGTTAGAGACAACTGCCAACTCTTTCGCCTTGCAGGGCTGCTAGATGCTTTCTCTGAGCCGACCTTCCGCAAGGTGCTAGAAAAGTATGTGGAAGAAAGTCCCAAAAACTTTGTCCTTGACCTCTCCCAGATTGACTTTATTGATAGTTCAGGGCTGGGAGCACTGGTTCAGCTTGTCAAGAAAGTGCAGAATAGCGGAGGCACACTGCAAATCGTGACCAACCCCCGCGTCACGCAGACCGTTAAACTGGTTCGCCTAGAACAGTTCCTCTCGCTTCAACCTTCGGTAGACATTGCGCTCGAAAATTTGAAAAAGAGCTAATGCCGGGCTTTGATAAGGTTTCCCCGCTGAGAATTGATCGCGAAATCGGGCAGCATTGCCAGATCTTCCGTCTTAGCGGGATATTCGATGTCTTCTCTGTGCCAACCTTTTGTAGAGTGCTGGAAAAGTCTGTGGAGGAGAATCCCAGAAATTCTATCCTCGACTTTACCGATGTTGACCTGATCGATAGTTCATCATTCGGTGTGCTAGTTGACCTGTGTAAGAAGATTCAAAAGAACGGAGGTACGCTACAGATCGTGGGCAGTCCTCGCGTTGCACGGGTCATTCAATGCCTTCGTCTGGAACAGTTCCTTTCCCTTCAGCCTTCGGTGGACGCTGCGCTCAGAAATCTAGAAAAAAGCTAAAGCTGCGTTTCAGTGAGGCAGGTTGCTCGTGGAGTTTGATGAGGACGGTAGCCGTGAAAAGATTTTTGAAGAAGATTTATTGAGCATCGATCGATTGTTCAGCGTCTTTCTATCCTCGACGGACGTTGAGCAGCTTAAACGCCAGAAGATACAGCGGCTCTCGCCTGCGGCTCTGGCATATTTGGGCGATGCGGTGTACGAGCTTTATATTCGCACTTATTACTTAATGCCACCTCAACGGCTGCAAGCGTATCATAAAGAGGTAGTAGCTCAGGTGCGGGCAGAAGCTCAGGCACAATATCTGCAAATGCTTCAGCCCTATCTGACGCAGGCAGAGCAAGACGTAGTTCGGCGCGGTCGTAATGCGGCGCATCGGGTGCCAAAACGGCTCGCTCCAGAAATCTATCAGCAGGCAACCAGTTTAGAAACGCTTCTGGGATATCTCTATGTCACCGACCCGCCCCGTCTGGCTCAGCTTTTCGCCTATCTTCAGCCTTTGCTTCAGCCGTCCACTGAGCCGTAACGCTTAACCCAATCAATTCCCCTATTGCCTGGCTCTCGATCGCCTGATCCCCTTTCGGGACCTGCGAAGCAACCGAATGCTGCTGTCAGCTCTTTAGCCTTGCTCCTAATTTCTATCCCGCAATTTCTGTCAGGCTCCTTGTGATGCTGGCTTGCCGACAGAAGCATTTTGCACTCGACCCTGTATTGCTTACCCTTGCTCATACTTAAGGAATCGGATTGCCATGCCCGCCAAACGACCCACCCGCACTTCTCGCCCTGATCGCTCCGATCGCCGATCGGGTAGCTTTCAACGAGACAACGATAAACCTTCTCAGGGCAAGCCTAGAGAAAACCGCTACAAATCGAAACCCTCTAAGCCCTATCAAGACAGCCCTCGCAGCAAATCCTCGTTCGATTACCCCAAAGGGGGAACTGCTTCGCCTCGCGACGATGGTCGCACAGGAGACCGCCCTAATCGAGGAACGGGTTCTGATTACTCCTCTGGGGCACCGCGAAGCAACCGATTTCGCGACAATACTGATAAGCCCTATCGGGAAAGAACTGACAGCCGGAGTGAAAGACCTTATCGGGAAAGAACTGACAGCCGAAGTGAAAGACCCTATCGGGAAAGAACTGACAGCTGGAGCGAAAAACCTTACCGGGAAAGAACCGAAGGTCAAGGCGAAAGACCCTACCGCGAAAGACCCGATAGCCGGAGTGAAAGACCTTATCGGGAAAGAACTGACAGCCGCAGCGAAAGACCCTACCGCGAAAGACCCGATAGCCGGAGTGAAAGACCTTATCGGGAAAGAACTGACAGCCGCAGCGAAAGACCCTATCGGGAAAGACCCGACAGTCGGGGTGAAAGACCGTTTCGAGGACAATCTGATAGCCGACCGGAGAAATGGTCAGACCGCCGTTCTGAAAAGCCCTATCGCGATCGGGAAGACCGTCCAAACTCGCGATCAGATAAACCTTTCCGGGAAAGAAACGGCAGCCGAACCGACAAGCCCTACCGGGAGCGATCGTCTTATCGGGGAAGCGCGGAGCAATCGGATTTTCGATCAGACAGCCATTTTCGCGATGGTTCACGAAAAGATTATCAAAACAGTTCTAAACCTACTCGTGGCAAAGGTAAGCCTGTTTCGCCAGTGCCTTCAGTGAAGCGTATTAAATCTGCACCTGAAGAAATCTTTGCGTTTGAAGAGTTTGAATCTCCTGAATTTGAATTACAAGAGTTTGAGTCACCCGCTGCCCTGCCCAATGAAGTGGAGGTTGCGCCTATTAGACGACGCAGCTCTTATCAGGAGAGTCCGTTAACTGAGGGATTAGAGGGATTATTAGAGCAATCATCAAATGAAGATGAACTAATTGCACCTGAACCAATCGCACCTGAATCAATCGAGAGCGTCGAAGTTGCTGCGGATGAAATCGAAGTCGATGCAGACAACGATGATCTCAGCCAGGATCATTTGCATGAAGACGATCTCAGCCAGGATCAGCCGGACGAAGATGAGATCAACGAAGATAATCCGACTGAAATTGTCGCGATCGAGGCAGCACCCATTGCTTCACAGTTCTCGGAAGGGAGCGTTGAGCGTTCATCAAAACCACCGCTTCGGATTAAATCTGTTGTGCCAGATCGCCGAAGGATTGCTTCAGTTGCTTCGCAGTTCCTGAAAGGAGGAATCGCAGCCAAACCAGTGGCTGGCGATACTGAAATCAATCCTGATCTAATCTATGGTCGTCATAGTGTTCTTGCAGCCTTAGAAAACCAGCGTCCTTTGAATCGTATCTGGACGACCGATCGCCTACGGTACGATCCCCGCTTTCATTCGCTGATTCTAGAGGCAAAAGCCAACGGAACAGTCATTGACGAGGTGGAGTTCCGCCGTCTGGATCAAATCACAGGGGGAGCAACACATCAGGGCATTGTGGCTCAGGTTGCCCCTTATGATTATCTGGATTTACAGGATTTGATCGATCGAGCTAAGGCTGCTTCTGAGCAACCCGTTCTGCTCGCTGCCGATGGGATTACTGATCCCCACAATCTGGGCGCGATTATTCGGACGGCAGAAGCACTAGGCGCACACGGACTTCTGATTCCTCAGAGGCGAGCGGTAGGCGTCACTTCGACAGTTGCAAAAGTGGCAGCAGGTGCGTTAGAGTCCCTGCCTGTAGCACGAGTTACTAATCTCAGTCGTGCCCTGGAGCAGCTCAAAGAATCTGGATTCTGGATTTATGGCACAGCAGCAAATGCGGCTCAGCCTGTGGATACGGTGAAGTTTACTGGAGCGATCGTGCTGGTCATTGGTTCAGAAGGCGACGGATTGAGTCTATTGACACAACGCTGTTGCGATGAGCTGGTGAGCATTCCGCTTCAGGGCGTAACCCCTAGCCTGAATGCGTCGGTTGCAGCGGGAATGGTGATGTATGAACTGTTCCGTCAGCGGCGATCGCAAACGCTGCACCTGGAGGGTCTGTCAAAAGGAACTTTGCAAAGATAGGGCTGAAGCAGTATAAAACAAGAGGGGCATAGCTTGAAACCGTCGTCAAGATTCTAAAGGCTGCTCTGTACGTTTGTCATTTCTGGAACATAAGTAGGAGCTTATGAACGAATTGCTGGTTAATGTACTTGAGGTGCTGGGTTTAGCCTGGTGGGTCGAGGTCGTCACAGAAACGCCGAACTGCACGTACTATTTTGGTCCTTTTGCCACTGCTAAAGATGCCAAATTAGCGGAACCTGGTTACATCGAAGACTTACAGCAGGAAGGCGCAAGCGGGATTAAAGCAGTGGTGAAACGCTGCAAACCTGTCAGGCTGACCGTGTTCGACGAGGAAAAAGAAATGAAGCCCTGGAAAAACTTGTTCCCGGTGCTGAGCAGCTCACTTTAAGTAAATAGGGGATGTCTCTCAAGCGAAGCGTAACGCTAGCTTTGTAGAACGATCGACTATTCACTGTATGCCTCTGGTATTGCAATGCGAGTCACTCCTGGATGTTGAAGTAGCCATCGATCGATATCGGCGATCACCTGCCCCGGAATTTCCCAGGGAAACAAGTGCGCCGTTTCGGGATAGCAGCAGACTTCACAGTCCGGGAGTTTTGCCGCAGTTTCCAGACTGGACTGGATTGAAATGTGGCGATCGGCTTCTCCTGCTAGCATCAGAGCCGGACACTGAATTTGGTTGAGTTCTTCCAGTCGGTTATAGTGGCGACGCAGGGCTTGATTGAGCGCATTTTGGGCAGCGCGTGAGGTTTTGAGATAGGCGGGAAAGGCTTCGTCTGCTAAGTGTTGATAGGCAACGGCATTGTGCTGCTGGATCAGGTAGCGATAGAGCGATCGTTTGCCAAAGGTGTCAATATTCCACCGCCAGCCAGGATTCAGCTTATTAACGATCGAAGCTACCCCGGTGTAGAAATTGTCCTGCCAGGTGACAGGGGGATGATCGCTCCAGGGACGGGCAGCTGTGCCAACCAGAATTAAACCACTCACGCGCTCTGGAAACTTTAGAGCAAGCTCCATTGCCAGAATTCCACCTAGCGACCAGCCCAACACCAGAAAGCGATCGATCTGCAGGCGATCGAGCAGCATTTCCAGATCCAGCAGATGATCGGTCATGTCGAACAATTCACGGGTCTGGCTATTGCCGTAGCCACGCAAATCGGGAGCGATCGTCCAGTATCGCTGCGACAAATAATTGGTGAACACAGACATACAGTCTCCCGACCCTGGATGCCCATGCAGGCAAAGAATCGGGAATCCCTGTCCTTGCAGGTAGACAGAGAGAGGGTAGGGATTGGAGGGCATAGGGGTGAAGGGGTGGATTTGATGGAGGGCGTGTCTGTTAAAGCTGCTTGTATTAGGAAGTTCTGATGGCGATCGTATCTTTCTGGCTGCTTTTTCAACAGGATTTCTATTGGATTAACACTGTTGGATCAACACCGCCTAAAATCGCGCTTGATTTTTGCTGCGGACTGCCACATCCCCCCATTTGGCGATAAAGTGGTGTTTTGGAAGTTTTGTATCGGCTGAAATTCGAGGGCATTGCATGGCATCCATTCGTGAGTTGCACGACCAGCTCGTTAACAAAGAACGCTCTGCGGTTGAACTGACGCAGGCAGCACTCGATCGCATTCAGGCATTAGAGCCAAAGCTGCATAGCTTTTTGAGCGTGACGGGCGATCGAGCGATCGAGCAGGCAAAACAGGTGGATGCCAAAATTGCCGCCGGTGAGGAAATTGGCTTGCTAGCAGGGATTCCGATCGGCATTAAAGACAACCTTTGCACAAAGGGCATTCGCACGACCTGCGGTTCTAAGATTTTGCAGAATTTCGTGCCGCCCTACGAGTCTACTGTGACGCAAAAGCTGAACGAGGCAGGCGCAGTTATGGTAGGCAAAACGAATATGGACGAGTTCGCAATGGGCAGCTCGACCGAAAGTTCTGCTTATCAGCTCACAGCGAATCCCTGGGATCTGGAGCGAGTTCCGGGCGGCTCATCGGGGGGGTCGGCGGCGGCAGTGGCAGCAGAGGAATGCGTGGTTGCCCTTGGCTCAGATACGGGGGGATCGATTCGTCAGCCTGCTTCGTTCTGTGGTGTGGTGGGTATGAAGCCGACCTATGGGCGCGTTTCTCGATATGGATTGGTTGCCTATGCCTCCTCGCTCGATCAGATTGGCCCATTTGGGCGATCGGTTGAGGATGCCGCAATTTTGCTGAAAGAAATTGCCGGATACGACCCGCACGACTCTACCAGTCTTAATGTGCCTGTGCCGAATTATGTGGCGAGCTTGAAGACCGATCGCAAGTTTCGCATCGGCATTATCAAAGAAACCTTTGGCGAGGGACTTGATCCCGTCGTGGGCAATGCGGTGAATCAGGCAGTGGAGCAAATGAAAGCTCTGGGCGCAGAAGTCAAAGAAATTTCCTGTCCGCAGTTTCGCTACGGGTTGCCAACTTATTACATTATTGCGCCTTCGGAAGCGTCGGCAAACCTGGCACGCTATGACGGGGTGAAGTATGGCTACCGCACCGATCATCCTGATAACCTGATGACGATGTACACCCAGACCCGCGCTCAGGGATTTGGCGCAGAAGTGAAACGCCGAATTATGATCGGCACTTATGCGCTGTCGGCAGGCTACTACGATGCCTATTACCTGAAGGCGCAAAAAGTGCGAACGCTGATCAAGCAAGACTTCGAGCGAGCGTTTGGACAGGTCGATGTGCTGGTGTGCCCTACTGCGCCGACCACTGCGGTTAAAGCCGGAGAAAAGACCGAAGACCCGATCAGTATGTATCTGCTCGACCTGATGACGATCCCCGTAAACCTGGCGGGACTGCCTGCCCTCAGTTTGCCCTGTGGCTTCGACGGTCAGGGAATGCCGATCGGCTTACAAATGATTGGAAACGTGCTGCAAGAAGAGACTTTGCTGCAAGCGGCTTATGCCTATGAGCAGGCGACGGAGTGGCATTTGCGATCGCCCCAGCTTTAAAGCGGATTGCAGGCTATTTGAAGAGTCACAAAGTTTCTACATTGCCCCTCAAATCCCGAGTTTTTTAGAGGGAGCGGGTGAGCAATTAGGTAACATCATTGCACGGTCATCCGCCTAAAACTTCTAAAAGATAAAAACTACCCTTTCGATCGGGAAACTCCCCTGTCTGACCCTCGATCACCTTCCTATACTGAAAGAAGAGTGTCTTTCTACGTCTCAGGAGGGAGTATGGCTCCAAATCCCAACATCATGCGGGCGGTTGAGCAACTGGGCTATCGTGTGACCGTGGGCGATGTTGCCTCTCAGGCAGGCTTAGAAGTGCGAGTCGCTGAAAAAGAGCTTTTAGCGTTGGCATCGGAAGCAGGCGGGCATCTTCAGGTCGCGGAGTCGGGCGAGATTGCCTATCAGTTTCAGCGCAACTTTCGGGATGTGCTGCGAAACAAGTATTTTCGGCTGCGGGTGCAGGAATGGTGGAATCGAGTCTGGAAGATTTTGTTTTACCTGATTCGGATTTCCTTTGGCATTGTCCTGATCGCGTCGATCGTCCTGTTGTCAATTGCAATTTTGGCGATCGTGATTGCCGCGAATAGCCGCAGCGATGGTGACTCTAATGGGGGCAGTGAAATTCGGATGCCCACGGTTTGGTTTGGCGATGTGTTCTGGATCTTTACGCCCAACTATGGAGACGATCGCGCCTATCACCGCAGGCAACGCAGAGACGATCGGGAAATAAACTTCCTGGAAGCAATATTTTCCTTCCTGTTTGGGGATGGTAACCCAAATGCAGATCTGAATGAACGACGCTGGAAAACGATCGGCACAGTGATTCGCAGCAATGGGGGAGCCGTGATTGCAGAGCAGGTCGCGCCCTATTTAGATGAGCTTGGAAGCCAATCGCAGCAGGAATATGAAGACTATATGCTGCCTGTGTTGAGCCGCTTTAATGGACGACCGGAAGTGAGTCCCGAAGGGCAGTTGGTTTATCACTTTCCCGAATTGCAGGTGACGGCAGACCAGAAGCGATCCAATCCGGTTGCGGCGTATCTGAAAGAACTGCCCTATCGCTTTAGTCGGGCAACGAGTGGACAAATTATCCTGGCGGCAGGTTTGGGCGGCGTGAATATTGTGCTGGCTCTGGTGCTGGGATCACTCCTGGCAGATGGAACGATCGCCGCTCAGCTCGGCGGGCTAGTTGCCTTTGTGGGTAGTATTTACTGGGGGCTGCTAGCCTATGGCGTTGGATTCCTAGCCATTCCGCTGATCCGCTATTTCTGGATTCAGTCACGCAATCGCCACATTGAGTCGCGTAACGACCAGAGGCAGCAGTGGGCTATGCTTCTCAACCAGAAAAACCCAGAAGTGAAGCAAAAGCTACTTTATGCCCGTCAGTTTGCTGCAACAACCGTGGTAGACGAAAAAGACCTGGCATATACCACCGAAACCGACCTAACCGAACAGGAACTCCTACGATCGGACAAGATCGATGAAGAGTGGCAGCGCAGGCTAGAGGCAGGCTCATAGACTGGATTGGACTATATTACGATTGAACTGTATTACGATCGAAGCCCGGCGATAACCAGTGTTTAGATAAACGGTTAGATAGAGGATGCGTTAGTGCAAACACGACGCATCTTTTTTTGCACCCTGCGGAAATCAGTTTCAATCAGTGGCAATCAGGCAATTAATAGCCATTAGCAATTAATTTCAGTGGTGATCAGTTACTGGCGATCGTCACCCAGCGGCGATTACTCACTGAGTGAGTCTACTTAGAACGACAATCAAACCCAAACCTAAACTTATTTTTAAGTACTACATTACCAGTACATTGACTATCACAAAATATTGCAACTGAAACGCTAATGATACAAAACTTTTAGACTAGTTTTTTGGACTGACTTTACCAGAAAAAATATAGAGAAGAACATGGTGGAGTGAATAGAGCAATGCACGAGCGCTAATACATAAGCGATACATAAGTGATTCAGTAAAAGCATTCCTGTATTTACTGCAAAATCTACTGGGAAAAAATCTACTGCAAAAGAAGAATGTAGATATTTTTGGGTTAGCGATCGAAGCGACTATTAAACAAATCAAGGAACGCAATAGCACAACGCATCAAGCACTCACCTAAAAGAAATAAATCTTCTTAGAATAAATCATTTGCTCGAATAAAATTAAGATAAGTTAACAATTTCAAGCCGATAACTTCTCTTCCTTTAGGTAGAGATGGCTGTCCTCCGAAACGGGTAGAGTATTTTCCTAATTACAGTGATTTACAGCACAACAAATCCTGGATTGCTTCTCGTTCCCCTTCATCAATGGTTGAATGCAATAAGGAGGTTTTAGTGATTTCATCTGTCTAAATTATGTGAAGTTTATGTGACAGGAAAGTCGCTTCTGGCTACGAGAAAGAGTAGAATTCTTGAAGTGGTTGAAAGCGGTTCCTGAACCAGTCGATCGTCTCCTACGGGAAGCAGTTTCGCATTGGGTTAAATTATTTTCTCAGGGTTTTTCAACCTTTTATTTTTGCCACTAAAAGTGGTGTTTAACTGCAAATCTTTCCTTCGCTTACTAAATTACGAGGTAGGCAAACGTCTATGGCAACGAAATTCCCAAAATTTAGCCAGGGGCTTGCTCAAGAAGTCACCACACGGCGAATTTGGTACGGGATTGCGACTGCCCATGATTTTGAAAGTCATGATGGAATGACGGAAGAGAATCTTTATCAAAAGATTTTTGCTTCCCACTTTGGTCATCTGGCAATCATTTTCCTCTGGACATCCAGTCTTCTCTTCCACGTCGCTTGGCAAGGCAACTTTGAACGGTGGATTAAAGATCCGCTCCACATCCGCCCGATCGCCCATGCGATTTGGGATCCGCACTTTGGTAAACCCGCAGTTGATGCGTTTACTCAGGGTGGCGTGGGTTACCCGGTCAACATTGCTTACTCTGGTGTTTATCACTGGTGGTACACGATCGGGATGCGAACCAACGGTGAACTCTACATGGGTTCCCTCTTCCTCATCCTGCTGTCAGCGGTCTTTTTGTTTGCGGGCTGGCTGCATCTTCAGCCGAAGTTCCGTCCGTCGCTGTCCTGGTTTAAAAATGCTGAATCTCGCCTGAACCACCACTTAGCAGGTTTGTTTGGAGTGAGTTCGCTGGCTTGGGCAGGTCACATGGTTCACGTTGCGATTCCTGAGTCACGCGGCATCCATGTTGGCTGGGATAACTTCTTAACCGTGAAGCCACACCCAGCTGGACTTGCACCCTTCTTCACAGGTAACTGGGGTGCGTATGCTCAAAACCCGGACGCTGCTGAGCACGTCTTCACCACGTCTCAGGGAGCCGGAACCGCAATTCTCACCTTCCTAGGTGGTTTTCATCCGCAAACTGAATCGCTGTGGCTGACGGACATTGCCCATCACCATCTAGCGATCGCCGTGATTTTCATCATTGCGGGTCACATGTACCGCACCAACTTTGGGATTGGGCACAGCATTAAAGAAATGCTCAACTCCAAGGCGGGTCTGCTCACTCCTCGAAGTGAAGGTCAGTTCAACCTGCCTCACCACGGGCTGTACGACACTTACAACAACTCACTGCACTTCCAGCTTGGAATTCACCTGGCTGCTCTGGGTGTGGTAACGTCGCTGGTGGCGCAGCACATGTACGCGATGCCGCCTTATGCGTTCATGGCAAGGGATTTCACGACCCAGGCTGCGCTTTACACCCATCACCAGTACATTGCTGGATTCCTGATGGTTGGGGCATTTGCTCACGGCGCAATCTTCTGGGTAAGGGATTACGATCCGGTGCAGAACAAGGGCAACGTGCTCGATCGCGTTCTCAACCATAAAGAAGCGATTATTTCTCACTTGAGCTGGGTATCGCTGTTCCTGGGCTTCCATACCCTGGGTCTGTACGTCCACAACGACGTGATGCAGGCTTTCGGTACACCGGAAAAGCAAATCTTGATTGAGCCTGTGTTCGCGCAGTTCATTCAGGCTTCCCACGGCAAACTGCTTTACAGCATGGATACGCTGCTGTCGAATCCAGGTAGCTTGGCTTCGACCGCATGGCCCAACCACGCCAACGTCTGGCTTCCGGGCTGGCTCGGCGCGATTAACTCCGGCAATAACTCGCTGTTCCTCACGATCGGTCCTGGTGACTTCCTGGTTCACCACGCGATCGCGCTGGGACTTCATGTGACCACGCTGATCGGCGTCAAAGGTGCGCTCGATGCACGCGGTACAAAACTGATGCCCGACAAGAAAGACTTTGGCTTTACCTTCCCCTGCGACGGTCCGGGTCGTGGCGGTACGTGCCAAACCTCTGGATGGGAACAGTCTTTCTATCTGGCAATCTTCTGGATGCTGAATACGATCGCTTGGGCAACCTTCTACTTCCACTGGAAGCACCTGGGCATCTGGTCAGGCAACGTCGCACAGTTCAACGAAAGCTCAACCTACATCATGGGCTGGCTGCGTGACTACCTCTGGCTGTATTCAGGTCCGATCATCAACGGCTATAACCCCTACGGCATGAACAGCATCGCCGTTTGGGACTGGATGTTCCTCTTCGGGCATCTAGTATGGGCAACTGGTTTCATGTTCCTGATTAGCTGGAGAGGCTACTGGCAAGAGCTGATCGAAACGCTGGTCTGGGCGCATGAGCGCACTCCGCTCGCGAACTTGATTCGCTGGAAGGACAAGCCCGTTGCTCTCTCGATCGTTCAGGGTTGGTTAACAGGTCTAGTTCACTTCACAGTGGGTTACATCTTGACCTATGCCGCCTTCCTTATTGGCGCAACCGCAGGTCGATTCCCAGTGAACTAGGAATTGTGGATTGAATTGCTGGTGTAGTGGGCATCCTCCCTTCAATCAAACAGGAGAGATGCCCTCCTACAGGAGAAACAGTGGATTCAATTCCCCTTCCTGAGTGCCATTAACGCTAGTTCCTAGCAATTTTAACAATCAACCCTTTTAAGGTGTTGCCATAAGTCCGGGGCGGGGAGCAGGTCTTCGCCCCCTTTATTATGGGAGCCAGTATTATAGAGGCCAGTAACTCGTCGATCGCCTCACCAACTCTTCCTCTAAGCAGAGGATTGAACTGTATCAGCCTTTCTAGATTGATAGCAATCATCGTAGGCAGCTGCAGCAGTCCAATTTGCTATGAATATTCCGGTATCTCCCTGGACGCTCATACTAGAAACTCGCTTTAAAGTGATTCCAACTGTCCGGAGTGAGTTGAAAGGCTGGAGGCGACGGGCAGAAGAAATTCCTAATCCGGAGCTGCGTTGGCAAGCATTGGCGAGTCTTGCAGCGAAACAATTTCATTGTGAAGGTGGCTCGATTTACGGGTTGCTGGCGAAGCGCCACTGGCAGGAAGCGATCCGGTTTATTGTGGCGTATCAAACGATTAGCGATTATCTGGATAATTTGTGCGATCGCAGCACTTCGCTTGATCCCGCCGATTTTTCTGCCCTGCATGAGTCCATAGCCAATGCACTGACTCCGGGCGCAAAGGGTAAAAACTATTACCGCTTTCGAGACGAGCAGAACGATGGCGGCTATTTGCAGGCGTTGGTGAAAACCTGTCAGGATGTGCTATGCCAAATTCCGAATTATGGAACGATCGCCCCCGCCGTGCATGAGCTAGCCAGCTATTACTGTAATCTCCAGGTACATAAGCATGTGCGAATCGAGGAGCGAGTGCCCCGCTTGCAGATGTGGTTTTCTGCCTATCAAAAGCAGCTTCCTGAACTGCGCTGGTATGAGTTTTCTGCCTGTGCAGGTTCCACGCTGGGAATTTTCTGTTTAGTCGCGTATGGGCTGGATCAGGAGCTGTCAAATGAGTTGACCAATCGCGTCAAGAATAGTTATTTTCCCTGGGTGCAGGGATTCCATATTTTATTGGACTATTTGATTGACCAGGAAGAAGACCGCGTCAACGGAGACTTAAACTTCTGTTTCTACTACAGAAATCATGAGGATATGCTGGAGCGATTCAAGCACTTTATGCAAAACGCGGCTGAAAGTGTTTCCCAGCTTCCCCATACTGGGTTTCATCAGTTAATTAATCAGGCTTTGCTGGGTGTGTATCTTTCAGACAAAAAAGTTAGGCGACAGCAGGAAGTTCAAAATATCGCAAAGCAGCTAATTCACTGCTCAGGCAGTACGGCATCCCTGTTTTTTCGGAGTCGATTATTAATCTCTCACTGATCCCGATTTCGCAGGAGGTTGAAGGATGGCTAAAGTGGCGATCGTTGGTGCAGGACCCGCCGGATGTTCTGCCGGATATCACCTGGCAAAAAGTGGGCATGATGTCACCTTAATGGACAAGCAGGGTTTTCCCAGAGATAAAGTCTGCGGCGATGGCATTAGCATCGAATCGATTCAGGCGATCTCCACGATGGGAATTTATCCGCACGATATTCAGAAACTCGCTTCAGAGTATGCCCCAATTCATCATTTCTTTCTGGGGGTTTCCAATCAAATTAGCCACAGCGAACAAACCAATCTGGAGGCTTACTGCATTCCAAGAGCTGTGTTTGATCAACTTTTGTATGAAAAAGCGATCGATGCAGGATGCCGTTTTCTGGTTCAAACGGTTCACAAAAACAATTGGCATCATCACGGATTGACGGATGCGTTTGACACCATTATTGATGCTCGCGGAGTTTCTGCCGGAGAGGTGAATGCGATCGCGATTCGAGCCTACTGGACGGTGCAGCGGCAAGATTTACCTGAAACTGCGCTGATGGAAGCTCAAATTCATTTCGATCGAAGCCTGGGAGTAAATGGCTATGGCTGGATCTTTCCCGTTTCGACACAGCATGACTTGATTAAATTAAATGTGGGCGTGGGCGTTTGGCTAGACGAATACCAGGAGCTAAAAATCAATGTGATTCAACTTTTTAAGCAATTCGTTGGAAGCAATAAGATTGCACAGCAAATCCTCAGCAAAGTGGTGGAACAGCAATCCCCCAAGGTATTTCCTCTAGCAACTGCTAAAAAAGGAAATAGAGTGACTGACGGGAAAATTCTGAAGATTGGCGATGCGGCAAATTTGACGGATCCGTTGACGGGAGAAGGCATTGCTAATGCAATCCTAAGCGGTTTCCACGTTGCCCAAGCCGTTAATATGAGTCGAACTCCCGAGGCGATCGCAGACAACTGGCAATACCTGTATGAATCTCACTTTGAAGCGGATTTGCGGGCAGGGTTACGCATTAAAGCATTTAGAAAATTCTCCTTTATGAATTATCTGTTGATCTGGTTAATGAAACAGAATCCTCGGATTGCGCGTCAGGTGAGTCATGCGGTAGCTGGAGTGGTTCCCTACAACGAAGTTCTGGCTTCCCTCAAGTACTGAGATCCCATCCACGCTCCACCGTCCGCTAAAGTAGTCTGAGGAAAACGCAGAGGAAACTGCGGCTGGAGGCAGGAAGTATGAATAGAAAAACCTGGAAAACCGTCGGAATTTTCGCGCTGCTGGGATTGGCACTGAGCTGGGTGGTGAGTAGCTGTAGCCCCAGTCCTTCTCGATCGCCCCAAGCAGGTTCAGGGACGGCAGAAGTTGAGTTTTGGACGATGCAGCTTCAACCGCAGTTTACCGACTATTTCAATCAGCTCATTGCCCAGTTTGAGCAGAGCAATCCGGGCACGAAGGTGCGCTGGGTGGATGTGCCGTGGGCGGATATGCAGAGCAAGATTTTGACGGCGGTTTCGGCGAATACGGCTCCCGATGTGGTGAATCTGAACCCAGATTTTGCAGCGCAGCTTGCTGGACGCAATGCCTGGTTAGAGCTGGACGATCGCCTGACCGACACTGATAAACAGCAGTATTTGCCCAAGATCTGGCAGGCGAACACCCTAAACGGCAAGAGCTTTGGTATTCCCTGGTATTTGTCTACCAGCATCGCAATTTATAACCAGCAGATCATGAAGCAAGCGGGGATCAACAAGCCACCTGCAACTTATGTAGAACTGGCTGAAGCCGCGAAGCAGATTAAGGAGAAAACCGGGAAGTACGCTTTCTTTGCCACCTTTGTGCCTGAGGATTCGGGAGAGGTGTTGCAGTCGTTTGTGCAGATGGGGGCACAACTCGTAGACGATCAGGGGAAAGCGGCGTTTAATACGCCTGAAGGCAAGGCAGTGTTTCAATATTGGACGGATTTGTACAAGCAAGATTTGCTGCCCAAAGAGGCACTAACGCAGGGACACCGACGCGGGATTGAGCTATATCAGTCTGGGCAAACGGCTCTTTTGTCAACAGGCCCGCAGTTTTTGAAGACGATCGCTACCAATGCGCCTGCTGTGGCTGAAGTGTCTGCAGCTGCGCCGCAAATTACTGGAGCTACAGGCAAAAAAAGCGTTGCGGTCATGAATCTGGTAATTCCGCGCAAAACGGATCAGCCGGATGCTGCGCTCAAGTTTGCCCTGTTTGTAGCGAACGACCAGAATCAGCTTGCGTTTGCCAAAGCCGCGAACGTGTTGCCCTCGACGGTGGCAGCTCTGAAAGATAGCTATTTCACGCAGGTTCCTAGCTCTGCTCCGGCGATCGATCAGGCGCGAGCCATCAGCGCGAAACAGATGCAGGATGCAGAAGTGCTGCTTCCAAATCAAAAAGAGATTAAGGTTTTGCAAAAGATTATTTACGACAATTTGCAGGCAGCGATGCTGGGCGAAAAGTCGATCGATCAGGCAGTATCAGACGCAGCCGGAGAATGGGATCAGCGATAGGTTGCTAACCTAAGTTGAAATATCTTGATGAAGGGGGGAGGTATCATGAGATGCTTCCCTTCTCTGCTAAAGATTGCTGTACTTTCTGTACAAATTGAGCTTTACAACTGCAAAGCCGAAACTGAGTCGCTACAGTAGAGAAAGGAACCGAAAAACTGAATCTGAAGCAAACTGCTTTTACCGACAGTATTTTTATCACTATTGCGACAGAATTGAAAAGATCTGTAAAGGAATATTAATTCGAATTAATCATCTCCAAGATCTACCATTTCTAAAAAAGACGTGCTATAAGAAGGGGAAGTTGAGCAACACACTCAAACGCTTGAAGTTTCTATCAGAAATACGTTAGTTCTAATGCCATTTTCCTCATTAGTTAATACTGCCGTTTGTTCGCTAATTGATCGATAAACTTTTAGCGCAAATGACAGAGCGATCGAGATTTTGCGATAGCACTAATTCAGCTAAATCTTTGGTAATTGGGAGACGTAGAAAAGACTGATTGAGCTTTGATTGCATTGTGCTGTTAATTGAAGAAAAGTCTGAATTGGGTTAAAAATTAACTCTAATCATGCTGTTTTTTCTAGTTCTAAGTCCTGGTAGCATCTCGGTGAAAGTGCTTTAGTTTCTTTCTAGTTTTTCGATTTATTCATTGATTAAAGTGCTGATAATAGGCGATCGCTTGAGGGTTTTCTCAGGTTAGATCCTTAAGGCAGCTTAATTTCGATTGCTTATAAAAGCGATCGGACTAAACTTTGGTCTTGTGCGAGTTCTGGTTTTTGCTTGAAGTTTGATTCGTTTCTGTTTGGCTTCGTTTTGACTTCATTAATTTGCGTTATTTCTGACTCAAGAGGTGGATTATGCAGTATTTGTTAGTTGACCTTCATCAGCGGATTGTGGGCACACTGAGCAGCGATCGTTCTTTTTCCGTGGGTGATACTTTTGAAAATCACAATGCTCAAACCTACACGATAATCGGTTTAAATTGGTTTAAGCAGCGTCCACAAACGCCTTCTTTAACCGTAATTCCGGGTTTGCTCAACCGAAAGCTGGCAAACGTTGAGAAGTAATTCGGTTTACACAGGGCACCTTTAAACGTGACTGTTTCTATATCTTTTACAATCCTTGAGGGCGGACAATTGTTCGCTCTTTTTTTTGTTCTTTATTAAATTGCTTCATAGAAAATGGGGATGAGACCGTTAGCTAATCGCCGCTGATGCCATCTGCTGACTCGTCTAAATTGCTGGAGGTTGGGGCTGAAGCGATTCGGTAGCAGCAGGGATCGTCTTTTCGAATCGCTTCAGCAGGAGATTATGAGGGTTCAGCGATTTCGACTTGCCTTTAAGTTTCGAGATAGCTACTTGCCTGCCGCGTAAACATCTCGTAGTATCGATCGCCGTTTGCCATCAGTTCGGCGTGAGTTCCGGTTTCAAGAATTTTGCCATGCTCCAGCACGATAATCCGATCGGCAAGTTTGGCAAGGGCAAGGCGATGGCTAACGACAATGCTCATTCTGCCCTGGGCGATCGTGCGAAAGATTTGATAAATTTCATGCTCGTTTTTGGGATCGAGGGCAGCCGTGGGTTCATCAAACACCAGCAGTTCCGCCTGGGATCGCAGCAGGGAGCGGGCGATCGAAACGCGCTGCCACTGTCCGCCGGAGAGATCCACACCCTTTTCAAGCTGTTTGCCCAGGGGCGTGTCGAGTCCGTGAGCCAGTTTGTGGGTGAGCTGGGCGACTCCGGCTTCCTCCAGCACAGTTTGAATGGCGCGATCGGACTCCAGTCTGGACAAATTGCCCCAGCCGACATTTTCCCGCAGCGTTGCCGGAAAGCGAGCGTAGTCCTGCATTACCACGGCAATTTTCGATCGCAGCTCGTTCAGATCCAGGTCACGATAATCGCGATCGTTCCAGAGAATTGCGCCTGCGGTAGGGTCATAAAGGCGACAGAGCAGCTTTGCCAGGGTGGTTTTTCCGGCTCCATTTTCGCCCACCAGCGCGATCATTTCTCCACGGCCGATCGTCAGGTTGATGTCCTGTAGCGTCGGTTTTTCGCTGCCAGGATAAGCAAAACTGAGATTTTTGACCTGAATTCCGCTACCCTTGATTTCACCCGAAGAGAAGCGCGGCGATGGGGAGCTGGTCTCTTGGCAAAGCAGTCGATCGCATGACGGGACGGGTGCAGTACCGCTAATGGTTTCAGGCTGTAAATCAAGCAGTGCAAAAAAGGGACGAGTGCCCAGAGATGCATCGTACAGTCCTATGAACGCAAAGACAATAAAAGACACGCTCCTCCGCAGTTCGAGAATCAGTCCGGTAAACAGTGCCAAATCCCCAAAGGTATAGCGACGCTCCAGCACGCCGAGGATGATAAACACGTAGGGAACCGCTGCGCCAATGCCGCTGACTAATGACCAAATGAGGGTCTGGGTTGCGCCAGCCCGTCGCACTCGCTGCATTGCCCCAAAAATTTGTTCAAACAAATCGCGCCATCGCTGAAGCAAAATGGACTGTAAGGAAAATAGCCGCAGTTCTTTGGCATAGGTGTCTTCAGTTAAAACTTTGGCGTAAATTTCCATCTGGCGAGACAGAGCTGCCTGAGTTTCCTCGACGCGCCAGCTTTTATTGTGATGCTTCATATCCACGTAAAACGAGGGCGCGAACCCAATGACCAGCACGATCGGAACCCACCAAGCGATCGACGCAGACAGCAGCACTGAAGGTAAAAAGCGCAGCATCCCAATCAGCAGTTCGAGCAGCTTAAATGTAATTTCCTGAAGCTTAGACAGGCTCTTTTCCTTGGTCAGCGTGATCAGATTTAGCCGCTCTGGATTCTCAAACAGCGCAATGTCATTGAAGTTGGCCACCTTCTCGATCATCTGACCCTGAGCATAACCCTTTACCCGATCGCGCAATGCCGTAATGATATTGGTCTGAATGGGCTGAAGCGAATCAACAGCAATGTTAAACACAATCGTAACCACGATCGCCGTCAGTAAAAGCTGATTGTTCAGCAGAATTGGGAGCGAATTTCCGGTCACATTTGCGGCTAGCAAACGGGTGACTTCATCGATTACGACCTTGCCAAAATAAAGGGCGATCGATGGACCTGCCCCCAACACCAAATTCAGTAGCAATAAGTTGATAATTTCTCGCGGAGCCGATCGCAGTACAAGAGCTACACTGCGGCGCAGAACTTGTCCCACAGGCATTTCAGCAGATTGTTCTTGGGGCATTGCTTTCGTAAATTGAGCAAATCGCATCGGTAAACAGAGTTCTTTTACAAAAGGGTGAAATGAAGCTCATTTCGACCGATCAATACACCCGACCAGAATGGGCGAAGCGAGCAATTTGAGTCAAAGACAAGACTTTTGAAACATCCTTCAGAGACGATCGCGTAGACGCAGCGGAAAGGGCGATCGGTGAACCGCCCCTAGCAAATCGATTAACTTTTGAACCCTTTTGAACCAATCACACTAAGCGGCAAGAATAAACAGCACCAGCACGATCAGCGTTAACAGCATCAGCAGAGTCGGCAGGAAGCTTTTTTCTTTCGGCTTAGACAGGTCGCGCTGAAAGCTGCATGAAAGGCAAACAAACTTGTCGGCGTTGCGCTGATAAAGCGTTTGTTTTGAGCATTGCGGACATTCAGAGAAGCGTGTGGGTTCGTCGGGGTAGGAGTAAATATATTCTCGACGAGCGGGAGGCAAGCGACGATCGTTCATAGGAACCTCCGGGGATTGAAGGGGGCTGAAAAAATGAGTCGGTAAGGAAGCGAGGCGCGATCGATCTTGAAAACCAGCAGTAGAGACAACAAGCCAATGAGGATGAATTACGGAAGCTGTATTACACGAAACTACATGATAATACAGATCTTCTGAATTCCAGCTGAATCTCTTCTGGTCCGATCCAGTCATTCTGCTTCTAAAATCGACAAGGGAACGCAGGAGGGCACAACGCATGAAAATTGGCTTGGTGGGAACCGGACTGATGGGTTTGCCAATGGTGGAGCGACTGCGGACTGCCGGAGAATTTGTCACCGCATGGAACCGCACAGCCAGCAAATTGCAGCCGCTCAAAGATGCAGGAGCGGAACTTGCCTCCTCGGCAGCCGAACTGCTGCGATCGTCTGAATTAATCTTGCTGATGCTGACCGATGCCCCGGCAATTCACGAAGTTTTGCTGGTCGAAGAATGCCGCTCTTTGCTTGCCGATCGCACCGTGATCCAGATGGGAACGATTGCACCGCAGGAAAGCCGCGATTTGCACGATGAGATACGGCGATCGGGTGGATTTTATCTGGAGGCTCCGGTGCTGGGCAGTATTCCAGAAGCAAAAGCCGGGACGCTTCAGGTGATGGTCGGCAGTACGCCGGAACAGTTTGAGCAGTGGTCGCCGATTTTGCGTCAGTTGGGCATGCCGCGCTACGTCGGGGAAGTTGGCTCGGCGGCTGCGCTAAAGCTGGCACTGAATCAGCTTATTGCCGCGTTAACGACTGCTTTTTCGCTCAGTCTGGGTTTCGTGCAGCGGCAGAATGTACCGATCGACACCTTTATGCAGGTGTTACGCCAGAGCGCGCTATATGCGCCTACCTTTGACAAGAAACTTCAGCGCATGATCGATCGCGATTTTGCCAACCCCAACTTTCCCACCAGACATTTGCTCAAAGATGCCAATCTGTTTTTGCAGGAAGCCCGCAATCTCGGCTTGCAGGTGGATAGTTTAGCAGGCATTCAGCACATCATAGAGATTGCCTGCACCGAAGGGTTAGCCGACGCAGACTATTCCGCTTTGTTTGCCGCCGTGAATCCTGAAGCAGGGAATCCTGAAGCGGGGAATCCTGAATGTTCCTGACTCGTGAATGCCTATGACTTCTTCTCCCCAATCTCCTCAATATACAGTCAGCGTTTGGGAAGGCATCGCCATTACGGCGGGAGCTGTTCTTCTGGTTGCAGTCGGTTTAGCAGGGCTGGGCGTTAAAGCTCTGAACAATGCGTTTGATCCGCGTCGGGCACAGGCAACGGCTCAAAGCATTGCTGATTATCAAATTGCGGGCGGTTCGAGGGGCGTTTTCGGCACAAATCTGGGCGGCGGCAAACTGGCAGTGATGAATAGCTTATCTCCCGTTGCTCTGCCTGCCCTGCCCGCCGGAACTAATGCGCCACCCCAAACTGAACTCTTTCTGGCAAGAATTCCGATTACTGAAGGCGCAACTGATCCCAGTTCTGAAGAGGATATCACTGGGGATAGCAGCGTTTTTCTCTCAGGATTTTCTTTTTCCTATCAGGATGTGGACACGTTTCAAATTCACAGTGCCCGAACGGAAAATCGGCTTCTCTGCGGCACAAGTGTTCCCGTCACGATTCAGACTGGACATTTAACCGTAGCAGCAGGTGCACCCTCGATTCCGGCTGTGCGCTATCAGGGGGAAGCCAACTTCAAAGCGCATACCTATATTGCGATCGTCTCTGCTTTAGGCGAACGGGCAGAAGATCGGGCGATCGAGGTTTTTGATTCACTGCGTTGCCGATAGCATCATGTTCTCACTGGATGCCCTGAGCAATTATTTCTCGCTAGAAGGCAAGAAGAAAGAATCCGCTTCCTGCATGAGAAAATCTAGCTCCTCAGAATTGCTGGCTTGACTGCTGAAGTCTCTACCGTCTGAGGATTTCAGAGTGATTTCCAGCGTTCGATTTTCAAACAGTCGATCGCGCAAAAAATCGAGTACCTGCATAAGATAGGGCAATCGCACTTCGGCTTCCAGCACCGCCGGCAAAAAGCCACTAATATTGCGCGGCATCATTCCGATCGGCATTTCGGGGGCAACTTTCACCGCAACCAGGGTGACATCCTGCACCCCTTCCCGATTTCTAAGCTGGGGCAAAACCTGCTCGATCTCGGCATAGAGCTTTCGATCGCCCAACTCACGATCCCGAAGGGCGATGCGCATCCGAACTGCCACCTGCACTCGATTAAAGAGAGCGTTCGCCATGAATGCCACCTAAGACGAATAATCTCGATATTGTAGGAGGCTGTTGTCGAATTCGCGTCCCTCAAGAGGCGGTTTTAGTGAAGAACCCTGGTTTGATGATCAGCGTTTTTGGGCTATTCGACCCGGACTTTCAAATTGTTGTCCACGTTATCGTATCCAGTGATGAATCCATTTTTTAGCTCGATTTTGCTGTTGCCATAGCTCAGCGTTTCGGTACAGCTAGGGTCGTCTAACTCCACATGGGTGGGTGTGCCCTGAATGCGGAATAGGTCTTCCCGCATCGAGTTCATCGTCCAGTAGGGCTGGTTAGAAGTTTGTCCAACGGGAAGGGTCTGCACGTACAGGTTATTACTAAAGTTGCGATAGCCGGTAACGCGATTATCAGTTAGCTCGACGGTGCTATTGCTGTAGTAGAGCAGTTCTTTTTTGGAGTATTCGTATTGAGTCACACGCGAGGGAGTTCCCTGCACAGCAAAAACTTCTTCCTTGGTAGAACCCAATCCCCAGAAGGAAGCGGCTTTTTTGGATGAATGGTTGGGCTGCGCGGTTACTCTCAAGTTGCGATCGAAGTCTTCATAGCGGATGACTACCCCATTTCGCAGCTCAACCGCACTTTTGCCGTAGCGCAGCACTTCTTTGCACATCGAGTCATAGCGATCGGTCGAGGAAGGTTTACCCTGAATGCCAATCACTTCGGCTCGGCGCGATCCCGCTGACCACAGACCCTCCCCTGGAGCGGTTTGAGTTGATTCTTCGGCTTTGCGCTGAGCATACTGCAAATTGCGCTCGTACTGCGGAATCCGCGATTGAGCAACGTCATATCGAGCATAAGACATCGGAACCTGACGCATCAGGTCAATCGCTTCTTGCCACCACTTGGCAACTATCTTCCATTCTTCGACGGAATTTGCCTGCTGCGTGAGTTCAGATGCGCTCACTGCCCGATTGACTGCCCATCGAAACGGCTCTGCCTGGGCTGCGGCAAAACTGCGGCTACTGCCTAATCGAAGATCTTGCGTGGCAACGACGATCGCAAACCCAACGCTTGCTCCCATCAAAGCAATTCCTAATACAGGCGATAGCAGCCTTCTGCCCGGCAACCTGCGTCGTGGCGGGGGTGGAGGAGGGACCTGACCTAAAAATTCCATCTCATAGTAAAGATTCCGTTTGTCCCTGCTGTTTTTGCCGTGAGCGTCGCGTCGGTTTTTCATGCTGGTTTCCGGCGATACACGTGATGGTTGAAACACCAATAGTATAGGTGCGAATCTGCTAAAGTAAATATTTTTAAACCCGAATCCTTGAAAATTTACGTAATTTTGCCCTCGCCATACTGGTGCAGCCAGTGATTCAACAGTTCAGCAGCCGTAGTGCGCTGATAGCGATCGGGTAATTGGGGGGAACTCACGACAGTTCTGCACAAAGTTTTAACATGATATCCACAGATCTGCTGTGGTGCCCGCCACAAATCCAGGTGACGTACAGCCGGATCGGCATAAAAGCTATCGCCACCGCTGCCCAGTAATGCCGAACTCCAGTGAGTAAAGGCATCATGGCTCAGCCGATGAATCGGGAAATTGCCCCAGAGCGGCACCCCCCAGCCATCGATCGCAATCACAGCTTTGACCGTTCCCCCTGCTGCCTGCCACTGCTGCGCAGCCCCGATCGCCGCAACGACCCCCGCACTAAACCCGATAAACACCAGTGAATTGACATTTTGATGTATTTTTTCGGACTGTCGGATGCGAAGCTGCTGCTGCAAAAAAGCGAACACATGCAGACCGGAATAGGGCGGGTAGCGATCGGCAGGGTAAATCAGCTCTTGAGGAGAACACACTTCACCAGAACTGCGTCCGATGCTCGTTCGTCCTAACCCTTTCAGGAAGCCGATCGTCAGCTCAGGCGGATGATATCCCGGACAAATTACGATCGTCATGCTTGGTTTTTCTGATTGCCGGATTTTTGAAGCAGCACTGTTAGGGCAGCACTGACAGCATTATCGCCGAATTGCATTATGGCAAATTGCATTATTACCGAATTGCCCGCCTTAGCCCGTGCCAAATCAGTCCTGCAACAATTAACCCCAACCCAGCTTGCCAAACGATCGGCTCCACCCAAAACGCCAGCAGCAGACAGGACAATAAGCCCACGATCGACACCCAAGCAGGATAGAGCCTTTCTGCAACCGGAAGCCGTAGAGCTGCCCCGTTGGTAATGGCGTAATAAATGAGAACGCTGAACGCACTAAACGACCAGGTGGTTTTCACGTTGCCCACCAGCACCAATAGCCCGATCGCCCCACTTACCCCAAAAACTGCCCAGGTTGGAGTTGCCTGTGTTCGGTTGAGCTGAGCAAAGCAATGTGGCATATCCGATCGCCGTCCCATTGCCAGCAGCACCCGCGATAGCCCCAAAATCAGATTGAGCAGCACGCCCAGCATTGCCGTCATTGCGCCGATCGCTAACACCAGCGAACCGCCGGCTCCCGCGACCTGACGGATTGCCGCTTCCAAGGGAGCTGTGCCGCTTAGCCCACCGACGCCCACTGCCCCAATTCCAACGGTGGCGATCGTGCTATAGAGCAGCAGAGTGAGTCCGAGACACACAAGCATTGCTTTCGGAATCGTCTGGCGCGGGTTTCGAGCTTCTTCGCCCATCGTGGCAATTCTGCCGTATCCGGTGTATGCCACAAACATGAGGGCACTCGCTTCCAGCACGCCCGTAGGCGATGTCGTGAAAAAAGGCACCAGGTTCTGTGAGCCGTTCTGCACCGCAAACGGCAAACAAGCAAGCACAAAAAAGCCGAGTGCCAGCAGCGTTACTGCCACAATTACCGTATTCGCTGCATTTGATCGCTTAATGCCCTTCAGCACGATCGCGGTGAGCGTTACGACGGCAATCAGGGCGATCGTCACGAGCGGCACAGCATTACCGCCGAGGTCACGTCCGAGCAGGTTCAGCAAATATCCTGCAAACCCCAGCGCCGCCGTTGCCGCCGAAGCTGCCTTTGCCACCAAAAACATCCAACCTGCTGTGAAGCCGAGCCAGGGTGTGAGATAACGATAGCCATATTCATAGGTTCCACCGCTGACTGGATGACTGGCTGCAAGCTGGGCACTGCTCAACCCATTGCAAATTGCGACGATCGCCCCAATTAAAACTGCCAAAATCACCGCAGGCCCGGCTAAGTTCGCCCCAATGCCAATGCTGACAAAAACCCCTGTGCCGACGATCGATCCTAGCCCCATAAGGGTCGCCCCTAAAACTCCGAGTTCGCGTTTAAGTTGGGGTTGGGGGGCAGCAGTAGACATTTTTGCTTCAGGTCAAACTCCAGGCTCGGGTCAGTTTGGGAATGGGGCGATCGCCCCCATCATGGCAAATCTCGTGTCTCAAACCATGTCATTCAAGCTACATCTTGTCAGTGACATCCTGCGACCTGCTTTGAGTTTCATCACGTTGTCAAATCTCCTGCTTCAGGAGGAGGGAGGGGCAATGGACAACTTTTCCCACTCCTCAAACAACCTGTAACTCGCTGCGGCTGAAATTCTGCACTCAAGATTTTGTACTTAGCAGAGCCAACCACAGAACGGGCAGCAAAGAAAACTTTACATTTGCTGCATAATTTCACAAAACAAATTTATAGCCGTCCAAAGGAATTTCAGAAAAAATTAATGTATTCTTTCCGTAGATGTAGTCCGACTTTCTGTATTTCTTCTATGCTTGGTATCTATGTTTAGAACGGATACTCGATACGGACATAGACAAACTTTGATAAGGATACGGAAAGCAACAGAAACTCTGTGGGGCTGAGTTAATTCACTGCTTATAACGCTGGGAATTTGATCGCTGTGAATTCCATCACAGGGCTAAACAGAGTTAAAGGCTTTAATAAAGGGCAGTCGAAAGTTCACTTCAGCTTAATTTGTTTGTCACACGCCATCGTTATCTTACTTATACGATTAAGCGACTTCAAACGATTGCATTGAGCGAAGACTGAAAGACCCACCAGCTAAATAGATCATGACCTTGGGTAACTGCGGACAGGCAGTTGTTTTGGGTAATTGTTGCAGGTAGCTATTGCAGGTAACTATTGCTCTCTCCACAACACAGTCGTCGCTTCGCTTTTCGCTTAATTTTCAACGCTGAACTTCAAGTTGAACTTCAAGATGTTGCTTAGCCCATTTCCAGGAGGTGAGTTTTACGAATGAATCCAACGAAATACTCCCGATTTATTCGATTTCTACAGGAGGATTTGGCCCTGTCTGCGGCTTCAATCGCGATCGCAATGCGCTATCGTGAGCAAGATCCTGGACCTCTGCCGATGATCCTCTGGCAATATGGCTTGGTAACGCTAGAACAGCTCGATCGCATTTTTGACTGGCTCGAAACAGCGCAGCCCTAAAACGGCTCCGGCTCTTCAGATTGCTCCCCGGAATTGCGCTAGCACTGAGGAACTTTTTGGGCATGCCGCCGATCGAAGCAGAAACGTGGAGCAGTCGAAAAATATCTCAACCGATTGCCCCGATCATTAACCTGATCATTAAAAATGCGAGCAAAACTGTTTTGGGCAGGAATCGGTGTAGTGAGCTGGATTTTTCTTGGAATGATCCTGAGCTTGATTGGGGGTTCGGTCATCGGTTTCAGTCAGATTGATGGCTTGATCAGGTTTGGTGCAGCGATCGGGCTAGCCATTGGTTTGTTTTATAGCGGTGCGGCGTTGCTGACTGCATTATTGGTGCATTCCCGTCGCGTAATGCCCTGGATGATTAGCAGCTCCCTTGCCTGCGCGGTCGTGTGTTTCTTTATAGCCATTGGGCTGGGCGGTTATCCCAAACACACTCAAGCAGATCTAAGTTTTCTCTTGATCGCGCCAGTTAGTATCGCGCTTGGGGGACTGTTGGGAAGTGGGCTGGGTGTGGCGTTTTGGCGATCGAGGATGGGTGTTTAGAAGGTTTGAAACGCGTTTGAAACGCATTTAAGGTGCTACATCGCCTCCTAAAAATGACGCATCCGCAAGCTCACATGGCAGAATTTAGAAAGTGAAACGCCGTGATTCCTCAGAATTTCCAATGACTGCAACGATTTCCACCCTCGCTAGCCAGTATGACCCGTTTGCCACTGAAGCCAAGTGGCAGAAATCCTGGGAAGAGAATCAGGTCTTTAAAGCAGACCCCGATCGCGGCGGTACGCCTTACTGTATCGTGATTCCGCCGCCAAATGTGACGGGCAGCCTGCACATGGGGCACGCCTTCGACAATACCCTGATGGATGTGCTGGTGCGGTATCACCGCATGCAGGGTTTCAATACGCTGTGGCTACCGGGAACGGATCACGCCAGTATTGCCGTAAGTGCGATTCTAGACAAAGAGCTGCGATCGCAGGGCAAAACCCGCTTTGATGTGGGACGCGAGGCATTTCTGGAACGCGCCTGGGAATGGAAAGCAGAGTCAGGCGGCACGATCGTCGGTCAGCTTAGAAGTCTGGGCGTGTCGGTAGACTGGACTCGCGAACGGTTCACAATGGACGAGGGGCTGTCTGAGGCAGTCGTAGAGGCATTCAAGCGGCTGTACAGCGAAGGATTGATTTACCGGGGCAAGTATCTGGTGAACTGGTGTCCTGCCACCCAGTCGGCGGTGTCTGACCTGGAAGTAGAAAATAAAGAAGTGCAGGGCAACCTCTGGCATTTCCGCTATCCGCTCAGCGATGGGTCAGGCTACCTGGAAGTCGCTACCACCCGCCCAGAAACGATGCTGGGGGATACAGCCGTGGCAGTGAACCCCGAAGACGATCGCTACAAGCATTGGGTGGGCAAAACGATTCGCCTGCCGATTATGAATCGGGAAATTCCCATCATTGCCGATGAATACGTCGATTCCAGCTTTGGCACGGGCTGCGTCAAAGTCACGCCTGCCCATGACCCAAACGACTTTGAGATGGGAATGCGGCACAATCTAGAGTTTATCAACATTCTTAATAAAGACGGTACGCTGAACGAAAACGCCGGAGACTTCCAGGGACAGGATCGGTTTGTGGCGCGCAAGAATGTGGTCAAACGGCTAGAGGAAGAAGGTTTCCTGGTCAAAATCGAAGACTACAAACACACCGTTCCCTACAGCGATCGCGGTAAAGTGCCGATCGAGCCGCTGCTCTCAACCCAGTGGTTTGTCAAAATTCGTCCTTTAGCCGATCAGGCGCTGGACTTCCTGAATAACCAAGACGAGCCGATTTTCGTGCCGGAACGCTGGACAAAGGTGTATCGCGACTGGCTGGTGAATCTGAAGGACTGGTGTATCTCGCGCCAGCTCTGGTGGGGACATCAGATTCCGGCTTGGTATGCAGTCAGTGAAACTAATGGCGAAATTGCAGACAATACACCGTTTGTAGTCGCAGTGAACGAAGCAGAAGCCCGATCGCTGGCAGTAGCCCAATTCGGGGAAGAGGTGCAGCTTCAGCGCGACCCAGATGTGCTGGATACCTGGTTTTCGTCGGGTTTATGGCCCTTCTCCACAATGGGCTGGCCCCACGACACAAAAGATCTGGAGTTCTACTACCCCACTTCCACCCTTGTTACCGGATTCGACATTATCTTTTTCTGGGTTGCCCGGATGACGATGATGGCGGGACACTTCACCGGGAAGATGCCGTTTAAGCACGTCTATATCCACGGGCTGGTGCTGGACGAAAACGGCGAAAAGATGTCCAAATCGAAGAACAATGGCATCGATCCGCTGATTCTGGTTCGCAAATACGGCACAGACGCGCTGCGCTATACCTTGGTCAAAGCCGTTGCTGGAGCCGGACAGGACATTCGCCTGGAATACAACCGCAAGACTGATGAATCCGTCTCGGTGGAAGCTTCGCGCAACTTCACGAATAAGCTGTGGAATGCCTCCCGGTTTGTGATGATGAACCTGGACGGACAAACGCCGGATCAGCTTGGCTTCCCAATTTTGGATGAGCTGGAACTGAGCGATCGCTGGCTCTTGTCCCGCTATCATCAAGTGATCCGCCAGACCGCAAACGATATCGATCAGTTTGGCTTGGGCGAAGCGGCGAAAGGGCTATATGAGTTTATCTGGGGCGACTTCTGCGACTGGTATATCGAGTTGGTCAAGTCGCGTCTGCAAGATCAGGATTCCGCTTCCCGAAAAGTAGCGCAGCAGGTTCTTGCCCACGTTCTCGAAGGGACACTGCGATTGCTGCATCCGTTTATGCCCCACATTACCGAGGAAGTCTGGCATACGCTGACTCAATCGGGCGATGACCAGTACCTTGCGCTTCAGGTATACCCAACGCTGGACGAATCGCTGATCAATCCCGACCTGGAGCAGCAGTTTGACCTGATCATCGAAACCATTCGCACGGTGCGAAATCTGCGCGCTGAGGCAGACATCAAGCCCGGAGTCAAAGTCACAACCGTCTTCCAGACAGAGAACGATCGCGAACGAGAAATTCTCACCGCTGCCCAGCCCTACATTCAAGATTTGGCAAAGGTCGAGCAGCTTAATATCCTGAAGCCTGAACCTGCGCCGATTATTCCCACAAAAACCTCAGCTCTGGCTCCGATTGCAAAACCGTCGAAGGCAAAACCAGAACGCACGCCTCGCCAAAAATACACGCGGGCTGCGGTGAATATCGGGGTACTCTTCGCCCTCTTTGTTGCAGCAAAGGTGCTTTATGCCGTTGTAAGTGAGATTAATAGCCTGCCGCTGCTGCCTACTCTGTTCACGCTGATTGGTTTAGGTCGTAGCGCATGGTTTGCCTATCAGAATCTCTTGTTTGCTGAGAACCGACAGGCACTCGGAGATAACCTACAAGCCTTTACTAAAGAGGTATTTGGTCAGTTTGAAGATGTAGTAGACGCGATCGTGGATGTGGAAGCCGAAGCTACTCCCCTGACATTAC
Source organism: Leptolyngbya sp. GB1-A1 (assembly GCF_039962475.1). Lineage (NCBI taxonomy): Bacteria > Bacillati > Cyanobacteriota > Cyanophyceae > Leptolyngbyales > Leptolyngbyaceae > Leptolyngbya > Leptolyngbya sp. GB1-A1. Next base: position 67,068 of record NZ_JAMPLI010000005.1, on the reverse strand, counting down.
CCGCAGCAGGTCAAACCGAGGGTCAAACGATCGTAGGGGTGGTGGGAACAGTGCAGGTTTCGATTCCGCTAGCGGGCGTGGTCGATGTCGAGGCACTGCGATCGAAGCTGCAAAAAGACTTGAACAAAGCCGAAGCTGAGATTGCGTCTCTGTCTCAACGATTGAGCAATCCCAAATTTGTTGATAAAGCTCCGGCAGATGTGGTGCAGGGTGCAAGAAACGCGCTGGCAGAAGCGGAGACTCAGGCGCAGATTTTGCGCGATCGGCTGAATCAGCTCTAGCAATTCATCAAATCCTAATCTGCCCTACGGCAGAGGATCATCTAATCCATAATGATAAAAAGATATACTCTTTCCAGAACGGGTTCACCCTTGCAGGAATGATGCACTTGGCTCAGGTGACACAAAAAGATACAGAGGGCAGGATGCAGCTTCGCCTCCTGGCTCAACAAAAAGCTGAACACGCTTGGGCATTGCTTGACGATGCGGAAAATCGCCTCTGGATCGAGCAGGCAGATTACAACGAGGGTGCGCTGGTGCTGGTTGAGCTTTCCCCCCTGCGGCAAATTCAGCAGATTCAAGACGCGACCCACTGGATACTTGCCCTGGTTGAGCAATATCTGACGGTGGGAATGACCCCCGTGCTGTTGCAGGAAGAAGTGCAGCGAGCGGAACAGTGGCGGCAGTCGCTCACGCTAAAAAGCCAGGAGCTCGGTCGCCGTGCCCTAGAAATTGAGGCGCGTCGCGATCAGATTCAGGAGCTTGAAGAAAATCTGAAAATTGAAAAGGAAAAGCTAGAGCAAATGGCAGCTCAGGTTCGAGCCAATCTAAACGGAAAACCCTGCCCACCGCCGGAGCCGGAATCTTAGCTTTGAACGCTATCCGATCGCTGCCAGTGCTGCATTTCTTCTGAAACAAAGTAGCTCACCAAATCGCGATACATCTTTTCGATTGCGTCTGCACTCAGTCCTTCTGTTTCTGCCCAGACTCGTCGATCTACCAGCATTGCCTCTAGCCGCTCTGGTGCTTTGACACTAGTTTCGCTGGTCTTAAACTGAGCAGCTGCCTTCACATAGGCAAAGCGTTGACCGAGAAGCGCGACGATTTGGCGATCGATGCGATCGATTTCCGATCGAATTTCTGCCATGTTGGTACATTCGTCGGGAGTTTTCATGCAGTGGAAATTGGGGATAGAGGCAGCAATCTAACGGGCAACCGCAGGCAAAGCCCGTTGCTCAGGCAGTTCCGTCGGGGTTGAACTCTCTGGTAACTCTCGACCATTCAGCAATAGCTCTCGAATCATCCGGGCTGCCACCCGCTGACCCAATCCGCCGATGATTTCCTGTCCCATGCCTCGCGCTTCCGGCTTTGCCAGCAAACGGGGGACGATCGGCAAAAGCTGAGCTGGATCAAATCCGGGTGTGCTTCGCAGCAGGTCAATTACCCGCGCTAGGTGTTCAGCATTACCGGGGATTTCCAGCTTTTTGGGCTGTTTGGTCTGGAGCCCGACCCACGATCGCAGATTGTTTGTGACCTGATCGATCGCGCTGCGTCCAGCCGTATCAACGTTGTTGATAATCTCAGTCACCAGGAACTCGCGAATAAACTCGCCCCGCTCTGAGAAGATAAACTCAACCGCCTGATTTAGAGCAAAGTTAATATCGTAGTCCTGGCTATCGCGAGCGTTTCGCAGCAGGTTTTCTAAGCGATTCCAGCGAAAGGTTCCATCTTTAAATAACAAGCCTTGCAGCGAGTTACGCAATTGCGGAGCCGGATCAGTAAGGAGCCGCTTTGACACATAGGGATACGCTTTGCTCAGCACCTTGAAATTCGGATCGACGTTAATTGCAATCCCTTCTAGGGTTACCAGCGATCGAATAATCAGCGCGTAGTAGGCTGGAACCCGGAACGGATATTCATACATCAATGCCGAGAGTTTATCTGTAATGCTCTTGATATTAATCTCGGCAACGCTTGCGCCCAGCGCTTCATTAAAAACAGCAGCAAAAGCAGGGATGATCGGCGTCAGGTCAGTATCGGGCGTGAGAAACTCCAGATTGACGTAATCCTGCGCCAGCGCGTCAAAATCACGATTTACCAGGTGGACGATCGCCTCGATCAAGCCATATCGCTGCGGCGGCATTACCTCGCTCATCATGCCAAAATCGAGATAGGCGAGTTTGCCTTCAGGAGTCGCCAGCAGGTTTCCGGGATGCGGGTCGGCATGGAAAAAACCATGCTCTAGCAGCTGCCGGAGCGAACACTGTACGCCTACATCAACGAGATAGCTGGCATCAATGCCCTGTGCCCGAATTTCTTGAAGCTGAGTGAGTTTTGTGCCCGTAATCCATTCCATTGTCAGCACGCGCCGCTGAGTGTAGTGCCAGTAGATTCGAGGGACATAAATATCGGGCAGATTGCCGTAGAGCTGAGCAAACCGCTCTGCGTTGCGTCCTTCCTGGGTGTAGTCCATCTCCTCGAAGATGCGTGCACCAAACTCGTCGGCAATGGCAACCAGGTCACTGCGAATCCGCTTAAAGGTTCTGCCTGCCCAGGCGGCAAGCTGACGCAGAATGTAGAGATCCAGCGTGATTTGCTGTGCTAATCCGGGACGCTGCACCTTCACTGCAACGGTTTCACCGCTCTTGAGTTTGCCTTTATACACCTGTCCCAGAGAGGCAGCCGCAAGAGGTTTTTCAGACAGCTCCGCATAGATATTTTCGGGACGATCGCCTAACTCTTCCTGGATAAACTGAAACGCGATTTCATTCGGGAAAGGCGGCAACTGATCCTGTAAACGAGTCAGCTCTTCCAGATACGCGGGCGGAACCAGATCAGGACGGGTTGAGAGTGCCTGCCCTACTTTAATGTATGCCGGACCAAGATAAGTCAAGATTTCTCGCAGCCGTACTGCGCGCCTATGCTGATTGCGCTCGCCCTTTCCCCTTTGCCGATCCCACCATAGCGACAGCGCAAATCCAAAAAACGACCAGAAGATCGCTAGCAGTCGCCCGACCACCTGAAACGGACGGCGACCGTAGTAAGCAGCGATCGCGAGTGGGTCGTATTGTTGGGCTTCCATGGCGTTTGGCTGAACTGACTTCAGATGCTCTTGAGGAGCCGGAAACAGTTCGCTTTCAACGACAAGACCAGAAGCAGCGTTCGCGTTCGGTGAAGAAGGAAGGGTTTGCATAGGAGATTGTCTCAAGAAGACAGATTAATAGCGTAACAATCTGCTTTAGGCAGAGCCGTCCACCCTCTGAGCGACTTTCGGAGCGACTTTAGAATCGGGGGAAACTTCAGCGATCGGCGGAGGCTTAGACTGCAACGGCTAATGTAAAGTATTGTAACCCTACCCTTTGTTGAATTTGAAATTTAACCAGGCGATAAATCCGCACCTGACCGTATTCGGTTGTAGACACTGGGTTGACTGATCTCTACTGGATAAAGCGAATAGGGTAAAGCGGGTAAAGAATGTTAAGCCTTGCAAATCTGATAGATGACAGAAACGGGGCTTGGGGCTAAGTTTTTAGAAGAGAGTAATTCAAATGTTCTCTATCAGGTATCCGCTCCAGAGTTAGTCCCACTACACTGGTAGTAGCTGCTTGAAAAAAGCGATTTGAAATCTTGCATTTCCAGGTCAAAGCGAATTTTGCTCCATGCTGATCTCCCTTCAGATTGAAAATTTTGCCTTGGTTGACCAGTTAGACCTGGAGTTTGGCACAGGGCTAAACGTCCTGACTGGAGAAACCGGGGCGGGAAAGTCGATTATTTTAGATGCACTCGATGCGGCTTTAGGCGGCAAAGTGACCAGCCGAGCAGTTCGAACTGGGGCTGAACGAGCGACGATCGAAGCCACCTTTGACCTCGACCCTGCCTTAATTCACTGGCTCTCTGAGCAGCAGATCGAGCTGGTAGACGATATGACGCTGGTGTGCAGCCGCGAACTTACCGCTAACCGGGGAAACGTCCGCAGCCGTTCCAGGGTGAATGGGGTGCTGGTCAACAAACAGCAAATGGAATCCCTGCGCGAGCGACTGCTGGAAATTACTGCCCAGGGGCAAACGCTTCAGTTAGGGCAGACTGCCATTCAGCGCGATTGGCTCGACGGCTTTGGCGGCAGTGCGGTCATTGAGCAGCGCGATCGCGTCAGCAAACTCTACGCCTCCACCCAGCAGGCACTGCAAACCCTCGAAAAGAAACGCCAGTTTGAGCAGCAGCGGCTTCAGCAGCTCGATTTGTTTGAATACCAGGCGAAAGAACTGCGATCGGCAAATCTGCATGACCCCGACGAACTGACTCAGCTTCAGCAAGAGCATCAGCGGCTCGGCCACGCTGTCGAACTTCAGCAGCAGAGCTATCAGGTGTATCAAGCACTTTACCAGAACGATCGCGGCTCCCATGCCTGCGCCGATCTGCTAGGTGAAGCAGAGCATACCCTGACGGACATGATTCGCTACGACGAGCAGCTTCAGCCGATTCTAGACATGGTGCTGGAGGCAATGGCGCAGGTCGAAGAAGCCGGACGGCAGATTAACGCCTACGGCGAGAGCCTGGAAACTGACCCAGAGCGGCTGCAAGAAGTCGAAGAACGCATTGCCCAGCTCAAGCAAATTTGCCGCAAATACGGTCCGACCCTGGCAGAAGCGATCGCCTATAGCGAAAGTTTGCAAAAGCAGCTCGAAGACCTGACCGGAGGCGCGCAGTCCGTTGAGGAGCTAGAGCAGATTTACCAAGAGCAACTCGCTGCCCTCACTGAAGCCTGTGCCCAGCTCACCACCCTGAGACAAAAAGCCGCTCAGAATCTAGAAGCCTTGCTGGTGCGCGAGTTAAAGCCGCTGGCAATGGACAAAGTGCAGTTTAACGTCGGGATCGATTCGGTTGCGCCGAGTGCTTTTGGAGCCGATCGCATCACCTTCCGATTCAGCCCTAACCCTGGCGAACCGCTGCAACCCCTAGCAGAGACTGCCTCTGGTGGAGAAATGAGCCGCTTCCTTCTCGCGCTAAAAGCCTGTTTCTCACAGGTAGACTCGGTGGGATCAATGGTGTTTGACGAAATCGATGTGGGCGTGTCGGGACGGGTCACGCAGGCGATCGCCGAAAAGTTGCACCAGTTGAGCCAGCGGCACCAGATACTTTGTGTGACTCACCAGCCGATCGTTGCTGCAATGGCAGACCACCACTATCGTGTTGCCAAAGAAGTGATTGATTCGGCAGGCGAAGGCACTCCGGCAAAGCGCAAGCGCGGCAAAGGCAAAGCGGCTGAAGCTGATCCTGAGCCAACGGAAGTTTCCCCAAAAGACGAACTCCGAACCGTGGTGCGGGTGATTCCGCTGAACGAGCAGCAGCGACGGGAAGAACTGGCACAGCTTGCAGGCGGCAAATCCGACCAGAAAGCGATCGAGTTTGCAGACTCTCTGCTGGACGAAGCGGCAAAAGCAAGACTCGCTCATCTGCCTCAGTTGACTAAAACTGCCGCCAAATCTGCCTCCCGCAGTAAAACGGCGCGTCTGCCTCGCTAGTGAGAACCGCTTCTGCAGAAAGGCAAGCACTAGCGCAAGCTGGGAAAACCAAGTCTGATTCGGCTTTCAAAGTCCCTCAGGCTTAGGAATTTAGGAGGCAATCTCAAACTCTCGTCCCTGCTCAAACCGCCTCTGACAGAGCGTGTTAATCCTTCTTAATTCTTAGCTCTTAGTCTTGATCGATCGCGAGATAATAGAAATCGACCTGATTTGCGCTCAATCCCCCGTGGGTTATGAGCAGGAGTTTGAAGTGTTGACGGTTTGAGACATCAGGCACAGCAAAGCAATTTTGAAGTAACCCTTGCGTAACTCAACGCAATTACCGTAGCCTACAGGATGATTCTGTCAGAACTGCTGCGAAGCTGACAAAACAGTAGGCAAACAAGTGCCACGCTTAAAAGTTCAAGTTATTTCGGTCTTACGGTGAAATTATGACGTTTTGTGAATACAGACCGGGGTTGGAGGGAATTCCTGCGACGCAGTCCAGCATTAGCTTTGTGGATGGTCAGCGCGGAATTTTAGAGTACCGGGGCATCAACATCGAAGAGTTAGCACAGCATAGCACCTTTCTAGAAACGTCCTATCTGTTGATCTACGGCAGCCTGCCCTCTCAGGAAGAACTTGCCGAGTTTGAGCATGAGATTCGCTTTCACCGACGGCTGAAATACCGCATTCGCGACATGATGAAGTGTTTCCCGGAGAGCGGTCATCCGATGGATGCGCTTCAGGCTTGCGCGGCAGCACTGGGCCTGTTTTATTCTCGGCGTGCACTCGACAACCCGGATTATATTCGGGCAGCGGTAGTGCGGCTGCTGGCAAAAATTCCCACTATGGTGGCTGCCTTTCAAATGATGCGGAAGGGCAACGACCCGATCCAGCCCCGCGACGACCTGGACTATGCCGCCAATTTTCTCTATATGCTGAACGAGCAGGAACCGGACCCGCTCGCCGCCCGAATCTTTGATATTTGTCTGACCTTACACGCCGAACACACGATCAATGCTTCTACCTTTTCGGCAATGGTCACGGCTTCCACGCTGACCGATCCTTATGCTGTGATCGCCTCCGCAGTGGGAACGCTGGCAGGTCCGCTCCACGGCGGCGCAAACGAAGAAGTGATCGAAATGTTAGAAGAAATCGGCTCGATCGAAAACGTAGAGCCTTACCTGGAAAGCTGCATTCAGCGCAAAGCTAAGATTATGGGTTTCGGGCACCGAGTTTATAAAGTGAAAGACCCTCGCGCCACAATTTTGCAGGAGCTAGCAGAGCAGCTTTTCGAGAAGTTTGGACGCGACCACTATTACGATATTGCGATCACCCTAGAAAAAGCCGTCGAAGAACGCCTGGGACACAAAGGTATTTATCCCAACGTAGACTTTTACTCGGGTCTGGTATATCGCAAAATGGGCATTCCCACCGACCTGTTTACGCCCGTGTTTGCGATCGCCCGTGTTGCTGGCTGGTTGGCACACTGGAAAGAGCAGCTCAACGAAAACCGCATTTTCCGCCCAACTCAAATCTATACGGGAATGCGGGGTACGCCCTATGTGCCGATTGAAAAGCGTCAGTCCGAGCAGGATCAGCAGCTCTTAAATCTCGTGACCGGATAATTTCAGGGTAATTTTGTTTTGCTTGCAGTCCTCGATCGCATACCTGCTATACTAGGTAAGGCGATTGCCGGTGTAGCTCAGTGGTAGAGCACTCGATTCGTAATCGAGCGGTCGTGAGTTCAAATCTCATCACCGGCTTTGTACAGTAGTAATTTGGAATGCGCTTGAGATTCTTCAGTAGAAGTCATATTTGTAGCAGCAAAAAGAAAAAGCCAAAGTTTGAACCGACCTCAAAAATCAAAGCTGATTTGCTTGGTTAGTGGTGCAGGAGAATACGAGCCATGCTTTAACTCGTTAATTACCCATGAGATAAACTCCTGAAATGAAAAGACCTCAAGAAATCGCTCGCCGTCCTTATGTGATTTCAGGTACTCGATTGCTTTTGCTGCCACATCGGAGTTGCATATATACTCTCCGTCTAGAACAATGATGCAAGGGCAAGGATAGACAGTCTTGATATTCTCAACTAGAAAAGGTAGTTTCTCGATTACGCTACCAGAGGCATCCTGCCACTTGGATTCGATCGCTAGCCCTCCGGGAAAGGTCTCGCACGGTTCAACAAAACAATCAATTCTGATTGATTTGCCAAAGATGTCTTTGATTCCAGGCTTATACTGCGTTTGTACTGAATAGCCAACACACTCCAATACGCACTTAATAATATGTTCTGTTAGCTTGCCAGAAGCATTCGCATTTGACCCTGCACTGGCGGCTTTGACTTTGATTGGCTTATGTTTGGGCATAGGAAGATTGATAGGCTGCTCGTCACTGTTATAACTCCATCCGGTGACAAGGCACCTCAGCATAGCAGCTTCCACAAAGCCGAATCGGGCAAGGCTGTAACGTCATTTCTTGCTGGGGCAACATCTCCCGCATCCGTCCGGGATCAAGTCTGATGAGGCGGGCGATCGCCCCTAACTCCTCCGCCGTTGGAAACGGATTGTGGTTGACAGAGATCAGGATTTTCTCAGCCACCTTGCGATCGCCGTATCCAGCGAGAATAAACCACCGCCATTGGTCAGGAAGAAGCTAAACCACAGGGCATAAAGGGAAGCTGTTTCCAAAGGGGGAATGTGCCAACCGTCTTTTTTAAGATGGAAAAAGAGAGCAATGAACATGGTGAATAGCAATATCAAAGCATTCAGCCGAGTCAATAATCCCAGCACCAGCAGAATCGAACTTCCAATTTCAGCGTAGGCAGCACAATAGGTCAAAAACACAGGGTAAGGCAAGCCAATAAAACTGACAACGCCGTTGGCAAAGCCCTGCACATCCGCCAGCTTGCTAAATCCGTTATGGATCATCAGTAAGCCTACTGCCACTCGAGAAATCGTCCAAACAATCTGAGCCACACGGCTCTCGATCGCCGGGGATTGCAGCATGGCGTCCAGTAACGTCGGTTTCGTTTGAATCACAGTCATAGCTCAGAAGAATCTCAGTTAGGTTGAATTCATTTTCGCCGATTGGGAAAGCGGTCAATCAGAATTATTGCAACATAGCCATTGCCAGCTCCGACAACTGCCCCCTGAACGGGGGATTGCGAATTTCTCCGATCGCCCAAACCCCTTTTACCCTTGTTTCCATCCCCTCATTGACCCTCACTTTCCCACCTGCATTAAACTCTACCCGATCTCCGACCCCATCCATGAGCAGCATCACATTGCTTTAATCAATAAAGACTCCCTCAGCAGGCAGAAAGACAAGCGATGGTTTGGTTCCCCCCTACTCCTTTGGCAACCTGTTTATTTCACGAAGCGGTAATCTTACAAAGTTTTACGAGTGGAATATTAAACGTTTTTTGTCGATTTAGATCTAAATTGGTAGAACTATTTGGAGTCGCTGATAAGACATTAGACAACATCAATAAAGAAACCAACGAGATATTTTCGGTGAGGTTTATAAGAAAACTGATGAATTCACTTGAAAGGCGACAAACTTATATTGTGGAAGGATCGATCGCAGATGGAGAGTCTATAGGCGATCGTCCTTTAGTTGTGCGGCACAAGGTTCTGATTGCTTCTGAAGGCACTAGAAAACAAAGCCCAACAACAACGCTTTCAGCATTTTTTGCTCGATGGCTGTATCCAGGCGTTGAAGGAGAGTCGGATGAGCAGTTCTTCTACTTGTTTGCCATCGGGTGATTGCTTACAGCGCACTCGTGAACCTAATTGCAGTTCATCTTTTCTCTTCTTTCCAAAGGAGGTTTTAAGATCTGCAGTTAAGCCTTATATAAAGTATTACTAATCGTAAAAACGAAAAGCTCATTAAAACCTTTTATGACCATTCCTCTATTAGTTGTTGATGTGCAAACAGGATTTATTAACGACTTTACACATCACATTCCCCCCAGAGTAGTGCGCTTAATTGAGCAGAAAATCTATTCTCCGATATTATTTACTCGTTTCATTAACTTATCCGATGGTCCCTACACTCGCCTGCTCAACTGGAACGGTTGTCATGGGGAACCTGAAACCAATCTAGCGGCAGACTTAGCTCCCTACATTCAATCCCAATTCGTCTTTAGTAAACCGGGATTATGCGGGATGCCTATTGAACTCGTGGATTATTTCTGTGACCATCAAATTCAGCAGGTTGCTGTAGTTGGAATCGACACCGATATGTGTGTCTTAAAAATTGCGATGGATTTGTTTGACCGAGGCATCGAACCACTTGTGTTAACAGATTGCTGTGCCAGTACTGCAGGGTTGCAGGCGCATCTGGCAGGTTTAGCGGTTCTGAGTCGCAATATTGGGGCACAGCGTTTGCGCGATGCTGGATTGGGAGAAGGCTTTCTTGCGGCTCCGACGCCAAACCAAGACGATTAATCCCAAACATAAACTTTTAGCCTTTAGGAGCGATCGCATACTCCCTAAAATCATTAGACAAAATCAAGTTCTAGCATAGACGGCCCTGATGGGATCGATGCTTCTAGATCTACGCTGTTATCCTCCTCTTCCCGTGACGCTGAACTGCGGATTGGGCGCGGGGCGATCGGAAATTGATTGGTGTTGAGTGCGATCGCCGTAGCAGGTCTTATACAAACGCAATCCAGGTGCCGTGAAAACCATAGGGAATGCGTTGGGGCATCAAGACGCGGGCAATTGGTTCATCGGTCATGGCTTGGGCTGCGACAATGATCAATTCAGAGGTGCTCTGAGTTTCGTCATGTACGAACGTCATCAGCCACCCATCGTCTTCGGTCGTCGCACCGGGTCTTGGCACAAACACGCCTTCACCCCCATAGCGTCCTGTCCCAAAGGAGTGCGTTTGCACCGATTGATGCGCCAGATCGAACTGGAGTAAGCCATTAAACTTGGGCATTGCGGTAGGCGCACTCTTGCCCGCATAGCCATAGCGGATAGGCCGTCCTAAATACTGTTCGTTGATGCGTGGGAATTCGCAGGGGCAATCGTCGAGGGTCTCTTCCTGTACGGTTCCAGTCTTGAGATTGAACCGCCAGCGGTAAAGCAGCGGCACATTACTGCTAATAGCGCGATTATCGCTTTCATGGGAACCCGGAGACGCACCCAGGATGCTGGTGCTGCCCATCCGACAGGCAATCAGGATAATGTCATCCCCCGACTCGTAAGCATTCAGCGTATGAAAAACGTAGCAACTGGGTGATTCAAACCAGCGAATCATGCGATTTTCGCCGTGCCGAGGCAGAATGCCAAACCGACTGGGGCGATCGCGTTCAAAGGCAAAAGCAGGTTCTCCCCGCTGAATTCGTTCTAGCCGGAACGTTAGGGGCAAGTCCATAAAGATTGTGTAGTGTTCGGTGATGGCGAAGTCATGCATCATCACACCCACAGGCAGATCGATCCCAACCGTTCGCAGCAGTTCTCCCTCGGCAGAAACGACGCTGTACCTCAGGTAGGGCGGTTGAGCCAGCGAATAGCCAAAGAACATCATTTCACCCGTAGTCGGGTCAACTTTGGGATGGGCAGTCACCGGAGAAACGAGTTTACCGCCAAAGGTGTGTGACCCGATCGTGTCTAAACTGGGCACGTCGATCGCATGAGGTTCACCACCTTCCCAAAGGGCAAGCAGACGATCGCGATGCCAGACGAGAGCCGTATTCGCCACATTTTTGGAGCCGTTGGGTGAAGGTTGCAGCATTCCCCCAAACAAGGCCTGCCCTGCCTGCCGCTCTTGCTGGAATCCCTGGGTGCGGATGTAGCGATTGCGATAGCTTGCCTTGCCGCCCTGGACATGAACACCGTGCAGCATTCCATCTCCGTCAAACCAGTGGTAGCGACCAATCGGCGAAAACTGAGGATTCGGCCCGTTGCGAACAAACATGCCGTTGAGATCAGGCGGCAACTCGCCCAGAACTGGCAAGTCATCGATCGTTAATTCAGTTTGAACCGGAGCAAAGTTATCGGCAAGGTAGGGGTTGAGGGTGGCTGTCATCGGGTTGGGGGAGAAATAGTCTGCCTCTCCCTTTTAGCAGAAACGCGAATCAGGTGCTGCCCCCGCTCCTGCTCCTGCCAAGCTAAACATAGCCGCATTAAAACGATTGCTTAATCCTAGCTGTAGCAAAACTGTAGCGAAATATTTGGCAGTTCTTCAATGACTTCTGCTCCTCATCGAACATCATAGGGCGTTCCTTTCTATTGCTTGATCTACTCTATTGCCATGTTTTGAGAAAAACGCTTGGCATTGATCTTGATATTGACCTTGGCATTTACCCTAGTATTGACTGAAATATCTTTCAACGTGATGTTCAAGCTTCTAAATCAATGCATCGTAGTTGGCCTGAAACATTCTATAAAACTACAAAATTTTTTCTTGTGGTATATTCTCCTGATCATCATTTTGGTTGCTCACAGATATTTCTGCAATTGTTTCTGAAACCGCGTTTGCGGCGGGCTTCACGAATATACTAATTCCGATTGCCCAGGCGATCGACAGCATCCATCCTGCCAGAATATCGCTGGGATAATGCACGCCCAAATAAAGGCGCGTCCAAGCGATCGTCACGACATAGACCATCGCCAGCATTGTGGTGACACCAAGCCAGCGACCGCGCCACGCCAGCATGATCACCACAGCAGCAAACGCCATACTCGTCATTGCATGACCACTGGGAAACGAGAAATCTTTTGGCAAAATATAACCTTCCCAGAGTTGGGGGCGCACCCGATGCCAGAAGGATTTTGCAGCCAAGTTAATTGCACCGCATCCCGCAAGCGTCAGAGTCAGGTAAACCAGCGATCGCCAGCGTTTTTGAGAGAACAGCACTCCCGCGATCAGGAAGGCGATCGGACCGATCGTTTTGACCGAGCCAAATTGGGTGAGAACGACTACAATGCGATCGAGCGTTGGGGTTGCTGCATTGTGAATCGTGATCATCAGCGGCACTTCCCAGGTTAAACCACCCTCAAGCTGCCAGATCTCCAGTGCCAGAATCACAAATGCCTGAAGCGGGAGGTACACGCCACAAAATAGGAGCAACAGCAGTGCAAACCAGTCGCTTCTGGGTGGGAAATGCCAATGGTTTTGAAACCAATTCGTCAAGAATTTCGGCAAGAATCGGGAATCCTTCATACAGCGTGTGTCAGTTTTCAGCTCACCATCCCCAGCAGCAGATACACTGCAAATCGTAATGCCTTTTGCAACACAACCCCCGATCGCTTTCCTGAAAAACTATCAGGCTGAAATCGTCATACACTGGTCTTGATGGATGACTTGATGAAGGAAAATGCCTCATGGAAATGACTCGCAGCAGTAAAATACCCGAGATACTAAAAACCCATGAGGCAGACCTGCTGTTGGAGTGGAATCAGGAGTTAACCGCTACGAACACCCGAAGAGGGTTAATTAAAGAAGCAGAGCTACAGGAAGAGTGCCGGGAATTTCTCAGGTTGCTTCGCGTCGCTGCTCAATCTGGTAATTTGAGCAATGTTCAGACATCAGAATGGCGAGAAGTTCGGGAAATGTTGACCAGCATTTCGCGATCGCGTTCTCAAAAAGGCTTCACCCCCACGGAAACCGCTACATTTGTCTTTTCATTCAAGCGACCACTGTTTGATCGGCTGCGGCAGCAATTGCAAGACTTCACTGAGTTAGGTGAAGAGGTTTGGCGAGCAACTGACCTGCTCGATCATCTGGGATTGCTAGTGATGGAAGCCTACCAGAAGTCGCGGGAAGAGGTAATTTTGCGGCAGCAGGAAGAACTGCTGGAACTGTCTACCCCCGTGGTCAAGCTTTGGGAAGGCATTCTAGCATTACCGATTATTGGCACCCTTGATAGTGCCCGTACTCAAGTGGTGATGGAGTCGCTATTGCAGAAAATTGTTGAAACTGGGTCAGAAGTTGCCATTATTGACATTACTGGGGTTCCGACCGTCGATACGTTGACAGCTCAACACCTGCTGAAAACAGTGACAGCCGCTCGCCTGATGGGAGCTGACTGTATTATCAGCGGTATTCGACCTCAGATTGCCCAAACAATCGTGTATCTTGGCATTGATTTAACCGATGTGATTACGAAAGCAACCTTAGCTGATGCCTTTCTCATCGCATTAAAGCGCATGGGAACCACGATCGCCCGCAAGTAGGTTAGAGGAGAGACTTATGGAGCGCATTCCCATCCTTCAAATGGGCGAACTTCTGCTCGTCACGATTCAAGTCGATATGCACGATCGCCTGGCAATGACCTTGCAGGATGATCTGACCAATCGCATTAGCCAAACCCAGGCAAATGGGGTTCTGATTGACATTTCTGCGCTAGAGATCGTTGATTCCTTCATTGGTAGAATTCTAAGCAACATTGCCAAAATGTCGCGGGTCATGGATGCTGAAACGGTGGTCGTCGGGATGCAGCCTGCTGTTGCGATTACCTTAGTGGAGTTGGGGCTGTCCCTGACAGGCATTCGCACGGCATTGAATGTGGAAAAGGGGATGGCACTGTTGCGATCGTCACTGGGTGCACCTACCAAGGCTGAGGTCATTGCCACAGAATGGGATGCTGAGGACAATGCAGAAGATTGAGGAAATGACAATTCAATCCTCTGCTGACGTGGTTTTAGTTCGGCAAGCCGTGCGTCGGTTTGCGATTGAGGTTGGCTTTAGTTTAGTAGACCAAACCAAAATTGTGACCGCTGCCAGCGAGTTAGCTCGGAATACCCTGGATTATGGGAGAGGGGGAACCGTAACCTTAGAAATGCTTCAGGACGGTGGGCGGCGGGGTCTCAGGCTAACCTTTGAAGACCAGGGTCCGGGCATTCCAGATATTGAAATGGCACTCAGGGATGGCTTTACCACGGGGGGCGGTCTGGGGATGGGGTTGGGTGGCGCAAAACGTCTTGCTAACGAATTTGAAATTGAGTCTGTGGTGGGAGAGGGAACACGCATAATCATCGTACGCTGGAGGTAACATGAGGGAATCAATTGAAGGAATCTACGGCGATCGCTGTTACAGAGCAAAGTCAAACTGGGGAAGCACGGCGAGCCTCTCTGTCATTAGCCAACCGTCTTGGCTTTAAGGAAACCGAACGGGGCAAGGTTGGAATTTTGGTGACGGAGGTGGCGAATAATCTCGTGCAGCACGCAGGCGGTGGAGTGATTGTGCTGCGGGCGATCGCACAACATGACAGCATCGGCATCGAGGTTCTGGGGTTAGACCAAGGTTCTGGCATGATGGACGTAGAGGAGTGCCTCCAAGATGGCTTTTCTACTGCCGGAACATCGGGCAATGGGCTGGGCGCAATTCGTCGCCTCTCTGACTTCTTTGAAATTTACTCGCTGCCAAAAAAGGGAACTGCGCTTCTTGCTCATCTCTGGGCAAAATCCCCGATGCGTTCGTCAAAGAAAAGCATCGAAATCGGTGTGGTGGGTTTACCCAAGCCGGGAGAGGAAATTTCAGGTGATGCCTGGGCCTGGGAAGGAGATGATCACCGCAGCCTGTTTCTAGTGACAGATGGTTTAGGGCACGGTCCTGCGGCTGCCAGTGCGTCTTCAGCTGCCATCCGAGTGTTTCACGATCATCAGCATCAGTCGCCTGAACGCATTGTCGAAGCGGCTCATGCTGCTTTAAAGAGCACTAGAGGGGCAGTGCTGGCGATCGCTGAAATCAATTTTGAGCAGCAGACGGTTCGCTTTGCGGGCATTGGCAATATTGCTGCCAGCATTTCTTCCGCAACCGAACATCACAACCTGATGTCTTACAACGGCACCGTGGGGCATGAAGTTCGTAAAATTCACGAGTTTACCTACCCCTGGTATAGCAACGGGCTACTGATTATGCATTCCGATGGCATCAGTACCCAGTGGAAGCTCGATCGCTATCCGGGCTTAAGCCAAAAACATCCCAGCTTGATCGCAGGCGTTTTATACCGCGATTTTCATCGGGAGCGCGATGATGTAACCGTGTTAGTGGCGAAAGGAACGGGAGCATGACAACCCTTTTCACCCTGGAAATTCATTATGAACAGGATGTGGTGCAGGCGCGGCAGCGAACCCGCGAGTTGGCAGAACATCTGGGATTTGACGTGCAAGATCAGGCGCGGCTGGCAACTGCCGTTTCAGAAATTGCCCGCAATGCGTTTCAGTATGCGAAGGGTGGAACGGTTCAATTTGACGTGGAAGAAAGCCCCCAAACATTTCTGATTCAAATTCAGGATCAGGGAAAGGGCATTCCGCATTTGAGCGATGTTTTAGAGGGACGCTATCATTCCTCGACCGGCATGGGGCTAGGAATTACTGGCACGCGCAGGCTGATGGATTCCTTTGAGGTGGAATCGACAGGGCAGGGGACTACCGTGCGGATAGGCAAAACCTTACCAAAAAAGCAATCGCCCATTCTCACAGACCGACAGTTGCAGCAAATCCGGGATGCAGTCGCAAAGCGATCGCCCCAAAACCCCTACGACGAAATCCAACGCCAGAACCAGGAATTGCTGCGGACGATGGCAGAACTTCGCAAGCGAGAAGAAGAGCTCACTCACCTCAACCACGAGTTAGAAGATACCAATCGAGGCGTGATTGCTCTGTATGCCGAATTGGATGAGAAAGCTAGCTCTCTACAACAGGCTAACGAGTTAAAAACTCGCTTTCTTTCCAACATGAGCCACGAGTTCCGCACACCGCTCAACTCGATTCTGTCCCTATCTCGAATGCTGCTGGCTCACATGGATGGGGATCTGTCCTCAGAGCAAGAAAAGCAGGTGACGTTCATCCAAAAAGCAGCCGATGGATTGTCAGAAATGGTGAACGATCTGCTGGATTTGGCAAAGGTGGAAGCAGGCAAAACAGAGGTGCATCCCAGTTCTTTTGAAGTGAGTGATTTGTTTGCAACCCTGCGGGGAATGCTGCGTCCGCTGCTGGTTCAGGGATCTTCTATCTTACTCGTGTTTGTGGAACCGGATGGGCTGCCTTCGCTGTATAGCGACGAGGGAAAAATTGCTCAAATTCTCCGAAACTTTATCTCAAATGCACTCAAATTTACGGAACGGGGAGAGGTGCGCGTCACGGCAGAACAAGCCGGTCAGATGATTCAACTCTCGGTGTCTGATACAGGAATCGGTATTGCGCCGGACGACCAAGGGCGCATCTTTGAGGATTTTGTGCAAATTGAGTCTCACCTGCAAAAGCAAGTAAAAGGGACGGGGTTAGGACTGCCGCTATCGCGCAAGTTAGCAGAGCTAATGGGGGGCAGCGTTTCCGTTCAAAGTGAACCGGGTCAAGGTTCCACCTTTTCGGTCTGCATTCCGATCGTTTATCCCAAAGCAGCAGAACTGCCAGACTCACTGAAACCCATTACCTCCCTTAACCCAACCCAACTGCCCATTTTGGCGATCGAAGACCATACTGAAACGCTATTTATCTACGAAAAACACCTGCAAGCGTCAAGATATCAACTGATTGCCACCCGCACCCTGGCTCAAGCCAGACAAGCCCTACAGCAACTTCAACCCGTGGCGATCGTTCTAGACATTTTGTTAGAAGGGCAAAACGGCTGGACATTTCTGCGAGAACTCAAAAGTGATGGAGCAACCCGCAACATTCCCGTACTGGTCATTACGGTTGTGGATAACGAGAAACAGGCACTTGCATTAGGAGCCGATGGATTTTTAATTAAGCCTGTAGACAGACTACCCTTGCTTACCAAACTCAATATGCTAATCAGTCGGGGTAAAGCTCAAAAACTCTTAGTCATTGATGATGACCCAGTCTACCGATATGTGGTGAAGCAGTTGTTAACGAATATTCCATTACAAGTTTTAGAAGCTGCAAGCGGACGAGAAGGATTGGCAGTCGCAGAGAGTGAACAGCCTACTGTAATTTTGCTTGACCTTGAAATGCCAGAGCTGAATGGATTTGATGCGCTTGATCAGCTTCGGCACAATCCCGTTACTCAGTCCATTCCTGTTATCATCTACTCATCGACACAGTTGAATTTAGAAACCCAGAGCCGTTTAACTCAACAAGGTGTCGCTATTGTTTCTAAAGAAGAAACGTCTCAAGCAGAAGCGGCCTTTCACCTTCGAGAAGCGCTCGTTAAAGCTGGACTCGTTCTAGATGCTTGAGGATGTGTCATGTTTGAACCACAGGAAACTATTCTGCATGTTGATGATAACGAAGCTAATCGTTACGTCGTGACGCGGATTTTGAAAAATGCAGGGTTTACCGTCGTAGAAGCGGCAACAGGAGCCGCAGGGTTAGCGGCAATCGCTCAACATCAACCGGCACTGGTCATTCTAGATGTGAGATTGCCTGATTTGAACGGCTTTGAAGTCTGTCGTCAGATCAAGTCTAACCCTCAAACTTGCTTTATTCCGGTACTGCATCTCTCAGCCAGCTTTGTCAAAAGCCAGGATAAGGCAGAAGGATTAGACAGCGGTGCTGATGGTTATTTAGCGCAACCCGTTGAACCGATTGAATTGCTAGCAACGGTGCGATCGCTACTCCGAATTCGACAGGCCGAGGAGATGGCTCTGGCGTCAGCACAGGAGTGGCAAACGACGTTTGATGCCATCAATGATAGTGTCTGTCTGCTCGATCAGCAGGGTAAGATTCTGCGCTGTAACGAGGTAACAGTGCGACTTTTTGGTAAGCCTGCTGAAGCGATTTTAGGGCAAGTTCACTATGAGTTAATGAGTACCATCTTGGGGGTGGGAGACGGCACTTGCTTTTACCGTGCTAAAGAAACGCAACAGCGTCAAGTGATAGAACTGCAAAGTCAAGAACGCTGGTTTTCCAAAACAATGGACCCGGTTCTGAATGAATTTGGAACCTTCACGGGTGCTGTTCTGATTCTGGTAGACATTACAAATCGCAAGCAGATCGAGGATGAACGCAAGCAAGCAGAAACGATTCTGCAAGAGCGCAATCAACGTCTGGATTTACTGTATGAAACGACTCGTGAGCAAGCGGATCAACTGAGGCAGGCAAATCGCATCAAAGACGAATTTTTAGCGGTGTTATCTCATGAGTTACGATCGCCGCTGAACCCCATTCTGGGTTGGGCAAAAATACTGCAAACGAAACAGCAAGATAAAGCAAAAACGCAGTATGCCCTTGAAACGATCGAGCGAAACGCTAGATTACAAGCACAGCTCATTGAAGACTTGCTCGATGTTTCTCGTATCCTTCAGGGCAAGCTGAGTTTAAACATCGGTCCAGTCGGTCTACCGTTCACGATTGAAGCAGCACTTGAGACGGTGCGACTCGCGGCTGAAGCAAAATCTATTCAAATTCAGACCGCTTTTGAACCCGATGTTGGGCAAGTTTTAGGAGATTCTAGCCGTTTACAACAGGTTGTTTGGAATCTAATTTCCAATGCTGTTAAATTTACACCCCAAGGCGGAAACGTGCAGGTGCGGTTAGAGCAAGTTGAGGAAGTCGAAGAAAAAGAAGAGGCATACGCCAGTGCTGCTTGTTTCTCTAACGTATCCCCGCATCGCTCCGTTACCTATGCTCAAATTACGATCAGTGACACTGGCAAAGGTATCACCCCTAGCTTTTTGCCCTATGTCTTTGACTATTTCCGGCAAGCTGACAGCACCACTACTCGAAGTTTTGGAGGGTTAGGGTTAGGGTTGGCGATCGTCCGTCATTTAGTTGAACTACATGGAGGAACCGTTCAGGCAGCGAGTCTGGGAGAAGGGCAAGGTTCAACCTTTACCGTGAAGCTTCCTATCATCGCTGTCTCAAAATTGCATTCAGATCATCCCTCTTCTCACAATTCCTCAGATTTTCATCTCGATGGATTGCGAGTGCTTTTCGTTGACGATGAAAAAGATTCACGAGAGCTAGTGACCTTTTTGCTGGAACAGTATGGAGCCAATGTTACTCAGGTCGCATCCGCTAACGAAGCTTTAAGTCAGTTACAGCAAGCAAAGTTTGATTTGCTCCTGAGTGATATCGGCATGCCAGATATGAATGGCTATACATTACTTCGCCAAATTAGAGAGCGATCGCCTGACCAGAACGGAAGCATTTTGGCGATCGCGATTACTGCGTATGCTGGAGAAATTGATCAGCAGGAAGCATTCGCAGCCGGATTTCAGCAGCACATCACCAAGCCGATTGAGCCAGAAATACTGTTGCAAACAATTTGGACGCTAGTGCAAAGAAAGGGTTGAATTTGCTGTTCGGAAATTGGCAGCGCTGGATACTTACAGGCTAATGGGACAGAAGAGGGATAATCGGCGTTGCTGAATAAGCGTATGATACGCCCCCCTAGCCCCCCAAAATTGGGGGGAACCAGAATTCAAAGTCTCCCAGCATTAGGGGATTTAGGGGGCGATACAGAAGCTAAATTTCAGTGCCCACCCCGGAGAATTTAAAAATTGACTACCCCAGAGGGGAACTGCATCGCCTACGCCTGAAACTTCTCGGTAATCCGGCGCATCGCTTCTTCGACATTTGCCCGACTGTTAAAGGCAGAAATGCGGAAATAGCCTTCGCCTGCTGCACCGAACCCCGATCCGGGAGTGCCGACGACGTTACAAATTTGCAGCAACTTATCAAAGAAATCCCAGCTCGACAGCCCGTTGGGCGTTTTCACCCAGACATAGGGCGCATTTACCCCGCCATAAACCGAAAGACCTGCCTGACTCAGCTTGTCGCGGATAATGCGAGCATTTTCCATGTAGAAGTGGATGAGTTCTTTGATTTGCGATCGTCCGGCTTCGGAGTAGACTGCTTCTGCACCGCGCTGCACAATGTAAGAGACGCCGTTAAACTTGGTGGACTGGCGACGGTTCCACAGCTTCCAGAGTTCGACCTCTGAGCCGTCTGCCGCTTTTGCCTTCAGCGTTTTGGGCACGACCGTAAAGGCACATCGGGTTCCGGTGAATCCAGCATTTTTAGAGAAAGAGCGAAACTCGATCGCACAATCCCGCGCTCCTTCGATTTCATAAATGGAGTGGGGCAGCGATGGATCGGTGATAAAGGCTTCGTATGCTGCATCAAAGAAAATAATCGACCCGTGCGATCGCGCATAGTTGACCCAGGCTTCCAGGTGTTCGCGGGTGGCGACGGCTCCGGTGGGGTTATTGGGAAAGCAGAGGTAGATCAGATCAACCTTGCGATCGGGAATCTGAGCAGTGAAGTGATTTTCGGCGGTGATAGGCAGATACACCAGTCCGCCATATTCGCCCTGCTCGTTCGCATCGCCCGTGTGTCCTGCCATAACGTTGGTATCGACATACACGGGATAGACCGGATCGGTAACGGCAATCGTATTACTATCCCCAAAAATATCGAGAATATTGCCCGTATCGCACTTGGAGCCATCTGAGACAAAAATCTCGGAAGCATCAATGCCGCAGCCGCGAGCCTGGAAATCGAACTGAGCTATCTTTTCGCGCAGCCAGCCAAAGCCCTGCTCAGGACCATAGCCCTGGAAGGTCGATCGATCGCCCATTTCTTCAACGGCTTTGATCATTGCGGTGCGGCAGGCTTCGGGCAGGGGTTCGGTTACATCCCCAATCCCTAATCGAATGATTTTTGCGTCTGGATTTGCCTCCGCAAAGGCATTCACGCGCCGCGCAATCTCTGGAAACAGATAGCCTGCCTTCAGCTTAAGGTAATTGTCGTTAATCGTTGCCATGATAGATTCTCTGCGTCTAATCAGAACCATTATTCCTTAGATAGGGGAGACGCAGACAATTCTCTTGATGTGGCGTTAATTGCGTCGCTGATGCACCAGCGCGATCCACTCTTCGGATTGCAATCGATCGATCGCTTCTAATCCAGCAGCAGTCATCGCTTCGTTGATTTGTTCCTGGTAGTCCAGCGTGTAGCCTGAGGTGATCAAAATGCCGTTTTGAGGCGAGGTGTGCCGGAGTGCCTGGGCAAAACTGTCTGCTAGCGTGGTTTGAATTCGGGCGTATACATTGCTGACAATCAAATCAAAATCATTTTGAGGATTCAGCGTAGGCACTGCTTGGGGAAGATCGCCGCCCATCCAATGTCCTAGCTGGCTGCCACTGCCCAAACTGCCTGCCATTGCTTGAATTTGTGCGGTGACTTGATTGTGCTGTGCGGCGGCGGTGGTTGCCTGGACTGCAACAGGGTCATTGTCGATCGCCAAAACCTGCGCCCCCAGCTTTGCCAGACCAATGCTGAGAATGCCAGAGCCAGAACCCAGGTCGAGCGTGCTCATTCCGGGCTGAACGTATCGCTCCAGCAGTTGCAGGCAGAGCATGGTCGTCGGGTGAAGCCCGCTGCCAAAGGCAAGACTCGTGCCCATTTTTAAGATCACTTCGTTGGGCGTTTGTGGCAGATAGTGGGCAGCAGTTTGTTCTATGGAATTTGGCTCTGTGGAATCCGGTTCTGTGGAATTTGGTTCTGTGGAATCTATGAAAGAGGGGCTTTGGAGCGGCACAATAACAAAGCGTTGTCCGACACGCTGAATCTGGTTTAGAGCTGCTTCGTGACTGGCTGGCTTTTCTTCAACATGAGCGAATTCGGCGCGGGTGGTTAATCCGGTGCGATAAAGCGGAAACAGCAAATCATCAATGCGATTAATTGGTGCTTGACTGCCACCCTGTTCCGGGAAGTAAAGACAGACTGTAAACACCCATCGTTGAGGATTGTTTTGCTCCTGCAAAGCGTCATATTTTGCAGTGTGAATCTCGCCCTGATAATCGATCGAGGCAAGCAGTGTACTCACCCAATCGATCGCCTCAGCCGTGGTGTGAATTCTTAACTCTATCCAGGACATCGATAAATTTTTAATTTAGCCCAATAGTGTCACGCATTTTAATTAACTTTGAATCAACCGATCGACGTAGAAAAGCAAAAGAAATCCTTAATTTCTGCGGTTTCCGTTTCAGTTTTCAAAACAATCTATCAAATCGTTAACGACTTTCCCAGAAAACAAATTCAGAAACTAAGCTGAGATTAATTGGGCTTTTGATAAAAAAATAACAATTAATTACTGCGAGATATGCTCGTTCTAGAAAAAAACGGTGTCAAGCTTGGTGCGTCTGTCACCAACAAAGCGGATGCGATCGAGCAGGTTGGGACGTTGCTGGTGAATACCGGGCACATGAAGCCCGGATACGTTCACAGTATGATGGCGAGAGAAAAAGTTGCGAATACTTATTTAGGCAACGGCATTGCCATTCCCCACGGGTTACCCCAGGATCGAGAACTGATCGAATCGACTGGAATTGCTGTTCTGCAAGTTCCCAACGGCGTGGAGTGGAATCCGGGTGAGACGGTGCATCTGGTAATTGGAATTGCAGCAAAGTCAGACGAGCATCTAGATATTCTGGCGAACCTGACGCAGGTTTTGGGCGATGAGGAAGCGGTGCAGCAGCTTGCCCATACGACTGAGCCGATCGAGATTGTGCAGCGTCTTACCAATGGAACCCAAACCCGATCGCAAAACGGTCACGCTCCCCCAGCAGCAGACGCAGAATCGGAGCTAGACTTCGATCGCGCGACGCGGGTGACTCTTCCCGGTAAACTTGGACTCCATGCTCGTCCTGCCTCGGTTCTGGTGGATCTGGCAAAGCAGTTTCAGTCAGAGGTCGGCATTCGCTATCGGGGGCAGACCGGAAACGCGAAAAGTCTAGTTTCACTGCTAAAGCTAGGTGTCGCAGGCGGAGAAACGATTCAGATTTTTGCGAAAGGAAGTGATGCTGATCGCGCCGTTGCCGAGCTTCAGCAGGCGATCGAATCCGGGTTAGAAGACGAGGCAGAATCAGATTCAGCTGCGGCTCCTGTTGGCTTGTCTCAGTCCTTCACCTTTTCCACGCCGCCGATTCCCGGTATTGCCGCATCTCCTGGTATTGTCATCGCGCCCGTTTATCAGCTTCGGCGGGGCAAACTAGAATTTGCTGAGACCGCAACCGATCGCAACGCAGAAATGCATCGACTTCAGCAGGCGATCGTTACGGCAAAGCTCCAGCTTCAGGATTTGTATGAGTCGGTGAAAGAGAAGGCAGGAGCGGCAAAGGCAGCCATTTTCCTGGCGCAGCAGCAGCTTTTAGAAGACCCGGAATTGCAGGATGCAGCGATCGAAAATTTAGGCAACGATCGGAGTGCAGCCTGGGCATGGCAGCAGGCTTATGAACAAAAAGCAAAAGGAATTGAGCAGCTTGCCGATGCCCGCATTGCCGGACGAGCCGCTGATTTGCGCGACGTGGGACAGCGCGTGCTGCGGCTATTAGCCCATCGGGTCGAGGAAGTGCCGCAGATGCCTAATCAGCCTGTGATTCTGGTGGCAGAAGACTTGACTCCTTCGGATACTGTGAGTCTCAATCCGGCTTTGACGCTGGGCTTTTGTACGGCTTACGGCGGCACGACTTCTCACTCAGCAATTATTGCCCGATCGCTTGATATCCCGGCGATCGTGGGAGTGGGCCCATCGGTGTTGGAAGTGGCAAACGGAACGCAGTGCATTCTGGACGGGGAAAGCGGCAATCTGTACCCGAATCCGAGTGAGGCAGACCTGGCAACGGCACAAGCAGCACAGCGCGACCTCCAGGCACAGCGAGAAGCGGAACGACTGAACTGCTATCAGCCTGCCCTGATGAAAGACGGACTGCGGGTGGAAGTGGTGGCAAACATCGGCGCACCCCAGGAGGCAGAACGGGCAGTGAATGCAGGCGCAGAGGGAATCGGACTGCTGCGAACCGAGTTTCTATTTCTGAATCGATCGGAGCCGCCGACCGAAGAAGAGCAATTTGCTGCCTATTCCCAGATGACCCAAGCACTCAATGGACTGCCCCTGATCGTTCGCACGCTGGATATCGGCGGCGATAAGGCCATTCCCTACCTGAATCTGCCTGAGGAAGAAAATCCTTTTCTGGGAGTGCGAGGCATTCGGCTCTGTTTGCAGCGACCGGATTTATTCCGAACCCAGCTTCGTGCCATTTTCCGCGCCTCCCAAACCGGCTCGATCAAAATTATGTTTCCCATGATCGCCATGCTGGAGGAGTTTCTTCAGGCGCGTGACATCGCGGAATCGGTGCGATCGGAAATTGGGGCTGATCCGGTCGATTACGGCATGATGATCGAAGTTCCATCGGCGGTGCTGATGGCAGCAGAGTTTGCGAAGGAAGTGGCGTTTTTCTCGATCGGCACAAACGATCTGACGCAGTACACCCTGGCAATGGATCGCGGACATCCGGCACTGGCAAAACAGGCAGACGCACTGCATCCGGCAGTTCTACGGCTGATTGAACAAACCGTGCGGGCAGCTCAGATTGAGGGCAAATGGGTGGGCGTGTGCGGTGGCATTGCGGGTGAACCTCTGGGCGCAGCGATCCTCACCGGAATGGGCGTTACAGAACTGAGCGTCAGCATTCCCAGCGTGGCGGCAGTCAAGGCAAAGCTTCGCAGTCTGGCATTCTCCCAGGCACAGGATCTGGCGCGTCGGGCACTGCGCTGTCGGACGGCTCAAGAAGTTCGGGCACTGAGATAGGTCTTAAAGTCAATGAATCCTGCGATCGTCACCGTTACTTTAAATCCTGCGATCGATCACACGGCAGCCATTTCAAATTTTCGGGCTGGGGAAGTGAATCGAGTCGCGTGGGAACAGGCTGATCCCGGCGGCAAAGGCGTTAACGTGGCTTCGTTTCTGGCGGATTTCGGCTTTTCCGTTACGGCAACCGGAATTCTCGGTCAGGAAAACGCAGCCATCTTTGAGGGCTTGTTCGATCGCAAAAACATTGGCAATCAGTTTGTCACCGTCCCCGGACGCACTCGCACCAATATCAAAATTATTGATGAGGTTCAAGATCAGGTCACAGACATCAACTTTCCGGGACTGTTGCCTGAAGCCGAGGACGTGCAGCGATTGCATGAGGCGATCGATCGATTAGCTTCAACCCATGACTGGTTTATTTTGTCGGGCAGTCTGCCAGCAGGAATGACGACTTCGATCTATGCCGACCTGATCAAGCGGCTCAAGGCACAGGGCAAAACCGTGGTACTGGATGCAAGCGGTGAAAGTCTGCGGCAGGCAATTCCGGCGGCTCCATTTATGGTGAAACCCAATCTCGAAGAGTTGCAGGAGGCAATCGGACGATCGCTTTCCACGCTGGACGATCGCCTGGAAGCGGCCAGAGAGCTATTGGCTCAAGGCATTTCGACGGTGGTCATTTCGCTGGGGGCTGAGGGTGCGCTGTTTGTTGAGGCCGCATCGGCAGTCTGGGCACGTCCACCCCAAATTGAAGTGATCAGCACCGTGGGCGCAGGGGATGCAATGGTGTCTGGATTTGTGACCGCGAAACTGCGTCGATTGAGTTTATCCGACTGTGCCCGGTTAGCGACCGCTTTTTCGATCGGTGCGTTAAGTCAGGTCGGTCCGCGTCTTTCCCCAAAGGAGGTAATTGAGTCGTTTGTGAATCAGGTGAGCGTTGAGGTTTTGAATTAAATCTGCGATTTAGAACCTTAAATCAGTCGTTAATGCAATCAGGAATGCAAGCAAGATTTTTGTGAATGAGAAGGAAACAAAATGGTAACACCTAAAAGAATTGTGGCGGTGACTGCCTGCCCAACCGGAATTGCCCATACGGTGATGGCAGCAGAAGCACTGCGGAAGACGGCTGAGATGCTGGGTTATGACATTAAAGTTGAAACCCAAGGAGCAGACGGCGTTAGAAACGCGCTATCAGATGCGGATATTGCAGCGGCGAATTTAGTGATCCTCGCAGCAGATATTCACGTTAATCTCGATCGCTTTCAGGGCAAACCGCTCTATTTAGTCTCGACCAGCACGGCAATCCGCGATACGCGCCGGGTGGTAGAACTGGCAGTTATGCAGGCACAGGAACAGTCGGCTCCATCTCGTGCCCCGACCAGCGTAGCGCCAACCAGTGCATCCTCAACTGGCGCACCCGCCGATAGCGGAACATCGAAATATTTGGTAGGCATCACCTCCTGTCCCACGGGCATTGCCCACACCTTTATGGCGGCAGAAGCTCTGCGAAAAGGTGCGGAAGATCTGGGCTATGACATTAAGGTTGAAACTCAGGGATCAGTTGGCGCAAAAAATCAGCTCACTGGTGAAGAGATCGATCGCGCCGATGCAGTCGTGATCGCGGCAGATACTTATGTTGACACTTCACGCTTTGGCGGCAAACGACTTTACCAAACCTCGACCAATCATGCCCTGAAAGATGGGAAAGGCGTGATTCAATCTGCCCTGGCACTGCCCAATCCCGACCCGGCAGAAGACGGTGAAGCAAACTATCTGGCATCGGTGCGGCAGGCAAAGGCAAATCAGTCAGCGCAGCGATCGGGTCCGTATAAGCACCTGCTGACCGGGGTATCTTATATGCTGCCCGTGATTGTCGCAGGCGGTTTGATCATCGCGCTGTCGTTTGTGTTTGGCTTAACGCCGGAGCCAGGAACGCTCGGAGATGCACTGCTACAAATTGGCGGTAAGTCTGCCTTCGCGCTGATTGTTCCGGTTTTGTCGGGCTTCATTGCTTTTTCGATCGCCGATCGTCCGGGCTTGGCTCCCGGTTTAGTGGGCGGTTTGCTTGCCTCAAATCTGGGCATGGGCTTCTTAGGCGGAATCGTGTCGGGCTATCTGGCGGGCTATATTGCCAAGTTCGTGCGAGATAAAATTAACCTGCCGCAAAATCTGGAAGGCTTAAAGCCTGTGCTAGTGATTCCCCTGCTCTCGACGCTGGTGGTCGGCTTGCTGCTGATTTATGTGTTTGGTGGTCCGGTCAAAGCAATTCTGGATGGCATGACAGCGTTCCTGCAAAACATGGGACAAACCAACGCTGTGATTCTGGGCTTGATCCTGGGCGGCATGATGGCAGTAGACATGGGCGGACCCGTTAACAAAGCGGCTTATACGTTTGCGGTTGGTTTGCTGGCAAGCAATGTGTTCGCGCCGATGGCAGCAGTGATGGCAGCCGGAATGACGCCGCCGCTGGGCTTAGCTTTAGCGACGCTGATCTCTAAACGGCAGTTCTCCGACGATGAGCGTCAGGCGGGCAGAGTGGCTTCGGTGCTGGGCATTTCCTTTATTACTGAAGGGGCGATTCCGTTTGCAGCAAAAGATCCGGTTCGCGTTTTGCCTGCTTGCGTTGCTGGGTCAGCCATAGCAGGTGCGCTGTCGATGCTGTTTGGCTGTACGCTGCGTGCGCCTCATGGCGGCATCTTTGTTCTGGCAATTCCAAATGCGATCAGCAATGGCGGCTTGTATGTGGTGGCGATTGCGATCGGTACATTAGTGACGGCATTGACAGTTACCCAGCTTAAGCGAATGCAGCGCAAGCCACAATCGGCTGACACCGCTCAAGAACGGGAAGCTGTGCCGCTGGTTCGCTAAACCCTAACGCTTTTGCACGAGAATATTGACCCGGTGAGGAATCTGATTCAGTATCAATCCTTCACCGGATTTTTTTCAGGCAGGAGATAGAGGGCAGAAAGATGACGAAGCGCGAAGCTGATAAAAATCGAAGAATGAACCACAAAGTAGGACAAACACAGGATTAATAATATGAGCGAGCCAGAGAGTAGCCCAGAGAGTAGCCCAGAGAGTAACCCAAAAAGTGAGCCAACCCTGAATCAGCCCGATAATCAGCCCGATAAAGCTCGGCAGCAGGCACAGCAGATCGATCGTGAACTGCAAACCCTACAGCAGCAAATTGATGCCGTTGATAATGAAATGACGCCCGATTGCATGAATAAGATTATTGAGGACAGCGAAAAAACTGCGGATGAACTGAATCAGCCTAAGAAGGGTTAGACGCTAATTTTTCCTGCGGAAGTTGATGAACTCACGAACGAGTTTGCGAATGGAATGAGAGAAAGGTATTCAGGATGCAAATGATTATCCTTTGCTGCGTAAAGATTCCAGTCTTAGAGTTGTTCTTTCTTCCAAGGCTGACACTGTTGGCAAAACATTGCTTAACGCACTGAAGGACCTGAATCTTCGTCGTTCGCTGGCTGAAACTCACTGAGTTTTGTAAGTTGAACAACGACGGAATGGGCGGTTTAGCCACGAAAAAATAATTCACTGACAGTATCCAATGCTAAACAATGCCCAATTACACCTTATTTAATCCACATTCCTATCGATTATCGATTGGGCACACGCTCTGCGAGAATTAGCCCCCTTCCCCCTGCTAGATTATTGCCAGTGCGATACGGTGCAGATGATCCAGTGTGGCTATTATCGTGCTGATACCTTAACCTTCTACGATTTAACGTCTCCTTCTATCCCTTCTACAAACCAATCGATCGCGTTGAGCCGTGGGTCACCCTGTTGGTAAGATTCCCCGGCGGCGATTACCACATTGCCCTTGTTATCCTTTAGCTCGCCTTTGAAAATCGTCAATTGCCCAGACAGAATCTGCTGCTTTGCCTTGTCTACGGCTGCCTTTGCTTCTGGTCTCACTGCTGTCCCGTAGTCGGAAATTTTGGAGAAGGATTCCTTCAATCCGCCGGTGACTACTTGCGCTACGCCGCCATTCATCAAGGTTTTACCGTTTTGAAACATTTCGGCATAGTTCTTGTAAATTTGCTCCCAGTTCCATTCCACACCCGTTAAAAATCCCTTTGGCGCAATGTCCTTTTCATTAACGTGATATCCGCAGCTATAAATTCCTCGTTGTTCAGCAGTTGTGATTACCGTTTTGGGGCTGTCTACTCGCGTAATCACTACATCTACCTGCTGGTCTACCAGACTGTTAGTTGCCTCGGCTTCCTTAAGCGGCAGTGACCAATCTCCAGTAAAAATGGCTTGTACCACAATGTTCGGATTGACGCTTTTTGCCCCCAACGTGAAACTATTCACCTCTTTCAGCACCACTGGAATTGGTTTGGGAATGACAAATCCTAGCTTGCCCGTTTTAGACATGGAGGCTGCTACAATCCCTGTAAGATAGGCGGGTTCCATCAGGGAACTGAAGTAGGAACCGACATTTTGGGGATGAGATGGCTCTAAGGGGTGGTTGGGATGGAAAAACTGCACCTTTGGATATTCTTGAGCCAGTTTCAGACTGTGGGGCTCAAAATATCCCCAGGAAGTAGGGAAAATTACTTTGGCTCCATCTTGCTCAATCATGTTGCGCATGGTTTCTTGCACAGCAGTGGATTCAGGCACGCTTGCCTCCTCTACCAAATTGATCCAGGGAAAATCACTCGCCATTCGCGCTGCTGCTGTCGCATGGGCCTGGTTGTAGCCATAGTCGTCTTTCGGACCCACATAGATAAACCCGATCGTCATTGGTTCAGTACTACCAGCAGTAAAAGAGGATGGACTGGGGAAATCACTCCTGGAAGAAGAGGAAGAAGTACACCCCGTCCAAATTTGGGAAGTGATACTAAAAGCTCCAACGGAAAGCAACCCACGAATCACGTTACGACGAGGCAGAATCAGACGGCGAGGCTGAGACATAGAGGAAATTCCTTCAATAGTGAATAGTGTCTTGGTTCCCCTTTTATTTAGACGCTTGCAGTTCCTCGAAGAGTAGGAAACTAAGGGGAGCGGTTCGAATGAGTGATTCCAATGAGTGAATGGTTAGGACATGAAGCGCTCAATGCTATTAAGCCGGACGCAAATCACCGGGGGCAGCATTAGGGTCCATGTTTTCGTAGCTGAAGTAGCGATCGGGAATACTGTTATAGATAATGTAGTCATCGAAAGCGTAAATACCGGGAGCTCCGTTAATGTGGGCGATTGCCTCTTTCACAGAATGCAGCTGCGCTACGGTCATTTGCAGGGGACGTTCATGAGGTTGGTAGTTGGTACGGATTAAGTAATCCAATCGTGGATAAATTGACATTTCCACATGGCATCCCAGCAAGTGGGTGATAGGGTGGGTATCGGTGAAGGCAATCATGCGATCGATGCTGTTGCAAAAGGCATCCCAGTCACGAATGTAGAGCCGCCCCGGATAGAGCAAATCACCCGTAAAAAAGAGTTGTGTATAGGGGTCATAGATCGAGACTTCTGCATCTTCATGACCAGGGGTTCCCATCACTTGCAGCACCCGTCCCCCTAAGTCAAACGGTACCACTTTATTGGGCCAGTCCTGAAACCCATAAAACGCGATTGTTTCAGCCAAACTATGACCCACGATTATTGTATTGGGGCGATCGAAGAACTGAAAATCACCCTCAAAGTGATCGCGATGCAAGTGGGTATGTGCCACCACCAGAGTATAGTTGTCGCGCGGATATTTGGTTAACCACCGGTCAATCAAGTCATCCACCGTTTGCCGCAGGGGAAAGAACTCTGGCGATCGGGTTGCTCCAGTATCTAGCAAGATAGCGTGATTGTTGCCAAACAACAAAAATATGAACGGCGCTTCATAGTGCACTGCCATGTTTTGCCGCAAAATATAGGTGTGTTCGTTGTAAGCATGAACCTGGATATCGGGATCAGTATTATGCTTCGCTGAGATGGAGCCATGAATCCAATGAACATTGAGATCACCTAGTGCAGGACAATCCAGAATGAAGTTAATTGATTCAACTGCGTTTGTTTGTAGGGATGAATTCATGAGCAATACCTCGATAAAGAGAAATGAACGCTAAGTGCAATAACCTGATCAAACAACAAAGCCCAAGAGAGCTGCACCTTAAGCAAGATGTCTGGCTTCTCCCGGGCTTTTATCCCGCCGTGTAGCTAGCTCCGTTGTACGGAGATACAACTATGCCAGCCTGCCTCTCTCGGACCAGCGCTGCTTGCAATTCTGCCCAGCCGGAACCCTAGAGGCGATAGTAATCACTTGAGATTGGCTTTAAAGAGGTTAGATTAGCTTGAGTAATTATTAGAAGATTCAATATAATATATGCTCGAGGATGTCCTGCAAAATTGTGTTGATCGCTACAAATAATCAGATATATAGTAACTTTTCGTTGCTGCCAAAAGATTAGGAGCAAGGACGATCGTTAAGGGGGTTGTGTCACAAAAACTCTTTAAAGACAAACGATATCTATCAAGGTCATCGTCTTAAGCAGTTACTCCAGAGAGTGCTTCGATAAATCTGACCTGAGATACAATACCCCCTCGATTGATGCCATTGACTTGTCCTTTGCGGATCATATTCATCGCTTCAATCCCGCTCAACGTTCTTCTCGCGCTGTTGAACGACTTAAACCCCATCATCAGTTTCACAATTCGCTTGATGTTCCGATGATCCTGCTCAAAGAATCGCAGAAATTGCCGTCACTTAAACAGATGGCATCGCAGACAGAACAAGTTTGGCAAGCGATGGGAACAAACGAAGGTGACGACGCGGTTAATGGTGAGTTATTTCAACTGGATTTGGCAGCATAGCCGGTTAAAGACTACTGCTGCCCAGCGAGCAGGATTAACGCAACGACCTTGGACTTGGCATGATCTTGTGACTTACCCCACCATTATTTAATGCACTACCGATTTCTGTCGCAATTTGCTGACTGGTCCGCATAGATAAGATTTAACTTCAAAAGCAAGCGTGAGGAATTGGCAAGCTGAGATTCCCTCTTTCTGACGAGCAAGTACTTGCAGAGACGGCGAACACAGTATATTTGCTGATCCTCTTGCTAGTTTAGCGTGCCTACCGCATCGTGAATTTTCCTAGTGCATCTTCAGGAGAGCTTTTTTGCGAAAGTGTCAAAACTGAGTACTCAAATCCCGATTCTCAATAGGGTAGTGTTCTAAACCTGTGTAAGTTTCTAGGGACTAGTCATTCAGACTGTAACAACAGATTAAAAAAAGATTAAGAACAATACCTCCTCTTCCTTCTACCTCCTCTTCCTTAGGAGTGTAGAACAGGTTATCCCTTGTGTCCTATGGTGTAATAAGTGACCTTGTGGAGCAAGTGACAATCGCAGCAATGCCTACCGCATCTCTACCCATCGCAGACTTAGTTCGCCATCTGCGACAGCATCTCAACCTGTCTCAGGAAAAATTTGCTGCAAAATTAGGCGTTTCTTTTAAGACGGTGAATCGCTGGGAGAAGGGGCATTCACTGCCTTCACCAATGGCACTGAAGCTGATCGAAGATTTGTTGAAAACGATCGGCGAAGCGGGGAAAGCCTTGTTGGAGGAGTATTTTCCAGAGGGGAAATCGGATGTCTGAAACGTCATGCTCTGTGGGTTTGAACGATATTTTGATTACAGCAGCGTTAGCACAAAGGTCGCCCCGAACCCCAAACCTACAAGCGGAGACTCAAGCCCTACATACATTGGCGCGGCAGTTTGCAGAACAATCCCAAACCCTGCTCAAGACACTAGTGACGGTGGCGAAAGATCTGTGCCAAGCAGAAGCCGCCGGAGTCAGCTTACTGGAAGTGACGCCCGATGGGGAGGAAGTCTTTCGCTGGGTTGCCGTGGTTGGAACATTAGCAGACTATGAGGGGAGCACAGCACCCAGGCACTTTAGTCCCTGCGGAGTCTGTTTGGACAACCGATCGCCGCAACTGTATTCCTATCCTGAGCGGTATTTCACGTATATTCAGAAAGCGAAACCGACGATCGTTGAGGGTTTGGTAATTCCGTTAATAGGCGCAAATCAGCCATTTGGCGCGATCTGGATTGTGTCGCATGACGAAACTCGGCAGTTTGATCGCGAAGATGTGCGTGTCATGACCAGCCTCGCCGACTTTACCGCTGCTGCTTTGCAGAATCTGCATCTGCGTCAAACAGCAGAGGTTGCTTTGCAGCATGAGCAAGCTGCCCGTCGAGAAGCCGAAGCCACCCGACAAGCCTTGGATGAATCGGCACAGCGAGCGATTGAGATTCTAGAAAGCATTACTGATGCCTTTGTATGTGTGGATCAGGACTGGCGAATCACCTATGCCAACCAGGAAGCCGCTCGGCTAGCCAATTTGCAACCCGAAGAACTGCTTGGAAAGTCGCGCCAGGAAATGCAGACCTTCACAGATCCCTGCACAGTGCCAGGTAATTCTTGCGATCGGGTAATCGCGGCCGTTCTTGAACAAACCTATGATCGAATTACCGCAGAGTCGGGGGCAACCCACTTTGAGACGTTCGATAATGCCTCCAGGATGTGGCTGGAGGTTCATGCTTATCCCTGTAAGGTAGGCTTCAGTATTTATTTTCGAGATATTACGGGGCGCAAACAAGACAAAGTCATCCACCAGCAAACAGAAGCCGCCTTGCGCGAGAGCGAATCTCGCTTTCGTTTGATTGTTGAAAGCGTGAAAGACTATGCCATCTTTACGCTCGACCTTAATGGCATCGTCACGAGCTGGAATCCCGGAGCCGAACGGATATTGGGTTACGAAGAGTCTGAAATTATCGGTCAACCGAATTACATCATCTTTACGCCCGAAGATCGAGAGACTGGACAAGCCGACCAGGAACTTCAGACGGCGCTTAATGAGGGACGAGCAGAGGATGAACGCTGGCATCTTCGCAAAAATGGGAGCCGTTTCTTTGCCAGTGGCTTGATGATGCAACTGCGTGATGAAGCAGGCAAGGTTCAGGGATTGGTCAAGATTCTGCAAGATATCACCCAAACGCACCAGGCACAGGAGCGGGAGCGGTTTTTGTCTCAGGCAAGCGCGGTATTAGCGGGGACACTCGATTACAAAACCACGCTGTTTAACATTGCGCGGCTCGCAGTTCCGTTTTTGGCTGATTTTTGCTTCTTTGATATCCTCAGCACCCGTCAGCAGATTGAACGAGTGGCATGGCATCACCGCGATCCGGCAAAGCGAGATTGGTTTGAGCAGCTCCAGCGATATACTCCTCCCCAGGAGCGGGAGAACCACCCAATCATAAAGGTTTTGGTCACGGGTAAGGCAAATCTGGTTTCTCATGTGACTGATGCATGGATGGAAACAGCCGCGATCGATCCTGACCATCTGCAATTTATGCGCGAGTGTGAGCTGCGATCGCTGATTACGGTTCCCCTGATCGCGCATGGTCGAAAGCTGGGCGCGTTAACCGTTTGTTCAACCGCAAGCTCGAATCGCCACTACACGCAGATCGATCTAGCACTGGTAGAAGAATTGGGACATCGGGCAGCGTTGGCACTCGATAACGCCCGGTTGTATCAGCAGGCGCAGGAAGCCAACCAGATGAAGGACGAGTTTTTGGCAGTGCTTTCGCACGAGCTACGATCGCCCCTCAACCCAATTCTGGGCTGGATACAGCTTATGCGGAAAGGGAACTTAAACCCCGCAAAAACTGCAAAAGCCTGGGAGACGATCGAGCGCAATGCCAAACTGCAAGCCCAGCTCGTTGAAGATCTGCTGGATATGTCGCGCATTCTTCGCGGCAAGCTGAGCCTTAACGTAGGACAGACGGATTTGGCAGCAATCATTCGCGCTGCAATTGAAACGGTACAGGTTGCAGCCCAGGCGAAGGCGATCGAAATAGAGACAAGGCTCGATCCGCAAGTTCCAGTCGTGATGGCAGATGCGACCCGATTACAGCAAGTCGTTTGGAATCTGCTCTCAAATGCGGTCAAATTTACACCAGAAGCAGGACGGATCGAAGTCTGGTTAGAACAGGCGAATCACCAGGCTCAGATTATTGTCCACGATACGGGCATCGGCATTCACCCGAACTTTTTGCCCTATGTGTTTGACTACTTCCGGCAAGCCGATGGCGCAACGACTCGTCGATTTGGCGGACTGGGGCTGGGGTTGGCGATCGTGCGTCAGTTGGTGCAGGCGCATGGGGGAACGGTGTGGGCAGAAAGCCCAGGAGAGGGGCAGGGCGCAACGTTTACAGTCACGCTACCGCTGATGCTTGCTGAACCCGCCGCGATTCCAGACAACCCACCCTCCGAGGATGCTTTTAATCTACAGGGCACTCAAATTTTAGTGGTCGATAACGAGCCAGATGCGCTAGAGTTTGCGGCTTTTGTGCTGGAGCAAGCTGGAGCCAAAGTGATTCATGCAACTTCCGCCACCGAAGCGTTAGCCCTGTTGCCCGAATCGCATCCAGATGTGCTGCTGAGCGATATTGGGATGCCCGACATGGATGGCTACATGCTGATGCGGCAAGTGCGATCGCTTTCCCCAGCGCAAGGGGGACAAACTCCAGCGATCGCGCTTACGGCTTATGCCGGAGACATTAATTCTCAGCAAGCACTCTCAGCCGGGTTTCAGCAACACCTGACTAAACCGATCGAGCCAGAGACATTAATTCGAGCGATCGCAGATCTAATTCAGCAACAGCAGTGTCAATGAACCGGGCAAAACTGAAGCACTCCCTCGCTACTGGTGTCCCAGTAAGCGATCGTATTCTGTTTTGATTCTTCTAAAACATTCACAGGCGGAAGCTTCTAGCCCAGCCTGTTCAAGGATCTGCACATTGCCGCGACGATATTGAATCAGTTTGCGTTCCTGAAGTTTTTGTGCGGTTTGCGTCACTCCTGCCCGGCGTACACCCAGCATCGTGGAGAGAAACTCCTGCGTGAGCGGCAAATTATCGACATAGAGCCGTTCTTGGGCTTCCAGCAGCCAACGAGACAACCGTTGCTCTAGCGGGTGGAGGGCATTGCAAGCCGCCGTTTGAGAAACCTGCGCCAGAAATGCCTGCAAACAGCGCAGGATCACGTCGTGCAGTTCACCATTGCGATCGAATTCCTCTCGCACAGTCTGAACGTCGATCTTCATCGCACTGCCTGGAATTTGTGCCATAACCTCGGTCTGGGTTCCTATGTCGTTTCCCAACAGCGCATGAATGCCCAGCACTTCTCGACTGCCCACCATTCCAACCTCTGCGGTTGCACCGTTTTGCATCGTAATCGTGACCGAAAACAGACAGTCGATCGGGAAATAAAGGTGGGTTAACCGTTCTCCGGATGTATAAATAACCTCGCCCCGTTCCAGGGTGACATGATTCAGATGAGGGGCAAGTCGATCGAATACAGCAGGGGAGAGGGCAGCCAGTATCCGATTTTCAGGAATCATTTACGAGAGGCTCCAAAATGGATGAGAGGCTCTCCATAGAACTCATCTCAAGAGTTAAAGATCAAAATCTATCAACTGATCAGCAGGAATTGGTAAACTTCTTAAGCTTGCTAATTCTAAGCTTGCTAATTCTAAACCTGTTGATTCTAAGCTTGTTGATTCTAAGCTTATTAATTCAGTGTAGCGATCGTTACGATTGGCTTGTGTGAGTCTAGCGACCTAAAGATCTTTAAGGTGAGAAGTTTTTTTAGGATGCGTTAGTGTGTAGCGCATGGTTTTCAGAGAGTTGAGGAATTGTTGCGTTACGGGTTGCGCTATAGAATGCGTTAGAACGACTGCCTAATATAGGCTACAGCCTATAATGTCTATCGATTGAGTTTCTAATAGCCTGAATCTATTGTTTCGTTGTACTGCTTTGTTTTGTACTGCTTTGTTATTGTTGCCCTAACAAGCGATCGTATTCTGTTTTGATTCTTCTAAAGCATTCACAGGCAGAAGCTTCCAGCCCAGCCTGGTCAAGGATCTGCACATTGCCGCGACGATATTGAATTAGTTTGCGTTCCTGAAGCTTTTGAGCCATCTGCGTGACGCCTGCCCGACGTACGCCCAGCATCGTTGCGATAAATTCCTGCGTGAGCAGCAGATGATCAGAGTGAATTCGCTCCTGCGTTTCGAGTAGCCAGCGGGGAAGGCGTTGTTCTAACGTATGAAGTGCGTTGCAAGCCGCCGTTTGGGAAACCTGCGCCAGAAATGCCTGCAGACAGCGCAGAATTAGGTCGTGCAGTTCACCATTGCGGTCGAACTCCTCTCGCACAATCTGAACGTCGATCTTCATCGCACTGCCTGGAACTTGTACCACAACCTCGGTCTGGGTTCCTACGTCGTTTCCCAATAGCGCATGAATGCCCAGCACTTCTCGACTGCCCACCATTCCGACTTCTGCGGTTGCACCATTTTGCATCGTAATCGTGACCGAAAGCAGACAGTCGATCGGGAAATAAAGATGAGTTAACCGTTCTCCGGGGGTATAAATAAACTTGCCTTGTTCCAGCGTGACGTGATCCAGATGAGGGGCAAGCCGATCGAATACAGCAGGGGAGAGAATCGCCAGTATTTGATTTTCAGCGGTCATTAGAAGTCTTAGAAGCTTTAAAAAGAGCACTGAGAGGCTCTATAGAGAACATATCTCAATATTGAGAGAAATTGGGTTATTGATAAACAGTTGCTACCTGACCGAAGTTTGTTACGCAGGCGACTGCTGCAATTAACTCATCAAGGTTTACGGGTTTCGATAAGTGCTTGCAAAAGCCAGCAGCAAGAGATTGTATCCGATTGTTTGCAGTGGTGCATCCAGTCAGGGCGAGGGTCGGAATGTGCAGGTTGTGAGCAAGTTCAAGGGCTTTAATGTGGCGTATCAGCGAGTAGCCATCTTCACCGGGCAAAGCAAGCTCGCTAATCACAAGATCGGGGGGATTGTGCTGCATGATTTTGAGCGCTTCACTAACGCAATCTGCCGCGATCGCTTCAACCCCGTATTCTTCAAATAAGATTATTAATAGGTCTCTGGAGTCCGCATTACTATCGACCACGAGCACTCGCAGACCACTCCGTAACCCGGTTAGACTCCACATAGCAGGGAATATTTTCACAGCAAAAGGGTTTAGTACAACGGATGTAGACAAGACGCACATTCCCCAGGATTCCACAATAAGGCAATAAGGTTTACACCCTAGACTTAGAATAATTCTTAACAAGGGCGGAGTCGGTACGGTTTCGTACGATCAAACAAAATAGCTCAGATATCGTTACCCCTGGCAGTGTATTAGTTGTACCAAATTAGTTGTGCCCAATTAGCTGTGGCAAACCGGGCAAAGCTGGTATAGAAGCTGCCGGAGCTGCTGCCCATCTTCCAGATAAGTCACATACTCGCTTTCACCCATCTGCACGTTTTGCCCTTCTAGCTCA
Organism: Leptolyngbya sp. GB1-A1; assembly: GCF_039962475.1. Classification (NCBI taxonomy): domain Bacteria; kingdom Bacillati; phylum Cyanobacteriota; class Cyanophyceae; order Leptolyngbyales; family Leptolyngbyaceae; genus Leptolyngbya; species Leptolyngbya sp. GB1-A1. The sequence goes on along the minus strand of NZ_JAMPLI010000005.1, from coordinate 28,656 downwards.
ACGCCATACTGCTCTGCCATGATCACAATGGGGGTGGTGCTAGAAACGTCTGCCTCTTGGCGAATGTTACGCCCGATGTCGATAAACTCCTCGATCGATCGCCCAAATTGATTCATCAGAAGCAGGTCAAAAAGTTTGCCTTTCCCCCTGACCCATTGAATTGCGTCTGCTACATCGAGCGTCACGATGACATTGTAACCCCAATTACGAAGGTTCTCGACGAGAATAGGTCTAACGCTGTCATCTGGCTCAACCAGCAAAATAGTTGGCAAAATGGATTGCTTCTGACTCACAGTTTCGCGACCTTACTTCAGCAACACATGCTCCAGTAATCAATACTCTATTAACACATGCTCCAGTAATCAATGCTACGGTACCATACCTGAATTCACTGGTAGAAGGCGATCGTATTCTTCTCTTAAGGTCCGAAAGCATTCACAGGAGTATGCCTCTAACCTTGTTCGATCCTGAATGTGGATGTGCCCCCGGTTGTAGCGAATGAGACCTTTCTCTTGCAGAATTTGAGCCCTTTGCGTTACCCCAGCCCGACGGATCCCCAGCATATTTGAAATAAATTCTTGCGTCAGGGCGAGGTCATCTCCCTCCACCCGGTCATGCACTTCCAGAAGCCAACGCGCCAACCGCTGGTCTATCTGGTGCAAACTATTGCAGGCACTTGTCTGTGAGATCTGGGCAATAAAGGCTTGGGTATAGCGCAGTATCACATCGCGCAGGTCTTTGTTCTGATCAAACTCATTACGCAAGATCTCAGAATCGATTCTTAAAGCTTTGCCTGGAATTTGCACATTATAGGTCGTTTGCGTGGTTTCTTGACCTCCCATCAGGCTATTGATGCCTAACACTTCTCGATTGCCAACCATGCCGGTTTCAGCGGTTGTACCATCCCACATAACGATCGTAATTGACAGCGCACAATTGAGTGGGAAGTACAGATGGCGAATCTCATAACCCGGTTCGTGGAGGCGATCGCCCGATTGTAGCGTGACCTCTCTCAAAAAAGGAGAAAGCTTGTAAAATAGTGCCTGAGGCATCGCATTCAGCAAGCGATTTTTAGTCCTCATCACGTTTTGTACTCCATCTTTTATATCTTCTGTATCTTTTATTTCTTCTGTATCTTTTATTTCTTCTGTATCTTTTATTTCTTCTGTATCTTTTATTTCTTCTGTATCTTTTATATCTTCTATATTATGTCTTATCTTGTGGTCAGAAAGCACACCCTGCACTCCGGTTAGAGATTATCATCCGAAGCGGAAGGAGTTAAGGCAAAATTCACTGAAGAAAGCGCATCCGACCTTCACCTGACCCTTTCCTTTGTCCGATACCGTACTGAAATTTGCTTGCAGAGGGACTATTCTTCGGGGGGAGTAAAATCTACCTCAGTCAAGATCTGAAACTAATTGCGTTGTCAATCTTGTTGATGCTTGAACCCTTTTACTCTCCCGAAAGAGATGACGTTGGCGTTTTCTCCGATGCTTGATTCTCCTACATGCCTATGGTTCCAACATTAGCAGCAACCGAGTTAGAAGACTTACTGACTTATCTCAGCCAGGTTCATTGCGTTGACCTCAGAGGCTACAAACGCTCTACACTCCTGCGTCGTACACGGGTGCGCATGCAGTGCCTCAAGGTTGAAAATTATCAAGATTATCTTGATTATCTAGAGCAGCAGCCCGATGAGGTGCCCCAGCTCTTAAACACCATTTATATTAACCTCACCGGCTTTTTTCGCGATCGCTTCGTTTGGGATTATCTGGCAAATGAGATTATCCCGCAGATCATTGTGAACAAAGCACCCCACGAACCGATCCGCATCTGGAGTGCGGCCTGTGCATCAGGAGAAGAAACCTATTCACTGGCGATTCTATTCGCAGAAGCCCTGGGCATCGAGCAATTTCAGCAGCGAGTACAGATCTACGGCACCGATGTTGACCCAGATGCCATTCGGCAAGCGCGTCAGGGTTATTATCCCGCTTATGCGATCGAAGCGATTCCGCCTGCCCTACAAGCGCAGTATTTTGAGCATCGTCAGGATCTCTACTGCTGGCGGCAGGATCTTCACTGCTCGATCAATTTTCAGCTTCATAACCTGATTCAAGATCCGCCCCTGCCTCAGATCGATCTGCTGGTTTGCCGCAATCTGCTCATTTATCTCACCCCAGAAACCCAGCTTCGGGTGCTGGCTCGCTTGCATCAGAGTTTAGAGCAAACCGGATTCTTGCTGTTAGGACAGACAGAGAACCTGGTGACTCCTCCTGAAACATCGCTATTCACGCCGCTTCGTCTGCGAGCCAGGGCATTCACCAAAACGCCAGGAACGACAAAGGCTTATCGTGCCGGACGCTCACCCAAGGTAAAGGTATCGGCTCAACTTGCAGCTAATTCACTTGCAGCTAATTCACTTGCAGCTAATTCAGTGCTTCTTGACTCAGTCAGCATATAGCGTGTGAGTTGAGTTTCAATTTCATCGCGCACAATCTGACGATAGTCGATGAAATGCTCTAAGTGAGCGCAGTTGGTCAGGTAATGCTTAAACACGCCTGGGTTATGGCGAATGATAGAAAAGAGCTGTTGCCAAAACTGCCAGCGCGTATTGCGCTTTAACCCCTGTCGCCAGCAAATGAGAAACAGTGCCCGCAGGTCTGCCAGTTCAGGCAGCTTAAACTTTTTCTTGCGATGCTGAGGCGTCATGTCAATAAAGTGACGATAGACCCGCGCCAGGTAGCGATCGGGTTCATACAAATCCCAGAAGCATCGAATGTATTCACGCGCAATTTCTTCAACCGGGCGAGTGGGAACAAAATTAATCAACGTCGTCTGGTGAATATTCGCTTCGTTTCCGGTGTCCAGCAAACGCCCTTCTTTTTGCAAACGATGCGACAGTGCAGTGTTGGGTAACGCTTGCAGCATACTGAAAAGTGCCTGCGGAATTGCAGTCGCTTCTACAAAATCGATAATGCGATCGCCTGCACCCGATTTTTCGCCATCAAACCCGATAATGAATCCTGCCATGACGCGCAACCCGGTTCGGTTGATGGTTTTCACCGACTCGATCAGCGAGTTGCGGGTATTCTGAAATTTTTGCGTCAGTGATAAACTGTCGGTGTCGGGCGTTTCAATGCCCAAAAAGACCGCCGTAAAATTCGCAGCAATCATCAGATCCAGGAGTTCCTGATCCTGCGCTAGATCAACCGAAGCTTCGGTCGAAAGACTAAACGGATAGCCCCGCTCTGCCATCCAGGGAGCTAACTCTCGCAACAGCAGTTTGACATTCCGCTTATTGCCAATGAAGTTATCGTCTACCACAAAGATCGATCGCCGCCAGCCTAGGTCATACAAAGTCTGCAACTCTGCCAGCAGTTGAGCCGGGGTTTTTGTTCGCGGCTTCCGCCCATACAGCACAATAATGTCGCAGAACTCGCACTGGTAAGGGCATCCGCGCGAGAACTGAACCGACATATCGCTATAGGCCTTGAGATCAAGCAGGTCAAAGCGGGGAACGGGCGTAAAGGTAACATCTGGCTTTTCACCATTGGCACGAAACACACCCGATGTTTCTCCTCGCTCCAGTGCTTCAACAAAGAGCGGCAGGGTAATTTCCCCTTCATCCAGCACCAAAAAGTCTGCCCCTGCCTCTTGAGCGGCTTCAGGAACAGAAGTTACATAGGGTCCACCTACAGCAACCTGCTTGCCACGACGTTTTGCTTTCTCAATCAGATACAGCATGTCGTCTTTTTGCACGATCATGCCGGAAATGATGATCAGGTCTGCCCAATACCAATCGGCTTCACTTTCATAGCCAACGTTACGATCGACCAGCCGAAACTCCCAGGATTGCGGCAGAATTGCGGCAACCGTAATCAAGCTTAGCGGAGGAAGAGAGACTTTGCGCCCAATCAGTTCCAGAGCTTTATCAAAAGACCAGAACGACTTGGGGAAGAGAGGATACAGTAATAAAACTCGCATAATATATTTACTCAATTCAATTTCGGTTCAATCTTTGTTTAGTCTCGGTTCAAGTCCGGTTCAAGTCCGGTTTAATCCCGGTTCAGTCCCGGTTCAATCTATTCAGTCTTTGTTATCAACATTTGTAGCATTCTCAATTCGCCTCATCATCCTGTGATTCAAACCTGTTATCCAGACCTGTTACTTAGAAGGTAAACCTAAACGTTACTCTATCGGCTACTCTATCGACTACTGCGGGTCAAGTTAAGTTTCTCTTGTTCTGTTTTAGATTCTTTTAAGATTTTGAAATAGACGTTTACACTGTTTACACTTCAGTTTAGGCAACCTTCGCCTGATAATCAACCTGTTCATTAAAAAATCGAGTGCTGTCGCTTAAGGCAGTAACTTTACCCCGTTTGCATACAGCACTCAAATGTTTTGCCTGCGTTTAATCCTGAGCGTTATCCTGCGGTCGGCGGCAGAATGATTCTCTTCGCCAGCCCCAGCTGCTTCAGACTCACGATCGCCCACCAGGTCATATCAATTTCCCACCATTTCCAGCCTGCCTTGGCGACATTGGGATAGGCATGATGGTTGTTGTGCCAGCCTTCCCCGTAGGTAAGAATCGCTGCCCACCACAGATTTCGCGAGTTATCATCTACCTTATGGCTGCGGTAACCCGTGATGTGACTTGCAGAATTAATCAACCAGGTGCTGTGCCAGAGGATCACCGATCGGAAGAAAAGTCCGTAAATCACAAACGACCAGCCCCCAAACAGGTACAGCACAATTCCAAGCGGAACTTGCAGCAGCAGGTAATTGCGATCGAGCCAGCGATAAAACGGATCTTTTGCTAAATCCGGTGCGAATTTGCGGTTGGATTCGTACTCAAAAAATTCTGGACGTTTGCGAAATAGCCAACCCATGTGACTCCACCAAAAACCCCGTTTTGCAGAGTAGGGATCTTTGTCAATGTCTTCAGTGTAGGTGTGATGCCGACGATGCCCCGCAACCCAAAAGATCGGACCACCCTGTAGTGCCAAAGCCCCCAGAAGGGCGATCGCATATTCCAATCCCTTCGGAACCTGAAAGCTGCGATGCGTCAGTAAGCGATGATATCCCAGACAAATGCCAATACTGCCAAACAACCAGTGCAGAAAGAGGGCAACTCCCAGAGCTGACCAGGAGAAAAACCAGGGGGCTAATAAAGCCAGACCATGAATTGCCGCAAAAAATGCAATGCTCGTCCAATTGAGCATAAGTGACTGATCGTTCTTTTGATCAGCATTAGAAATATTGAAAGTCATGAAAATCCTATTACTACTCTGTCTAGTTCATCGATTACGCTTTTAGCTGACTTAGGGATTGTGCTACTAAAGCTCATCTAGAAATTGAGGCGATTGCACTGCTAAAGCAAGAGCGATTAAAGCAGGAACAATTAAAGCAAGAACAATTACTCTGTTATTTGTCATCAGGGACACACCCAGAAGTTGATTAATTCACTGGGCGGATCACTGGCCACATCACTAAGCAGATCACTGGGCTGACTACAGAGAAGACGATCGACCCAGAAAAGACGATCGACTCTCAATCAGCAATCATTAATCAGCAATCATTAATTAATAATGTAGCCTCTCTGGTGCCGAGCGAGTACGCTCCTAAGACAGAGAAACATTGAGAGGATTAGAAGGTGTACTGGGATACATGTCCTTCGGGATCGTCGCTCCACGCAAGCAGGCTCGATTCAGCTTAGCCGATGCCAGGCTGGTGTCACTTAAGTTGGCATCCACCAGATTTGCGCTTGTCAAATTTGTTTCAGTTAAATTTGCCCCAGTCAGGATTGCACCCGTGAGATTTGCCTGACTCAAGTTTGTTTTGGTGAGATTTGCCTTTGTTAAATTGGCACCGCTGAGATTAATGCCAGCCAGGTTCAGGTTTCTCAAATTTGCTGCCATCAGGTTCAGGTTTCTGAAATCTCGTTGTCCTGCTGAATAGCGGCTGCAAAGTTCTTTAGTATTCATAGTCAAATATTTCCAGAATAAATGAATTCGATCGCCCTTAAACTCAATTCCCAATTATGGTCGAAACTTTCTCTTGCGCTGTTTATGCTTTGCAAGCTCTTTGCGCTTCCGTTTTTCGATTGGGGTTTCAAAATGGCGATGCTTCCTCATATCTGGAAAAATTCCTGCTCTGGAAACTGCTCGCTTAAATCGACGCAATGCTGACTCAATTCCTTCATTCTCACCAGGAATAACTTGGGTCATTCAATTTCCTTATTTAATTAGATCAACTAAGGCTGGTGAAGAAAAATGCTTGCTTCTAAAAAGCCACCAACCAGCCTTAGACTTGAGCGTTCAAAAAGCGATGATTTTAATTCCCGAATTTAGTAGCGTCGAGAAGAATTACCCCGGTTGCCCCAACCGCCGCCGCCACCGCCGCCAGAACCTCTTTCTTCACGGGGTCTTGCTTTATTGACTTTTAGATCGCGTCCCATCCATTCTGCGCCGTCAAGTGCTTCGATCGCGGCAGTTTCTTCTGCATCGGTTCCCATTTCAACAAAAGCAAATCCACGGAGCCGACCTGTTTCGCGATCGGTCGGAAGTTGAACTCGTTTCACCGTTCCGTATTCTTGAAAAACCTGATTCAAACCATCCTCCGTGACCTCGTAGGATAGGTTGCCCACATAAATTGACATAAAGATTCTCCAAAACCATCAATGTAGAGAATTAGATTCGGAGAAACGCTGGTGGAACGAATTACACGCCCGAAAATAAGCCTTACCTAAGACGGTAACACAGAATAAGAAATCGTGGAGAACAGGGGAGGTGACAGAACGATCGCGATTCTTGCCACTTCTGACCCAATGGTGCTGTCTTAATCCTAGCCGGTTAAAGCTGCTCATTATGCTTCAACGTTCAACAATTCAGTGATCCCGCTGATCAAAAGGTCTGGTTCGATCGGCTTTGCCATATGGCGTTGAAATCCGACCTGTTGTGCCTGTTGCTGATCCCCTTCTGAGGCATAGGCGGTCAGGGCGATCGCCGGAATTTGTCCACCTAAAGCGGGTGCAAGTGCCCGGATCTGCCGCATGAGCATATAGCCATTCATCTCCGGCATTCCAATATCGCTGAGCAGCACGTCCGGCGGGGATCGCGTGAGTGCCAAAAATCCTTCTGTTGCAGTCGAGGCAGTCGTGACATTGGCTCCTGCCTGTTCCAAAACAAACGCAACAAATTCTCGCGAGTCCATTTCGTCATCAATCACCAGGACGCGCAATCCGCTGAGAGGATGAGGGGATAAGACGGTGAGGGAATGGGTTGCTCCCCGTTCCCCCGTTTCCCCATCTCTCCCACTCCTTAACAGCGGCAGTTTGACGGTAAACGTCGCTCCCAACCCTTCTCCAGAACTTTCAACTTGCACTGTGCCACCGTGCAGTTCGACAATTTGCCGCACGATCGCCAGCCCCAACCCCAGTCCGCCAAATTTGCGCGTGGTTGAGCCGTCTTCCTGTCGGAAATACTCAAACACATGGGGCAGAAAGGATGGACGAATACCCACGCCATTATCAATCACTCGAATTTGCGCAAACTGATCGAGCTGACGCAATTCGACAGTCACGTTTCCGCCCGCTGACGTGAATTTAACCGCATTCGTCAGCAAGTTCCACACCACCTGCTGTAAACGGGCTGCATCGCCAGAAACCGGAGCAATCGCCGAATCAAGGTCAGGCAAGATGTCGATGTTTTTGGCTTCGGCTGCCAGCCGCACCGTTTCGATCGCCGACGAAATCACAAACGCTAAACTGACCGGCGCCACTGTAAGAGATAACTTGCCCTGCATAATGCGGGAAATGTCGAGCAAGTCTTCAATGAGCTGCGATTGCAGTTTGGCATTGCGTTCGATCGTGTTTAAGGCTTCAGCTTGGCGAGCAGGGTCGAGTTTGCCGGTTTGCAGCAGGCGAGTCCAGCCCAGAATGGGGTTCAGGGGCGATCGCAGCTCGTGGGACAGCACAGCGAGAAACTCGTCTTTGATGCGGTTTGCCTGAGTTAACGCTTCGGCGCGAACCTGTAGCTCGGTGAGCAGGCGCGATCGTTCTAAAGCTGCTGCCACCTGAGCTGCCACTGCCTGCATTAACTCCAGTTCGTCGGGGGTAAAGCGGTCGCGCTGATACGTCCCCAGCCCCAGCGTACCCATCACTCGATCGCCTACGATGAGCGGATGACTGGCATAGGCTCTGATGCCCAACGACTGAAGCGGTAAGGCAAGCGGTTCGGTGGCTTCCAGGGCATTTTCAACCACGATCGGACAGCGACGCTGCACTGCATTGCCACACACTCCCTGACCCAACTCTAAAAATCGAGCGGCGGCAGCAAGGTCTTCTGAAATTCCGCCATAGGTATGCAATTCTAATCGCTGCTGCTCTTCCTGGAAAAAGTAATTAAAGTAAACTTCAAGCTGCAAATGCGCTGCGATTTTTTCAAACAATGTCGCTAAATAAACCTTCGGGTCTTCGACAATCAGCAAATTGCTGGCGGATTCTGCCAACAGTTTAAACTGTTCACTGCTCGCGTGAATCGCCGCTTCTGCCTGTTTGCGATCGGTAATATCTGCCAGTGCTCCCGGAAACGCGATCGGCGTGCCATCTGGGGCATACTCGACCTGACCCCGTGCCTTAACCCATCGCTCTTCGCCAGCCGCGGTTTGAACTCGGTACTCTGCCGTGTACACTTCACCTGTTTCGATCGCCTGTTGAATTTTCGCTGAAACGTGAGGACGGTCTTCCTCGTGCATCGAATTGATAAAGAACTCGATCGGCAATCCTTCTGCCGTGGCGATCGCAACATCTACGTTAAATAAACCAGCAAACGCCGAGTTCACAACGATCCGATTGGCAGAAATATTCCACCGCCAGGTATAAACGCCGCCTGCCACTAAAGCTGCTTCGAGCTGCACATGGGCTTCTCGCAGATCTTGTTCAGCTTTTTGGCGCTCGGCTTCATGCTGCTTCGCGGCGGTAATGTCGCGCGAAATTACGACAAGCTGCACAACTTGCCCGACGGCATCTCGCACTGGCGTAATCACGCTATCCCACCACTTGGGCGTGCCTTTCACAGTCGGAAGATAGCCTTGAAATTGTCCGACATTTCCTTCTGTGGCGGCAGCGATCGCCGCTTGTGCCTTTTCCCGATCTTCGCCCTGCCATCGCTCCAGCCAACGGGTATGCAAAATCGAACAGAAATCATCGATTTCCAGTAGCCGTAGCCCTCCCGGACTGATATAGGAAATTTCGGTGTTTAACGCTAGAAGTTTGATGCAGTCTTGACTGCTCTCTAGAATGCGATCCTTTAGCTCCTCACTTTCTCGTAAGGCGGCTTCAGACTGTTTGCGATCCTGTTCGAGGTGCTTTGCGACGGTGATATCGACAGCAGCCCCGTAAAAAACCTGTTCTTCAGGATAGGGCTGCGCTCTCCACAGCAACCATCGATAAGAGCCGTCTTTGTGTCGATAGCGGTTCTCAAAGGCAAAGGTTTCGCTGCCGGAGAAAAGGGCGTCGGCTTCCGAAACTGAGGGGCGGATATCGTCGGGGTGAACAAAATCAGTCCAGGGGCGAGAAGTCATTTCCGCCTGCGTCCAGCCCAGCATCCGCTCAAAGCTGGGGCTAACCCACTGAAAGTAGCCGTCTGTTTTTGTAATCACCTGCAAATCAGACGCGACGGCAAAAAATCGCTCCTGCTCTTGGTCGGACATTTTGCGATCGGTAGTGTTATTAAAAATGATCGCAACTCGATGGTGGTGCGCCCCCTCTACTTTGAAGACGTAGAAATCGTACCAGCCTTTCAGCGGCTCGGTATAAAATTGGTGGCGTTCGCCAATACCAGTCTGGACAACTCTTCCATAGGTTTCCCACCATTGGGATTCGTACCCTGGGTCAAGCTCGCGCAGTCGTTTTCCTACGAAATCCAGTCCGGTGAGGCGCTGCACAGCCGGATTTGCTTCAAGATAAAAAACATCGATTGGGCGATCGTTTTCGTCGAAAATCACATCTGCCAGAAGATAGCCTTCGTCGATTGACTCAAACAGCCTGCGGTATTTTTCCTCGGATTCGCGCAGGTCTATCTCCGCCTGCTGACGCTCTAGCTCGGTGGCAATGCGATTGGCAAAAACGGTTAACAGAGATTTCGTCAGATGAACGTCCTCTAGCGGCTTGCCATCCATCACGCTCAACAATCCCAGTGGATTACCGTTCGAGTCGAAGAAGGGAACCCCTGCATAGCTTTCGACCGAGAGCAGCTTCAGCAAGGGCGCCTGGGGAAAGAGAGCCTGCACATGGTGCGGATAGCAGCAAACTCTGCCCTGCCGAATCACTTCCCAGCAAGGCGTATCTTGCAGCGGGTATTGGAGATTATCAACAATTTGTCCCCCGGCACAGGTGGCGATCGTTTTCAACTGATGAGCGCTATTCTCATCAATCACACCGATGTAGACATAATCAGTGTTGAGAACCCTGGCAAAATGCTGCACCAATGCCTCGAAAAACGCTTCACCCATCACCGATGCAAGTCCTTGCGTAATCTCCAGCAGGGCGTTGTCCACTTGAGCAACTTTTTGCGCTGCCAGTCGCAATTCCAGTTCATCCACCACCATTGCTGCCAGATCTACCAGAGTCGCTTCTTGCTTTGCAGTCAACGGCTCGTGGGGCTGGCCATCGAGCAAACAAAGCGTTCCCAACTGGAAACCATCCTGACTGATCAGCGGCGCACCTGCATAAAACCGCACCCCCGGTTCACTCTGCACAAAGGGATTACAGGCAAAGCGAGCGTCTTTTTGCGTATCGGGAATAATCAGCGGCTCATCGTTTAAGACGGCAAAGCTGCAAAACGTGGCATCTCGCGGCACTTCACTTGCGCCAAAGCCAACGCAGGACTTAAACCAGGCTCTCGACTCATCAACCAGCGAAATGAGGGCGATCGGCATCTCAAATAGCCGTGCTGCCAGGCGGGTAATGCGATCGAAAGCGGCTTCGGGGGGCGTATCAAGAATCTTGTAGCGATGCAGGGCTGCCAGCCGCTCGGTTTCATTTTCAGGAATAGGAGTGGAAAGCGTGGACGGCAGGGTATCGGTCATAAAGAGCGACGAGGGCAGGGGATGGGAGTTAGCGGGAGTCATGTGCGGTAACGGAGCGATCGCATTCCAGACCGGATTTTGAGGCAGAGCATCGGTCGCACTCCTGCTTCTGGTTCCCCAGATTTACTCAAACACTTCAAACGCTGTTAATGTCCCTATTGTATCGACTTTAACTATATCGGCTCTGTATTATATTAGCTCCGTATCGGTTGCTAAGGATCCGCTGCTCAGTAGTACAACAGATTAATACGATCGCGGTGGGAATTCTGGGCAGCACGAGCTTTAAGAGTGGCAATAAGCTTTCTCCTGCTTTCGCTGCGGTAAAAGGTTCTGATATTCCCAGAGCACTTCTCGCTGTCGCGCTGTAAATGGGTGATCCATGAAAGGAATCCCTGATTTGAAAGAGAAAGTTTTACAGAGTTGCGGATTAGTGGGCTGTCGGCTCGTGTAATGGTAGGAGGCTGCAATTCGCTGTCGATTCGAGCGCGGAACCTTACCATGATGAAACACCTGAGCGGCTGCGGCAAAAATAATGGTTCCGGCTAAACCCGTACAGGCTTTCCACTGGCAAGGCGGAACGGCTGCCGCCATCGCGTCATCATCAATAACATAATTTGAGGCTTTGAATGAGCGCATTGAGGGAGTTAAAGATTTGGGAATGTATTCAAAAGGACTATCCTCAATCCCAACATCATTGAGATAAATGCTGATGCGAATAATATTTCGATCGTCTTGATCTCGATGCCATAATCTTGTGCCAACCTGCTTCCCGTCATTCGCCTCTTTTCGGGCAATGACCCCATGATAAGCAATAGGTAAACCAATGCAATTTTCGACAATATTGAGAATTCGATCGTCCAGCCCCCACAAATAAAGCGCTGGATACTCCTTTGCAATCCGGCTGGGATTAACCGGAGCGCAATGCCGAAAACCCTCTTCGTATTCTATCTCCTCCGGATTTGCGAATGCTGATTTTCCCAGATTTTGAATCAAACGGTTAGATGCTTCTTGCAGGGATGGAGTCGAAGAAAAGCACAAATCGTCTAGCGATCGAACAGCAACCCCCTCATGATTAATTTCATCCACAATCTGGCGATCAACCGGAGATAGAGCGGGCAGTTTTTGAGCATATTTCACCTGCTCCAACCGATAGCTAAAATCGGAAGCTGTTTCGGAAATCTTCTTCTGAACTTTATGCAAAATAGGCTTCATATTAAACTTCAACTTATCTTCCAGAGGGTTCTTCCAGGCAAAAAGCTTGCTATTTGGTGAATCGAAGCCGAACTTCTGATAGCAAGACAGCGAATTATCTTGATGCAACCCGGAGAAACGTTATTCCTAACTTCATTCTCAGCTTCATGCTTTGCCTCTTAAAGCAACCAATACCGCAGATAAGCAAAGCTGCCTTGTAGATTGCAGTGGATTGCAAAAGCTGGTGCTGTGAAATGGCTTTAGCACTCCTGTTAAATATGGCTTAACCCTGGAGAAGCAATTTTCTCTGGAAACACAGCCCAACTCCACGAACAATAAATCACATTAATGATTAGATACTTCTAATCTAGTCAGGCAGAACTAGAAATACATCTGACAAATGGAGGACTAACGATCGCGTGAGATCTAGCTTGCGAAGGGCTAATATTTCATCAATTTAGAAGGCGGATTTTATCTTTATAGCAACAGCCTTCCCCTATAATTTCGCCTATAGTTTCGAACTTTCTAGACCATCAAGCCACAATGTTGGTAGATACCAGGTACAGAGCGGAGGAAGTGGCAATGGTGCAGGCAGGATTAACCGCCGGAAGTGGAAGTAAGAAGTGGAAATAAGAAGTAGAAGTAAAAGTTCAATCAGGAGTTCTATCGATCGACAGTCCTTCACTCCTGCACAGACAGCCCCAAATAGAGATAGTTTTTCTTAATTCTGCTTGTGGAAACCTTTATCCAGCTTGCCCCTAGTTTTGCCGCCGTGTTCCTGCTCCTTCTCGGAACCGCCGCGTTGCTCTTTCCCAAACCGATGGCTGCGTTTGTCGGCATTCAACCCATTGCCCCCATTGGCGTTTCTGAAATTCGATCGACGCTGGGGAGCTTTTTTATCGGGTTAGCCGTAGCCTGTTTATGGCTACAGTCGGCGGAGGCATTTACGGTTCTGGGGGTTGCTTCCCTGGGAGCTGCGATTGTCCGCTTAATGTCTAGTGTGGTCGATCGTAGCGTCACCGTTAAGAACCTGGGTGGGGTTGTCACAGAGCTACTGCTGAGTGTGCTGTTTCTCCTAAGCTGGAGTTAATTAATGCCAGATACAGGAAGGTAGGGAGACAAGTCCAGGCTTACCTCCCACACCATTAATCTGTTTTTGTGACTGAACCAGGAATGTTGCACTGAATCAAACAATTGGGAGAACAGCTTCGAGTCATTCGGGTAGAAACTGCCTTGCAACGATCACGAGTTTATCCCCAACCGTCATCACTCAGTGGCCACACGATCGATTAGCTCTTAAGCTAATTAGCTGTTAAGCGTTTCGTAGCGTTCCTGCTCGGCACGGGAATTTCGGGCATTCAGCGTTTCATTCCGCTCTTGTTCCCGGCGAGAGTTTCGAGCATTCAGCGTTTCGTAGCGTTCTTGCTCGGCACGAGAGTTTCGAGCATTCAGCGTTTCGTAGCGTTCCTGCTCGGCACGGGAATTTCGAGCATTCAGCGTTTCATTCCGCTCTTGCTCCCGGCGAGAGTTTCGAGCATTTAGCGTTTCGTAGCGTTCCTGCTGGGCACGCGAGTTTCGAGCATTCAGCGTTTCATTCCGCTCTTGCTCCCAGCGAGAGTTTCGAGCATTTAGCGTTTCGTAGCGTTCTTGCTGGGCACGCGAGTTTCGAGCATTCAGCGTTTCATTCCGCTCTTGTTCCCGGCGGGAATTACGGGCGTTGAGTTGGTCTTGTTGTCCTTCGCTGATCGTCTGAGAAACTGCTCCAGAATGAACGAAATTGCTAAATGCGGGCGTTGCAGCAGAGACAAGAACGATCGCAGACAGTGTTGCAAAAATAGAACGTCTCATGATTGATACCCCTTGGGTTTTGTTGAATTGAATGTAGATTCAAAAGGATAAACTGAGTTGATAAGTGATCGATTCACTCTCATGACATAATTTCAAACGGAAATAATCGCAAAAGAGATTCTGGTTTGACGCATTGCAACTGGAAAGCGTGTAGTGGGCTAAAGTTGTACAGTCATCGTTTGAGTTAAAGCGATCGCAATTTGATTCAACGATGCACAAATCAAAGCAGACTAGAACAAAATGGTTCCATCAATAAGCAAAAGCGGTACTCTATTGGATGAAGAGGTTGGGTTGGATGAAGGGGTTGGCACACACGTTGGCTGATTGCCGAAATTAACAGACTCACGATCCAGAGAATTGGATTTCTCCATGCGCGTCACGATTGAATGCTGGCGATCGAAACCGAACCGGGGGCGGATGAGTTTAAGGTTGAGCATCTGGACAACACCTCCTACGCTCCGTAATAAAACCGTTCGTGGAATACTTTGCCGTCTCTCCACTGCTGCACTGAAACCTGGTGGTAAGTGCGCTTGCCCCAATCCTGATGCGTGTAATCGTAGAACCACTCGGAGATAATGACGTTTTCGCCAAAGGCAACATTCTTGAGTTCGCCCGCCCGAAACTCGACAATCTTGCTAAAAAATTCCTCTTCTCGTTGACGGTTGGCGTCCTTGCCGATCGTGGGAGGATGTTCGTTTTCTTGCATGACAACATCATTCCCGTAGTACTTCTCAAAGGCTTCCATTGCTTTGCCTGACAGCACCAGATTTTTGATGTCCTCGAAGGCAGCTTTGAGATCAACCGTTGTTTCCAGATTCGTAGTCATGATTGAATGCCTCCTAAAAGGAGTGGATGGAGTAATTCCAAATTTGATGATTGCATTTGGAGTGGTTGCATTTGAAGTGATTGCATTTGCAACTAAAACTAAGTTAACACCCTTTAGTTGAAAGTGCAACTATTTTTTTGTCATACTGGGCGTATGAACACCCAACCTCAACTCAATCAGCTTTATAGCTCGGTCTGGCGTTTGTTTCTGACTGCTCACAAACGACTATCTGACCAGATTGAGCAACAATTAGCTCAGGCAGAGTTGCCGCCACTGGAATGGTACGATGTGCTGCTGAGCTTAAAGGAAGCTCCGAATCATCAGCTCCGCCTGAGTGAGCTAGCAGACAAAACATTGCTCAGTCGCAGTAACCTGACTCGCTTGGTCGATCGTCTGGAGCAGGCAAAGTTGCTTTGTCGTAAATCTTGCCCCAGCGATCGTCGGGGAACCTATGCGGCGCTGACTCCTGCTGGGCTGTCGATGCAGGAGCAAATGTGGTCAGTTTATGCAGCGGGCATCGTCGAGTACTTTGCGGCTCATGTCAGTGAATCAGAAGCCAAAACCCTACAGCAAGTTCTCCAGCGTCTTCTGGCGGCGGCAGAAACAAGAGTAGACCCGTGATATCAACTGGTGAATCAGGTGCAGCTCCGAGCAATGAAAGATCGCCCTCCAGATGCAGAAATTGGCTAACTCTGAAGCAGTTCTGCGACCGTCTGCACTAGATTTTCTGGCTCAATGGGCTTGGAAAGATGCCGCTGATAGCCTGCTGCCATTGCCTGCTGATAATTAATTTCCCCGGCATAGGCGGTGAGGGCGATCGCGGGAACCTGTCCGCCCTGCTCTAGGGGCAGTGATCGAATTTGCTGCATTAGCATATAGCCATCCATATCCGGCATGCCAATATCACTGAGCAGCATATCCGGCGGGGATTGGGTGAACATTAAGAATCCTTCGCTAGCAGTTGAGGCAGTTGCTACCGTTGCGCCTGCCTGCTCCAGCACAAATGTCACAAATTCACGGGAATCTATTCCGTCATCAATGACTAACACCTGGATTCCATTCAGGTTCAGCGATGATTCAGTAAGGGGGCGATCGGAACTTGCCGTTGGCGAAGAAGACATCAACGGCAGCTTCACCGTGAACATTGCGCCCAACCCTTCACCCTCACTCTCGACTTTTACAGTACCACCGTGGAGTTCGACCAGATGACGCACGATCGCCAATCCCAGTCCTAACCCGCCAAATTTCCGGGTGGTTGCACCGTCTTCCTGGCGGAAATAGTCAAACACATAAGGCAGGAAATTTGACGGAATGCCTTTGCCACTGTCGCGAACGGTGATTTGCGCTTGACCGTCTACCGGTTCTAATCGCACCTCGACTTGTCCCCCAGCAGGCGTAAATTTGACGGCATTCGAGAGCAAGTTCCACACCACCTGCTGCAAGCGAGTAGCATCCCCAAAGACCTGCCCGACTTCAGTATCCAGATGGGCTGCGACTGAAATAGATTTTGCTTCTGCGGCAAGACGCACTGTTTCGATCGCTGATTGAACCGTGGCAGCTAAATTGATTGGACTGACATTGAGGCTGAGTTTGCCCTGAAGAATGCGGGAGACATCGAGCAAGTCTTCAATCAGTTCCGCCTGGAGTTTGGCGTTTCGTTCGATTGTGCTGAGTGCCTGGAAAGTTTTAGCAGCATCCAGTTTGCCCGTTTGCAGCAGCCTTGCCCAGCCCAGAATGGGGTTCAGGGGCGATCGCAGTTCGTGGGAGAGAACCGCGAGGAATTCGTCTTTGATCCGGTTTGCTGCCTGTGCTTCTTCACGGGCCATTTCTGCGTTCGATCGCGCCTGCTGTTCGGCTTCATAGAGCCGGGTATTTTCGATGGCGATCGATGCCATTTGGGCAAGCTGCACCAGGATAGACTCATCGGTTTCGGTAAACTCGCCTTCGTATTTGTCCGAAAGCTGGAGCAATCCAATGTTCTGTCCGTTGCGTCCGATCAGGGGAGCCGCGAGCCAGCCGCGCATGGGGGGATGTCGGTCTACTGCTTCGCCAAATCCTTTCCAGTGCGGGTGAGCCTCTAGTTCGGCTTGGGTCATTCGCAGCGGGCGATTCAGATGACAGACGCAGGCATAAATGCCCGTTCCATTGGTCAGTTCGTTGTAGTCTCGCCACTGAGCATACTTCTCTGACAGGGAAACGGCAGTAATTGCCTGTGCCCAGTTCTGGTTGATGGTCAGACTGGTAACAGACTGGTGAGCACCGATAATCGCAGCCGCCTGATCAGTGACGACTTGCAGGACTTCTTGCATCGAAAGAGCAGAATTGATGCTAAGTGCGGCGATCGTGAGCTCCTGCGACTGATTTACATAATGACGTTCACGCGCCAGTAAAGCTTCACGTTCCAGCTCGGCTTGTTTACGAGCGGTAATGTCCCGCTGAGTGCCCCAGACACGCACCAATTTCCGGTTTTCAATGATGCCAATCAGGTTATTCAAAAAAATCTTGGGATTCCCCTGTTGATCGACCTCGTAAGACTCTGCATCACTGAGCCGAAAGCCGCCGCGAATAAAGGCACGTAAATACTCCAGATTGCGAGAGTCTGCTGGCGCAAAAAAATCCGTTAGCCTTGCTCCAATGAGATCTTGAGGAGAGGCAACGCCATACATCTCAGCAAACCTCTGGTTGCACTCTGCTAGGTAAGCGTGTTGGTAGAAGCATTCTAGCTGCTCTGCCTCAGGGCGATCGATTTCGATGGGTTGCTCGACTTCAAAACGCCAAATGCCTTCTGAACTCTGCTGCACAAAGGCTCGATAGCGTTCTTCACTTCGTTCTAACGTTTGGGAGACTTCTCGCCGCAGTTGTGCCAGCTTCAAAGTCGCCTCCACGCGCGCCAGCAATTCACGGGCAGAAAAAGGCTTGACCAAATAGTCATCGGCTCCCGCTTCGAGTCCTTCAATGCGAGCCTCTTCCCCAGCACGGGCAGACAGCAGAATAATGGGAATTTCTCTGGTTTGTGGGTCGGTTCGCAAGGCTTGCAGCAAACCAAAGCCGTCCAGGTTGGGCATCATGACATCCGTGAGAACCAGATCAGGAGGTTGCTGACGAATTGCAGCCAGAGCCAATGCCCCATCTGGGACTGCTTTGACTTCGTACTGCTGACTCAACAACCGCCGCACATAGTCGCGCATATCGGCATTGTCGTCGGCAAGGAGAATGCGAGCGGCAGCGGCAGGGGAAAGGGAAGAGGGGGGAATGGGGAGTGAGGCGGTGGAGAGTGGGGGAGATAGGGTTATGACTGATTCGTTGCCTGTGCTTACCTCCGATAGCCAGCGAAGGGCTTCTTCCAGGTAGGGGTTCGAGTTGAGTGCCGTCGAGACCAGGGTGCGAGCTGCGCTTAGGCGATCGGCTTCGCTGTGTTGTAGGCGTTCGGATGGGAGATGAGCCGTTCCCGTGGGAACAGAAAGGGTAAAGCAGGTTCCTTGTCCTTCGATGCTCCTCACGGCGATCGTTCCACCATGAAGCTTCACCAATTCCTGCACCAGAGAAAGCCCGATTCCCGAACCTTCAAAGCTTCGTCCCTGTGCGCCTTTCACGCGATGAAACCGCTCAAATAAATGGGGTAGCTCGGCAGCGGGAATGCCAATACCCGTATCCCGCACCTGCAGTTCAACGTGGTCGTGCTGCCACTGTAAGCTAACCGCAATTTCGCCTGCGAAGGTGAACTTCAAGGCGTTTGAGAGCAGGTTAAACACCACCTTCTCCCACATTTCGCGATCGACATACACCCATTCCGGGAGCGGCGGACAATCCACCAGCAGCCGCATTCCTGCCCGCTCAATCACCGATCGAAACACTGAGGCTAATTCTGCGGTGAAGGTCGCTAAATCGGTGGGTTCATAGGAAGCCTGCACCCGTCCCGCTTCGATCCGGGAAAAATCTAGCAGCGTATTGACGAGCTTAAGCAATCGCATCCCATTGCGCTGCACCGTTTGAATGCGCTCCTGCTGGTTTGACGACAAGGGTTCGTCTGGATCGTTTAGCGCATCCTCAGCCGGAGCCAGCATCAGGGTCAGGGGTGTGCGAAATTCGTGGGAGACGTTGCTAAAAAAGACAGTTTTGGCGCGATCGATTTCTGCGAGTGCCTCTGCCCGTTTGCGTTCTTCCTCATACGCCTGAGCATTGGCAATACTCGCCGCAATTTGACCCGCCACCAGATTGATAAAGCCCTGATAGCTATCGTCAAACAGCCGCAGAGGATTTAGCCCAACCACTAAGACTCCCGCTCGTCCGGTTTGTCCAGAAGGGGCAATGGGTACGGCAACAGCTTGATGGGGCGGACGCTCCCAGGCTCCCGTGGGCAGATGACTCCATCTCGCAGCTAAGTCACGGATTAAAACGGTTTTTTGCGTTGCCAGCACTTCAGCAAGCGACCAAGCAGAGGGAGAGTCTAGATCAACAGTTTGCAGCACCGCAGGATGACCCGGATCAATGCCGCTTGTCCCTGCTAAAACAATCTGCTGCTGGTCGGGATCGACCAGATAAATCATCGCAAAGGGCAGATCATAGGGATTGCTATACAGCGCTTCAATGCTGAGACTGCAAGCCTGGTTAAAGGTGCGGGCATCTGCTGTTTTTGCAGCGAGTTCTCGCAGCAGTGCAAGTTGACGTTCGCCCACAATTCGCTGGGTGTCGTCGGTACAGGCACAAAGCAGCCCACCAATCTCCTCACGATCGCCCGGAATGGGGCTGTAGGAGAACGTCACATAGGTTTCTTCCGGGTAGCCTTTGCGCTCCATGATAAAGGGCAAGGCTTCGTCAAACGTTCCCTCGTTTTTGTGAATCACCGATTCAATTCGGGGTTCAAGCTGATCCCAGACTTCGCGCCAAACCTCAGTTGCAGACTGTCCCAGCGCAGCGGGATGCTTGGCGTGGAGAAAATCTCGGTAGGCATCGTTGTAGAGATTAATCAGGTCTTCGCCCCACCAAACAAACATGGGTTGACGTGAAGTCAGCACAATCCGCAGCGTCGTTTTTAAGCTCTGTGACCAGGTTTCGACCTCACCCAATGGCGTTTTTGACCAGTCCATCTGGCGCATCAGGCGTCCCATCTCGCCACCGTTGGCAAACAGATTGTTGGAGATTGAAGCAGTATCCATAGCGGGCGGAGAAGTGGGGGAATCGATCGAGCGTTAATTCAGTTTGGCAAGTTGGACAACCGGTTAAATGTTGCTGAACAAATCTTTCTCAGCGTGATTCTGTTTATTCGCGGGTTCACTGAAGCAACCCATCAGCCAATGACGGAATCCGATTGGCAGCAAGGTCTTTAAAGAATAATTATTATTACCGGATCGTGCAAATCTATCTTTAGGTAGGGGGGCAAGAGATTAGGTAGAGGGGCGAGATATCGATGCCATTCTGCCCCTTACCGCTGCTGCTTGCACAGGTATGATATTACGATGCCGGGTGAAAGCAGTTAGACAAAAAATTCCCCGAAACGTTAAATGCTCCGGGGAAGGCAATGCTCATCAGGTTTAACAGATTAGAAAATTAGATAAAATTGAGATCAGGATTCAGCGGGTTGATAAATTCCCCACTCTGAGATTCCACGATTGCTAAGGATTTCTTCTGCCGGGCGAATCTCGTCCTCAGTTCCTTCCACCATGATCAGGTACTTACCGCCTTGCAGTTCGTCACTATATGCCCGGGCTTTTTCGTCTGGAATTCCCATCTTAATGAGTGCTTGAACTAACTGATTCGCTGCAACTGCCGCAACTCCTGTACTTGCTACCGTGGCAACCATCGCTGCTCCTAAACTTCCGGCGGCAATGATAACCCCAAGTCCAGGGAGAGCTAAGCTCGATAGCCCTAATAGGGTAAACCCGGTCGCACTAATCGTCGCAGTATCCCCGACGATCGCGTTTGCTTTATTAACTTTGGTGTCTCCCAGATGGTCGCTAATCTCAACCTCACCAACTGTTTTGTTTTCCAGGTGTTTTCCGACCACTGAAACCTGGCTCATTGGAAAACCAGAATCGTTCAAGTGATTTAGCGATTCCTCAAGGTCCTCACGTTTCGTGAATATGCCAATTGCACGTTTTTGCTGAGTTAAAACCATTTTCTCCTCCGGACTCAATCAACTGCATTAATAAAGACTGATTCTCATCTTTTTGCATTGGCGATATTTTTACAGACTTGACAAAGCCAT
Source organism: Leptolyngbya sp. GB1-A1 (assembly GCF_039962475.1). Lineage (NCBI taxonomy): Bacteria > Bacillati > Cyanobacteriota > Cyanophyceae > Leptolyngbyales > Leptolyngbyaceae > Leptolyngbya > Leptolyngbya sp. GB1-A1. Next base: position 7,498 of record NZ_JAMPLI010000005.1, on the reverse strand, counting down.
TCATTGATCTGGGGAAGGAGTTTAAAGGGTTATCAGAGAATCTTCTTGTCTAATACTCGCGTCATCGTTTTTAATTTCCTAAAAATTAATTGCTAAACCGTTTTAATCCTTAAGATGAGTGAATTCAATTCTCCAGTGGCTTAGCATAAATAAAGAGCTTAATCGCACTCCCGTAATCATTTTGGCTTCTTACTGGACAAGGCGTAGTTTTCTCCAATGTGGAATTGGGGCTGCTTTGGCGATCGCCCTTAAGGAGGAATTGCTTTGCAGCATCCCTTCTCATCTCATCGGCTATGTAAAACGAGACAGATTCCCAATGAAAACTGTGAGACCAGAAAGTTTCGCGACAGCAGGGCGGCTACAGGCTCGCCCCACTCAGCCCACCGCAACAGGTTTTCCCGGACTGCATCCCCTAAATCTAGAGCGTCAGCGCGACGGATTAATCTATGTGCCGCCAACCTATCGAGCAAATCAGCCCGCCCCGCTATTGCTCATGCTGCATGGTGCAGGTGGCGACGCAGAAGGGGCACTGAGAATCGTTCGGGAATTAGCAGATCCTTTTGGAATGATTGTGTTAGCGGTAGACTCACGCCAGCAAACCTGGGATGTGATTATCAACGATTACGGTCCTGATATTGCCTTTCTCGATCGTGCACTGGCTCAAACCTTCGATCGGTATGCAATCAACCCAGATCAGGTGGCGATCGCAGGATTTTCAGATGGCGCGTCCTATGCCCTTTCCGTCGGCATTACGAACGGCGATTTATTTCCCCACATTCTTGCCTTTTCACCCGGATTCATGACTCCTGCCGCGCGGAACGGAATGCCTCGCTGTTTTATTTCCCACGGTAATCGAGACACGGTGCTGCCGATCGATCAATGCAGTCGTCGAATTGTGCCGCAGTTGCAGCGAGCAGGCTATGACGTGGTGTATCGCGAATTTGATGGTCCTCATACTGTACCTGGGACGATCGCCCGCGAAGGCATTAACTGGTTTACAGCTTGATTAGAAAATGAATACAGGAATGATTTCAAATCGATTCAGCGATGGGATAAAAGGGTTTGGCATGAAAGAGCTTGGGACAAAAGGGTTTGGAATAAGCGAGTGTATGGGATAAGAGAGAGCTTGTGAATTGTGCTGGCGATCGCGCTGTAAAACGAAACGACGAACGTTCAGCAAATGAATTCAAAACATAAGCCAATCTAAATTTTGGAATTGGGAAAAACGCCAAGCGAAACTGACTCAGAAAAAAGATTTACTGGTGCGGCTCGATGAAATTATTCTTTGATAAGCAATTTCGCCCCACGTCAGAACTAATTTATAAGAACCAATTCATAGCAAACCACGCAAGAGCAATGCGAGACGGAAAGCGATAGATGTCGGGATGATGTTCAAACTACTGCTCCTGCAAAAATTGATCCTGCAACAGTTTTATAACAATGCTGTATAACAATAAAAGGGATTGCTGTGAATGAAGTTGCTGATGTCTTAACTGGAAATTCAATGAGCGCGATCGAGTGGATACTTACAACTTGGGCAGTGCTTTCTTGCCTTGCTTGGGGCTTAAGCTACCTCAAAGCGGTTCATGGAGTTCGATCGATACGACTGCTCAAGCAGTTGCAACCACAATCGCCTCAAACCTTTCCAAGGCTTAGTATTATTATCCCAGCTTGTAATGAAGGTGACACCCTTGGGCAAGCCTTGACGACGCTTCTCAAGCAGGACTATCCCAATCTAGAAATCATCCTCATTAACGATCGCTCCACCGACAACACAGGCGACATTGTTGACCAGTTAGCGAGCCAAGACGATCGCATCGTGCCTGTGCATATCACTCATCTGCCTCCAGCATGGCTGGGAAAAGTTCATGCGCTGCATCTTGGCAGTCAGAGGGCTACGGGAGACTGGCTTCTCTTTACGGATGCAGACGTTCATTTTCAGCCGGGTGTTTTGAAGAAGACGATCGCCTTATGCCTTGAAGAGCAGCTTGACCATCTTTCCGTAGCAGCTGAGGCTTATAGCCAGTCGTTTTGGCTTGATGTAACGCTGGCTGCCTTCGGTCTCCTGTTCTTGAATAGTATCAACGCCTCTGAGATCGGCAAACCCGAATCGGACAGTTTCGCTGGCAATGGAGCCTTTAACCTGGTGCGGAAATCTGTTTTTGATCGAACCGCTGGGTTTGCTTGGCTGCGAATGGAAGTTGTTGACGACTTAGGACTTGCGCTGATGATGCAGCAGGCTGGAGCGCGGAACTGCTTGGTGTTCGGAACTGATGAGATTGGTTTAACCTGGTATCCCTCTTTATCTACAATGGTGCGCGGCTTAGAGAAAAATCTCTTTGGTGCGGCTGCCCATTATCGCTATTCCAGTTTGTTTATCACGGTGGTGCTGCTCTGGCTGCTTAATCTGGGTTGGGTTGTTGCAATTCTACAGCAACCAGGATCCTGGCTGTGGGGATTTGGGATTGCTGCCTATGGATGTTTGCTGCTTTATGCTTGGGCGGTGTGGGCTAAGCTAAGGCGTTTTACCTTTGGCATGTTGTTGATTCCAGTCGGGCAGCTCATTCTCTCGGTTATCCTGCTGCGTTCAGCGTTCTCCTGTTGGCAACAGCAGGGCATTGTTTGGCGCGGCACTTTATATCCTTTGCAGCAGTTGAAGGATGGGCAGCGAGTCAAAATTTAGCGCATTGAGCGTATTGATATTACGCCGAATCGTCTGATCTGAGTGAACACGGCAGCGAAACTATCCGCAATCACCCAACAAATGTTTCCTACTCCAGGGGGAGTCGCCCCATCTTGTTGGACAGGAAACTTATCTTAGGGGTATATAGTGGGCTGGTCAATCTTGCTCAAAAGAATTTTCTTAATGATTAGCCAAACTTGAGAAGATTATGACGATGCTACAAGGTACTCCGTGGCTATTGGCTCATCGATCGATGCTGAAGCCAAATCAGCCTATGAAAGTTTCGCTGTATGGCAACGATTACGTCTTATGGCAGGATGACAACGGGAACATCAGTGCTTTGCCCAACGCCTGCCCTCACATGGGCGCAATGCTCTCTGAAGGCTGGTGTGTTTCTCGTTCAGATGGGCGCAGTGCGATCGTATGCCCATTTCATGCTTTAGAGTTTGACCATACCGGATGCACAGTTTTACCCGGATCAAACAAACCTATAAAATCGCTGCTGAAGCCGTTAGAGCTAATTGTTCAAGGGGACTTCGTTTGGTCGTATGGTGGGGTCGAGCCAAAGATTTCGATTCCGAATATTCTGAATCAAATTGCAGCCGAATATGATTTTATTGGCTTTGTTGCTGATTGGAGCGTTAAGACTGATTTGCTGTCGATGCTATTAATTATGCACGACTACAATCACCCCAACGGAACCCATCGTGCATTATTTGAAATTGAAGAAGTACACTTCAAAAAGTTTATTGATAACGGGCTACATTCCCATGCTTACTACGACACCCCAAGAGCAAAAAACAAATTTCAGGACATCTTAAAGCATCCGGCTATTCTAGCACTGCCAAAAGTTCTGAATATTCATGTCGAAAACTTTTTTCCTGCGATCGTCATACTACACGAAGACGCCTCGCTCGGAAGCGTGAAGCAATGCCATCTCTTTGTTCCTGAATCCGAAACGCATACCCGCACTTATGTTTTAATGTTTGGAAAAGCAAAGTATCCGATCGCCAATTTAGCAAAACACAATTTTCTAAAACTGGTAGGAACCGCTGTCGAACAAGATACTGATATTTTAAGCAAGCTCTATCCTAATAGCCCTAAGCGTATCAAACTCAATAACGAAGTTGGAATGGATTGGGTGAAACGAAACTTTGAGAATTTTCCGGCGATCGTCGAGCCAAATTTATCTCAATAAGCAGTGACTTTTCACGGGTGCAAGCTACCAGAACAGTAAAAATTCACGGCTGATCAACTGATTGACCTCAGCAAACGCCTATAGAAATAGGTGCATTCTACAAAAGCTTTTCCATTGCATAGTTTATGAATCCCTCACCCCGGCGCATCACTTCTTGCTCCTTGACCACTGCAAACCCCATACGTTGAAAAAATGGTTTTGCGGTAATGCTTGCCTCAACAAATAACCGATTCAAGGACAGTTCATACGCCTTTGCTTCAATGGCTTGATAAATTCGGCTGCCTACTCCGCAACGTTGATAGTTTTTATGGCAGTAGAAACAATCAATATGCCCGTTCGGCTCTAGCTCTCCAAATCCCGCAATTACGCCATCATCGTCAGCAACATAGGTGAATCGATTTGAGCACACTTCTACCCAATTTCTAAATTGAATATCTTCAGGTGCCCATGCTTTGACTTGGCTGTTTGAATAATCACGCACATTAATTTCACGTACTGTTTCATGAAACAACCGTGCAATCTGTTCAGCATCTTGTGTTTGAAACAATCTTACTTCCATACGTCAATCAAGGTTTCCTAGAAACTCATCTCTTTTGCATTGTCACAAAGAAAAGCAAGACGATCGGGAGCAACGCCACAAATCCTAGAGAGCTGAGCTGTGTCACATTATCGAATAGCGAGAAGTGGTGAGTTTGTGTCAGGTGAAAGATGAGGTGCGGCACTGCGAAGGCGAACCAACTCACCAGTGCAACTTGGATGATTTGTCGTTCGAGCAAAACTGCTGCCGCAGCCAGTAGTACCCCGAAGCCAAGATTGTTTGCACCGTAGTCCCGAACTAGATGTTCGTTGTAGGGCCCCAGAGTTGAAACCCAATTTCTACCAGGGAGCGGGAAGATTTCATAGAAGTGATAGGGAGCCAAAAAAGCCCAGAAGCCAATGAATAGAGGAACAACCGCTAGGAGCCATAAACCCCACTGAATCCAACTACCACGCATTAAATGTTGATCGAACTTGCTGTTCATACTTTCAATAACCTGGAGGATGTTGAAATGTGCCAATGACCTGATCAAGCTGTTGAGCGATCGCTATTAATTCCATCTCTCTCCACCGCTTGCCCACAATCTGGATTCCAATCGGTAGCCCATCCTGCGTTTGCCCAATGGGAATGACGATGACCGGATGCCCGCTTAAATTAAACGGCATGGTGTACGCTCCATTGGCAACTCCGTATGGGTAAGCTCTGCCATCGACCTCAACGGCACTCCAGGCGGGACGATGGGTGAATGCAGCCGTTGCAGCCACTGGCACTAACCAAACATCCCATGACTCTAATGCCGTATCCAGTTGAGCAATGAAGCGATCGCGCTCGGTCAGCGTTTCAAAATATCCCTTCAAACTGGGATTAAGTAGCTCTGGAAGAAATCGGCTGAAGTCTCCCAATTGTCTGAGTTTCTTGTCACCTTGGGTGGCTGTACGAGCGATCAACCCTAAACTGTGTCGAATGTTGTAGCGATCTCTCGGTTGAGCATAGGTGTTGTTATAGGCTGCAACTCGCATGTACAGGTTCAACATCTTTGAGGTATCAAAGCCTTGGGGAAGCCAGCGTTCTACCTTCGCCCCTGCATTTGCCAGCGTTTGAGCTGTTTTCTGCATGGCGGTTCGGATATCAGCAGCGACTGGAATTTCACTCCACTCATCAATCCAGGCAATCTTGAGATCAGACAATGCTTTGCCAGAAGGCGTATCTAGGGGAACCGGAGGAACATCTGGACGGCGCACATCTGCTCCTGCAATCAGCGAAAAGCAAAGCCGAATGTCTTCCAAGGATCGCGCAAAACATCCAACGGTCATCATCTGTCGAACACACAAGGGCATACCAGGAACTTCAGGAATCATGCCGGCGGTGGAAATGCGGCGATCGGTGGATTTAAGTCCATAGACACCACAAAAGTGAGCAGGTTGACGCACAGACCCGCCAAAATCATTTCCCAGATCAAGGGGTGAAAGACCTGCAGCGATCGCGGCAGCACTGCCCCCTGAACTTCCTCCAGGCGTGTAGGCTAAATTCCAGGGATTGTTGACTGGCGGAAACAGAGAATTAATACTCTGGTAATCGGCTGCGAGTTCGGCTGCGTTGGTTTTTCCCAGGATAATTGCTCCTGCTGCTCTAAGTTTGGCAACGACTGTCGCATCCTGCTTGGGAATGTAATCTCTAAGGGGAATATAGCCTGCGGTTGTGCGGAGTCCAGCTGTTTCAAAAATGTCTTTAATCGTGACCGGAACTCCATGTAATGCGCCCCAATCTTCACCTTTTGCAAGAGCCTCATCTGCCTGCGTTGCTCTAGTTCGGGCATTTTCCGCATCAAGGGTGCAGATAGCATTCAATTTCGAGTTGTGTTGAGCAATTTGTTCCAAATGAGTGTCCAGAAGTTCGACCGCAGAAATTTGGCGATCGCGAATCATTTGAACCATGTCAACAACAGACTTAAACACAATCTCGTTCATGATATTTCCTCTAATTCAGTGAAATGCTTTGTCTCTCCTGGTTATTCTTTTTTGGATAGTTGGCGCAAAAACTCATTCCAGCCAACTTTGCCGTACTTCTGGGTAGGGCAGAGCTGTGCTCCTGAACGAAATGCTTGCGCAATCTTGCCAGGAATGGGAACTTCTACAACGTTCCGTTTCCGTCCAGTTGCTTTGAAATACGCTCTAGCAAGATCGCCTGCTGTCCAAACTTCGGGTCCACCGATGTCGGTCACTCGTCCGGCAGGAGTTGAAAGAGCCAGTTCCACCAAGCGATCGGCAACTTCACTTGCTTGAATGGGCTGAAGCAGGAAGCCTTTAGGCATGAGCATGATCGGGAGACGATCGAGGAATTGAATCAGCGTCAATGCAAATTCATGAAATTGCGTCGCTCTGAGGATTGTCCAGGGAATTGCAGCCTGTTCGATTATTTGTTCAGTTTCAAATTTCATTCCGTAGTAGGGGTAGAAGGGGTTGCGATCGACTCCGACGATCGAGACATAAACGATGTGAGATATCCCTGCGCGTTCTGCTGCTTGAAGCAACCGCCTTGTCCCTTCAACATCGACTTGACGGGGATTGGTGGGGCTTGAAGCACAATGGACAATGACATCAATCCCTTCAACGGCTTGCTCCAATCCCTCACCCGTCAGTAAGTCTCCTTGAACAGTGCCAGGACGTTTACTGTGGCTGAGCACCTGGACGTTACAATCAGCAGTTTGCAGGCGATCGACTACTAGAGAACCGAGGGAGCCTGTCCCCCCTGTAACTAAAATTTTTGATGCGTTCATTTTGAAACTTCCTGATGGGAAAGTCAGGGTTTAAGCGTGGCTGTATTAACCCAATTTGTCTTGTTTGGGTGTGATTGACGCGGTTCATTGGATCGAGATTGAGTTTGAGTGCGATACCAATCGAGTGTCTGGCGAATTCCTTCCTGGTAAGAAGTCACTGTGGCTTTCCCGAAGGCAGATTGGTATAGCCCTACGCAACAGAGATAGGACAGTAACATAGAGGCTAGAAGAGAGTTGGGAAATGCTCATGTCCGCCCCCTACAGCTACGACCTCCGCACTAAAGCAATCGAGGCAGTCAAACG
>NZ_JAMPLI010000049.1:0-38344 GCF_039962475.1 Leptolyngbya sp. GB1-A1 | reverse complement strand
TGAGAACGCCGAACCAGCCGATGTAGAGGCGGTTGTCGGTGGAGGTGATCCAGGTGCAGAACTGCTCCCACAGGTTCGCGGAGTCGCGACGCTGTAAGGTAGTCGTCATATTTTCGATGAGTGCTTTAAGCGATTTAAGGTTTGGGCAGGCGTTGATTTGCTTGCCTTAATGAATAGTCTAGGGGGTTTATTGCTTTTTGTAAATATGCTGAGAGTAATTACTCATAAACAGGTTTCAGACTGTTGATGAATTTGCGAAAGCCACTCTGAGGTTGCTCTGGGAGTCATTAAGCGAATTTTTTCTAGATGAGCGTACTCCGATCGGCTTAATAAAACGGGATACTCTTTCCGTCTTCGGGAGTAGGTTTTGAGAACCCAAAGGACGATCGAATCCTTGCTCAGTGCTTTGCCGATCGTCTCGCGATTCCCGCTCCAAAGTTCCTGCTGCGTGAGGCTGCGGTAGAGGGTGCGCTTGATAGAACGGTAAAGCGTGACCGGAAAGGAATAGTCCAGCCAAATTAAGGTGTTTGCTCGACCCCAGACGAGATCCCGCACCCTGCTATAGTTGCCGTCTACCACCCATCGATCGCCTTGAAGTGCTTGCTCGACTCTCGATCGAAAGACTGCTGGGTCTGCCTCTGTCCAGTTGGCTTCCCAGACCAATGCGTCTAGTTCAACATGAGGAATTTGAAGACGTTCAGCAAGCTGTTGTGCAAAGGTCGTCTTTCCAGAGCCGCTTGTACCAACTACGACAATCCGCTGACCCGATTGAGGAGGCTGATTCATAGTGAATTGTAAGGGGCATGACAGGAGTAGCTTCAGCAGACGATCGCAGGATTCTGTATTGAGTAAATTAAAAGGGCAAAAAAAGGGCGGACAGGATGCCCACCCATGAAGAAGACAAATAAGAAGACGAATTCAGCGCAGCTACCGGGCAGGATTGAGTTCCGGTTTAAGAATGTTGCTGAGGATTGAAGCTGGGCGTTCTTTGTATTTCCAGGCGAAAGCGTGACGGAAGGCGGCATCCTGACAGGCTTGGAGCTGTTTAAAGCTGATGATGTCCTGAGTTAACAGATTCTCATACTCAAAGGGCAACCGAACATTGTGCAATCCGGCGTTGTCAGTGCAAATCGCAATATCTACTCCTGCTTCAAAGCAGCGATCGAACACGACTTTCAATTGCTGAATGTCCTTTAACGTTCCAGTTTTGGGGTAAGTCGTCGGGCAAACCTCTAAGCATTGACCGTCCCTAGCAAGCTGGGGCAGCAGTTCGGGATGCTTGAGGGGAATTTGGATACCGTGACCGATTCGCATCAGGTAGGGCAGTAGCTCTGGGTAGCAGCCTGCTTCGGTTTCATATAAATGTCCGGTGGTGTTGAGTCCAAGCGATCGGGCATAGTCATATAGCCCCACGAACTCATCTAGCCGCTCGGCGTAGTGAGCATCTCCACCCGCTAAATCGATCGCGCAAACATAGTGCCGCATCTGAGCCGCCAGATCCACGATGGCGTGATTCACCTCGTAAGGTAGACGGGAATGCATACAGAGAATCTGGCTTGTCACGATTGGGTATTCCCCGACTTGGCTGGCTTTGCCAACGACTTCCACAATATTTGCCATCTGGTTGATCCGCTCGGACTGGCTCAGGTGGTCGGGCGTTCGCAGGTAAGGGGTATAGCGCAGCTCCAGGTACGCCAGATTCTCAAATACATACGCCCCGCGCATTAAGCGATAGATGAAATACGGCAGCGTTTCGTTAGTTTGGACCTTTTCAACCAGCGTATGCAGCTCCAGATACTCGTCTAAAGTATTGCGGGGGCGGGTGTAAAAGTCCTCAAAATCCTCGTATTGGTTAAATCGCTCAGGTACATCCGACTGACTGCGCTGAAAATATCGCCAGAGGACACGAGGAACAACCGAGCCTCCTAAATGGCGGTGTAATTCTGCATAAAGTGCCATGAGAACCTCTTGGGTTAGTGAAGTAGAAATAACAATCGAGTACAAAAAATTCTGGTAAAGCAAATGAGCTTACCGATCGTTCTGGTAGACACCAGATTCTGAGATTGAAATGGAGTTAATGAATTGTAGACATTGGGCAGAGAGCCATCACGGACTGCCAGAAATCTGTGTGCAGCAATGAGCAGGGATTAGCCGAAGATTGATGCAACAGGGGCAGGACTTTCAAGCAAGGGTATTAGCACTAATTGATACAACTATAGATAACCTTAATGAAAGTTCGCCAGAGGCAGTCAACCGAAATAAGCATTTGGGGCAATGAGGCGGAATGACGAACTTGAGCGACGCAGTGAGCTGTATGCTTCTACCGCAGCTCTAAAAATCCACTCTAACGTAGAGGCAATTTGTCAGAAGTTGTTGGTAAATAGCCAATATTAACGATCGATTGTTGCTTCATATGACTCACCCCATTACCCGGCTGAGGGACAACCTAAGCAATCTCCTGCCGCGCTGGATTGTAATTTTGCTGGCAATCCCGCTCGGAGTTCTAAACGGGTGGGTTATTCTTCAGGTAGTTCGCTATTTTGGCTCGACGTTCACGATCCTGGCAGTGGCAACGCTGCTCGCATTCTTACTCAGTTTCCCAGTGAGGTTTCTAGAAAAGCGAGGAATTGGGCGAGGCTACAGCATTCTGCTGGTATTTCTGACATTTCTAGGTATTCTAGCAACTCTGGGAACGACGCTGCTGCCGCTCCTGTTCATCCAGCTTCAGGAACTCATTACTCACCTGCCGGATGGAGTTAACGCGGTCAGCCAGCAGCTCGAATCGTTTCAAAACTGGGCAACAGAGCGGCGGCTGCCCATTAACGTCAGGGGGGTTGCCCAGCAGATCCAGGCGATCGCGCCTCAAGGGATTGATGATGTTACCAATCAGCTGATTGGGGTGGTGCTAGAAACGGCAGACAGCCTGTTTAATGCCATTCTGACAGTCGCCCTAACGCTCTACTTGTTGCTGCACGGCGACGGCTTCTGGAAAACAATTTTTCAGTGGTTTCCGGTGCACTGGGTCCAAGAAGGGCAACGACTGCTGAGCCAGAATTTTCGCAATTACTATGTGGGGCAAATGACGGTCGCTGTGATTGAGGGGACAGTTCTGACGATCGTATTTCTCATTCTGCGAGTTCCCTTTTTTCTGCTGTTTGGCATTGGAATTGGGCTGATGGTGCTGATTCCTTTCTTTGATGTGCTGGGAACACTGCTTGCCAGTTTGATTGTGGGTGTCACCAATCCAGCTTTAGGTGTGATTGTTCTTATCTCGGCAATTCTCACCGATCAAATTATCGACAACACCGTTTCGCCGCGCATTATTGGTCGATTAGTTGGGCTAAACCCCGTCTGGGTAATTTTGTCGCTCCTGATCGGCATCCAGACTGCCGGATTTTTAGGAATTGTCCTGGCAGTCCCGCTTGCTAGCACGATCGGCGATGTTTTAGCACTAGTGCGCTCGACCCGGCGGCCAGACCCATTTGAGCAAAGTCAGAAAGTTGCAACCGCAGACACCGAGGTGATCAATGCTGCTGTCAGCTAGACAATGCATGTAGGAATGCAGGATTGAGTCTCTTGAAGAATCGGCGTCTTGCTCGCTCGGTTCGGGAGGTTTTCTGCTGGCCTGGGTTGTGACCGGAAGTCTTATTAGCATGACCGTGATTTCGGCCAGTCTACCGCTGCAAGCCCAAACCAATCTACGATCAAGGGAATCCCGGTTTAGACTAGAGGAATAAGGACAGCATTGCCCTGATCGATCAGACTAATTAATCAAACTTTAGTCAAACTTAAAGCTCACACTCATTGCAGACGGGAGACGCAGGTGGTTACATCTCTTTCGCTACAGGATCGGTTGCTGGAGACAATCGCCCCTTATCGACAGCAGGTCGATTATCTAGAAATTCGGCTGGAGCAAAGCGAATCGACATCGATCGCCTATCGGGGCAAGCAGTTGGATGCAGTCGATCGTAGTTTTGCTCTAGCTGGAGGCGTAAGAGCCTGTCATTGCGGGGGCTGGAGCTTTGTCACCTTTAACGGACTGGCAGATCTGAAACAAAGAATTGAAGAAGCGATCACCCAGGCAAAGCTAGTTGGCAAGGAAACGACCGAACTCGCCACTGTGACGCCAATTCAAGATTATGTGGCGGTTGAGCTGGGCAGAGATCCACGCGGTATCTCTCTGGATGCCAAACGCGCTCTGGTCGAGCAGTACAACCAAATTTTGCTGGAGTTTGACCCGCGCATTCAAACCACGATGACGGGCTACAGCGATCGATTCAGCACGACTTATTTTGTGAATTCGATCGGCTCTTGCATTGCCCAGGAGCGGCTAGACGTATCGGGACGATTTGGCGTTATTGCCAGAAGTGAAGGCGGCGTAGTGCGTCAGGGCTTTGAGTCGATTCATTCGCGATCGGACTACGGTGTGCTAGAAGGGGTCGAGGCACAGGTGCGAAGTGCAGCAGAGCGGGCAGTCCGTCAGCTTGAGGCAAAGCCCGTGAAAGGCGGACAGTACACTGTTGTGCTTGATCCCTATCTGTCGGGCGTGTTTATTCACGAGGCGTTTGGGCATTTGTCTGAGGCGGATTTTGTTTATGAGAATCCCCGCATGCAGGAATTGCTGGTACTGGGTAAGCCGATCGCCATTCCGCAGCTCAATGTTGTGGATGATGGCACGATGCCCGGTCTACCCGGTTCGCTGAAATATGACGATGAAGGCGTTCCGGCACAGCGCAAGTATCTGATCAAAGACGGCATCCTCACCCAGCGACTCCACAACCGTGAAACCGCAGGCAAACTGCACGAGGAACCCACTGGAAACGCCCGCGCCCTCAGTGCCCTCTATCCCCCGATCGTCCGTATGACAAATACCGGGATCGAAAGTGGCGACTATGCTTTTGAAGACATGATTCGCAATGTGGAAGAAGGGGTATATGCGGTGCGAATGCTGGGCGGACAAACTAACGGCGAGATGTTTACCTTTGCAGCGGCAGAAGGCTATATGATTCGCAACGGTGAGATTGCCGAGCCTGTGAGTGATGTCACTTTGAGCGGGAATGTTTTCCAAACCCTGAAGGATATCGACGCGATCGGCAATGACTCGGTGTACAAGAACGGCGGCTGTGGTAAAGGTGGACAGTCTCCCCTGCCTGTGAGCGTTGGTGGTCCCCATGTGCGAATTAATAACGTTGTGGTGGGTGGACGATAATCGGTATCGCTGATTGACCTCTCCCCGCGATCGTCATTCCTATGCTGTGCTGCCCCGGCATTCGCTGATTGTTTGTGCTTCTCTAGTGCAAAATCCGGCGAACTTGGGCAGCCTTTGTCGTACGGTTGAAGCGTTTCGGCTGGAATCTCTAGTGCTGGCAGACAAGGCGATCGTGCAACACAATGCCTTTCGGAACGTGGCGGTTTCCGCGCATCTGTGGCAGCCGATCGTTGCTTGCGCGATCGATGCCTTGCCCCAATGGTTTACCCAACAACAACAGCAAGGCTATGAGATTGTTGGATTATCTGTGAGTCCGATTTCAGAACCTTTACCGCAGTTTGCTTTTCGGCAGCGATCGGTTCTAGTGCTGGGTCAAGAGTTGACAGGCATTCCGCCAGAGATTTTGCAAAAATGCGATCGAACCGTGAGCATCCCGCAGTTTGGCATGGTGGAATCGCTCAATGTGCAAACAGCGGCGGCAATTGCCCTTTACGAATATATGCGGCAGTGGACGCTGAAGCCGATAAGGGACGGGGACTAGCGATTTGGCTTCGTCCTTTCCCCCTTTGTACTCACGTCGCTGATACAGCTATAGAATAAAAACTATTCTGGCTCAGGAGTAAATGCCTCGATGTCACTCACCGCACAACAACTGGCAGACTTGATGCCCGATGCAACTCAATTAGAGAGTGATGAGCCAGAAATGGAGAGTTCTCTACACTACACTCAACTGGCACTGTTAGTCGCTTGTCTAGAATGGCTCTGGCGCGATCGATCCGATTTCTTCATTGGTGCAAACCTCACCATTTATTTCAGCCGACAACAGCTCAAGAACAAAGATTTTCGCGGACCAGATTTCTTCCTGGTCAAGCACACCGAAAAACGACCGCGAAGATCCTGGGTCGTATGGGAGGAAGATGGCAAATATCCTGATCTGATTATCGAACTCCTGTCGGATTCAACTGCCCGAACAGATCGCAACCTGAAGAAGGAACTGTATCAGAATCGCTTTCGCACCCCAGAGTATTTCTGGTTTTCGCCCGAAACGTTAGAGTTTGCAGGCTACCGTCTGGTCAATCAGCAGTATGAACCCATTGCCCCTAACGCATCAGGTTTGTTGTGGAGTTATTCGCTTGGATTGTATCTAGGAATTCGCGAGGGGGTCTTGCGCTACTTTACAGAAGGGGAAACTCTAGTGCTGTCGCCCGAAGAAGAGGCAGAACAGGCACAGCAACAAGCGCAACAGGCACAGCAACAAGCGCAACAGGCTGAAGCACGGGCAGCCCGGTTGGTGCAGCAGTTGAGATCCTTGGGCATCAAGCCAGAATTGTAGCGATCGTAACCAGGTGACACTTTACGACGGCAGGGCGATCGCTTTCACATCTTTCCAGGCACTCCCATCCCCCTAACTATGTACTGCTATGCCTTCAAATCGCTTGATTACGCTGTTGACTGACTTTGGCTTAAACGACGTTTATGTCGGCGTGATGAAAGGCGTAATTGCCAGCATTGATCAAAGTTTGCGAGTCATTGATTTAACCCATCAAATTCCGCCTCAAAATATTACAGCGGCGCAGTTTAATCTACTCAATGCCTATCCTTATCTTCCGTCGGGAACGGTTCATGTTGCTGTTGTTGATCCGGGGGTAGGCAGCGATCGTCGGGCAGTTGCAATCGAGCTAGAAGATGGATTTCTGGTTGGTCCTGATAACGGGTTGTTTACAGGATTGATGACGACAAAAGCAGTTGTTCAGGCTGTTGAATTAAGCGATCGTCAGTACTGGCGCGTTCCTGACCCTAGCAACACTTTTCATGGACGAGATATTTTTGCTCCGGTTGCCGCACATCTCGCGCTTGGAGTTTCAATTACAAAACTTGGAGAAATCATCGATTCAGATACCTTAATTCAAAATTCGATTGTGTCCTATAAAACAACAGCAGCAGGCTATCAGGGGAGGATTCAGCACATCGATCGATTTGGCAATGTCATCACCAACATTCCCGGTAAACTAGTTCAGAATAAACGCTGGTCGGTGCGAGTAAAGAAGCGATCGATTCCGGGCTGTCAGCGTTATGGGGAAGCGGAAGTGGGGAATCCAATTGCATTAGTCGGCAGTCACGGCTGGGTCGAAATTGCAATTAATGGGGGTGATGCTCACTTTCAGCTACGGCTCAACTGGGAAGACGAGATTGACTTGAAAGTTGAAATGTAGATTTACAAGATTAAAACTATTCGTCTTGCTCAAATAGTCTAACCAAATTACTTGGACTTCCAGGCATAAAAGTCTGTTTCGTAGAGATTGCCCTGCTGTGCCTCAGGTTCTGGGTCTGCTTCTAGCATGAGTTCTTCCAAGCGCGATAGCTTTATTCTATTGATTGCATGAATGGAACCGAGAGAAGCAGCACTACAATCGAAGTAAGTGGACGCATCGGAAACTACAAGCTGAGGAAAGAGGGCAATGCAGACTGAAACGATGACCTCGCAGGGAGAAGTGCTTCGCAGCACACCGGTCTATCAGGGGCAGTTTGGCGAATTTACGATCACCCCAGACGATCGCCGAGAAGTAATCATTTACCGTGGTGGACTCACGATCGCGGCAGTTAGTTTTGCGATCGGTTCAACCCTGGCACTCACTCAGGGGAATCAGCCCTTCATCCAGTCGCTTCTGACTCCGCTCTACACGCTGTTTACGATCGGTCTGGGCATCAGCCTGTTCACCATTCACATTTATCTCAAAGTCCTACACCGAACGCTGCAAGCATTTTGGCTTATCGGTGCGATCGCTTCGCTTTTTGTGGCTCACTTTAGCCCTGAACCGTTTGTGTCCACGGTCTATCGCTATCCGCTCACGCTATTGGGCATAGGATTTGCCTTTGCTGCCCTAACCGGAATTTTCTTTAAAGAAGCCTTCTGCTTCGATCGCTTAGAAACTAAGCTGCTTACGCCGATCGTTCCGCTGCTGCTCTTAGGACACCTCACCGGACTGCTGCCGCTCCAGGTCGAACAAACTCTGCTGGCAAGCTGGGCAGGGTTGTTTGTTGTGTTTGCATTCCGAAAAGTGATCCAACAAATTCCGCCCGATATTGGCGATAAAAGCGTGTTCGAGTATCTCAAGCAGCAAAGGTGATCGAAACCTGTTTGAATCTGATCATCATTGCGAGCATTCGAGTAAACAGCTATCGTTCTGACTTTCGCGATTCTGGGCATTTTAAGCTGACTTGCGTTTAGCCTGCCTGAAGGAAAGGAAATCGTGGAAGACGATCGCGCTTACTGGGTTGCCTGGTCCCACATTGCTGGTGTAGGGGCAATCTTGCTGCGGCGGTTGCATTTGCATTTTGGTTCTCTGGCTGCTGCCTGGTTTGCTCCTGCCGAAAATTTGCAAGCGATCGAAGGCGTCGGCTGGCAAACGGCTGAATCGATCGGGGCAGCGCGATCGGCTCTTGATCCCCATAATCTGCTGCAACAGCATGAGCAGGAAAATCCCTGCTTCTGGACACCTGCTGATGCGGGTTATCCCCGACTGTTGCTGGAAATGGCTGACCCTCCCCCTATCCTTTACTATCGCGGCACAGTCGATCTGATAGAAAATCAGGGACAAACGCCCTGTATCGCGATCGTCGGCACTCGCAGCCCTTCTGAGTATGGCAAACGCTGGACGCGCCGGATTACAACTGCGCTGATTGAAGCAGGCTATACCATCGTTTCTGGACTGGCAGACGGCATTGATACAATCGCCCACCATGCCTGTCTTGAAGCGGGAGGACGCACGATCGCGGTCATGGGAACGGGAGTAGACGTGGTTTATCCCTGGCGCAACAAAGAGCTTGCCTGCCGAGTTATCGAGCATGGCTTACTGCTGAGTGAATATCCGGCGGGAACCCAGCCCGATCGGGTTCATTTTCCGCGTCGAAATCGCATTATTGCAGGGTTATGCCGAGCAACGCTGGTGCTAGAGGCTCCGCAAAAATCTGGGGCACTAATTACCGCACGGTTGGCAAATGAGTATGGGCGCGATGTCTATGTGCTGCCCAATTCGCTGGACAATTCGCGGGCAAGAGGCTGTCTGGAACTGCTGAACCAGGGAGCCGCCCTCATCCTGGGAGAAACTGAGCTGCTAGAAAACTTAGCATCGCTGCCGCAACTTGTGTCTTCATGTGCTGCCGTCGATCGAGCAGCTGTCCATCAAAATCCTAAAAATCAAGATTCTAGAAATCAAATCTCCAATCTCACCAGTCAGCTTTCCCTGCTGTCTAACTCATCGATCGACTCCCCCCTAGACGAAAGTGCTTTGCCTCGCCGCCCCCCTGATGAGGTGAATCACTCTGAACCGCTGAAAGGATTAGCTACTGACCTACAGCAGGTGTTTTCAGCCGTTTCCGCAGAACCCGTTCTGGTCGATCGAATTGTTCAAGAAACTGGGCTGCTGCCGGGTCAAGTGCTTAGTGCCTTAACTCAGCTTGAATTAATGGGGTTAGTTACCCTGGCTGGTGGGGCACGGTATTCACGGTTGTAATTCGGGTATGTTATGGGACATATCTAGGGCTGAAGCTCAATTCAGGGTGTTTCCGTCTTTTGAGGTTTTATGATGATGTCTGCTTATCGCTTAAAAGAAATCGTTGTGCCGCTCCTGATTGCCATGTTCACGACGCTGCTTACAGTAGGATCGCTTTCGCTGCTGTTGCAAACTCCAGAGAGAGAAGTATCCGCCACCAATACGATTTACATGCAGAGTAGCACTCCGTAGAGCAACTTAATTAAAGCAGTCGTTCAGCACTATTAAACAAAGCATCGCTTTGGGAACACTGCTTTATACCAGGATAATCTTGCAGCCCGTTCTAGACTAACTGATTGTCCCTGTAGCACTTTCACATTGGGCTGAAGTAACCTCAGCAGCACAAACAGCAAATAATGCTGCTCAGTCTGAACGAGAATAAATGGAAATCTCTTCTAAGTTAAGAGAATATAAAACCGAGTAAATTTTCTGCAATAAGATCTCGTTTTTCAGACAAAATCAACGGGTATTTCCTGAGAATGCTGTATTTTTTAACCAGGAACAGCATCCCTGAAAAACTAGATTTCTACACGTAATCGACGGAATCAGGAGGAAATCATCCCAGGAAAGCGCAAGGTAATCGAGAGAAAGGCAGTTATAGGGAAAAAGCAACATGACGATGCGAATTCTAGTCACGGGCGGCGCCGGATTTATTGGTTCTCACTTGATCGATCGCCTGATGAAGCAGGGGCACGAAGTTCTTTGTTTAGATAACTTTTATACGGGGCACAAGCGAAATATTGCTCACTGGTTGGGTAATCCTAATTTTGAGCTGATTCGCCATGATATTACCGAGCCGATTCGTCTGGAAGTTGACCAGGTGTATCATCTCGCTTGTCCAGCCTCGCCTGTTCACTATCAGTACAATCCTGTTAAGACGATTAAAACCAACGTCCTGGGAACACTGAATATGTTGGGGCTAGCAAAGCGGGTGAAAGCTCGGTTTTTGTTGGCTTCCACCTCTGAAGTGTATGGCGATCCCGAAATCCACCCCCAAACGGAAGATTACCGGGGCAACGTCAATCCGATTGGAATTCGGAGCTGCTATGACGAAGGCAAACGGGTCGCAGAAACCCTGGCATTTGATTATCACCGTCAGAACGATGTTGAAATTCGCGTTGCTCGCATCTTCAACACCTACGGTCCAAGAATGCTGGAAAATGACGGACGTGTTGTCAGCAACTTCGTCGTGCAGGCACTTCAGGGGCAGCCGCTTACCGTTTACGGACAGGGATCACAAACGCGCAGTTTTTGCTACGTTTCTGACCTGGTTGAGGGGTTGATGCGCCTGATGAACGGTGACTTTATCGGTCCCGTAAATTTGGGGAATCCTGATGAGTACACGATTCTAGAGCTGGCGCAAGCGGTTCAGCAAATGGTTAACCCCGATGTGCCGATCGACTTTAAGCCCCTACCGCAAGATGATCCACGGCGTCGCAAGCCAAATATTGCCCGTGCTCAAACCCATCTCGGATGGCAGCCCACCGTTCCGTTAACAGAGGGTTTGCAGCGCACGATCGAGGATTTCCGGGCAAGGCTGAGTGCAGATCAGTCGGTTGATCAATCCGCACAAGCCGGCACTCATCCTGCTCAGGTTTAGTCAATGGCATAGGAATTGGGCATTGGGTCGCTATCTGCCGTCGTTCATCTCAGAATCAAGTCAACCCGCCATTTGCAGGCTCTATTGTTCAGCAAGTTTCAGTAAATTTGAGGAGAAACTATGCGTGTTTGTGTCATCGGCACCGGCTATGTAGGTTTGGTAACGGGCGTTTGTTTATCGCACATTGGGCATCATGTGATTTGCGTTGACAACAACGAAGAGAAGGTCAAGCTGATGCAAGCAGGACAGTCTCCTATTTTTGAACCAGGGCTGTCCGATTTGATGCAGACAGCGATCCAGAACGGACAGATTGAATTCACGACCGATCTGGGTGCAGGCGTTCGCCACGGAGACATTCTCTTTATTGCTGTTGGTACACCGCCCCTGCCGAATGGTGAGAGCGATACCCGCTATGTTGAAGCTGTGGCACGTGGCATCGGAGCGCATCTCAACGGCGGCTACAAGGTGATTGTCAATAAATCAACGGTTCCGATCGGCTCTGGCGACTGGGTACGGATGATTGTGCTGGATGGTGTAGCTGAGCAGCAGGCAGCTCTTGTCGGCACTGGCGGCTCAACGCTGACCGATCTCAAACCGGAGTTCGACGTGGTGAGCAATCCAGAGTTTTTGCGAGAAGGATCGGCCGTTTATGACACCTTTAACCCCGACCGCATCGTGCTGGGCAGCAACAACCCGAAAGCCGTGTCGATGATGAAAGAACTCTATGCACCGATTGTCTCGCGGGAGTTCGCGGAAGATAAATCGCTGCCAACGGTTCCTGTGCTGGTAACAGACATTAGTTCCGCGGAGATGATCAAGTACGCTGCGAATGCGTTTTTGGCAACCAAAATTAGCTTCATTAACGAAGTTGCCAATATTTGCGATCGAGTTGGGGCAGATGTAACGCAGGTTGCAAAAGGAATCGGTTTGGATTCTCGGATTGGCAGCAAGTTCCTGAATGCAGGTATTGGCTGGGGTGGCTCCTGCTTCCCCAAAGATGTGTCTGCCCTGATTCATACTGCGGATGACTACGGCTATGAGGCTCAGTTGCTTAAAGCAGCCGTAAGCGTGAATCAGCGACAGCGCATGATCGCCCTGGAAAAACTTCAGCAGGTGCTCAAGATTCTGAAGGGTAAGACGGTTGGATTGCTCGGACTCACCTTCAAGCCCGACACAGACGATATGAGAGATGCACCCGCCCTTGACCTGATTGAAAGCCTGCATCGCCTGGGGGCAAAAGTGAAGGCATACGATCCGCTGGTTTCTCAGAGCGGTCTGCGGCATGGCTTATCGAATGTCTTTGTTGAAACCGACGCTGAGCGATTGGCAGATGGCTGTGACGCACTGGTCGTGGTGACAGAATGGAAGCAGTTTGCTAGCCTCGACTACGTGAAGATGGCAGGACTGATGACCAATCCTGTGATTATTGACGGTCGTAACTTCCTAGATCAGGCAGCTCTGGAACAGGCGGGCTTCCGCTATGTCGGTGTAGGTCGCTAATTCCGATCGTTTGCTATCGTTCTAAAAGGACATGAGGGTCTATTTGTCCTGAATGTCTGTCTTGATTTCGAGGGTTTGGTGCTGCCAAGCCCTTTTTTTGCGATCGGTTTCTACACTAATAAGGAGAAGCAGACGTAATCGATTGATTCACGCGGTGCAGATTCAATGATAGAAACTCAATACAGCCACGCCTGGAATTTGTCCTCAGAAGAAGCTGTGCAGCTTCAGCATCGGCTCAAGTCAAACATCATCACGATTGATCAGCTGGGCGAAGTACGATCGGTGGCGGGAGTGGATGTGGGATTTGAAGATGGAGGCAATACAACGCGAGCAGCCGTTGCCGTTCTCAGTTTTCCTGACCTGCGTTTAGTGGAACGATCGGTCGCCCGTCGTCCAACCAGTTTTCCCTATGTTCCCGGCTTGCTGTCGTTTCGAGAAGTTCCGGCGGTGCTAGATGCCCTGGAGAAGCTGCGAACTTTGCCTGATTTGCTGCTATGCGATGGACAAGGAACAGCTCATCCGCGTCGGTTTGGCATTGCCTGTCATTTGGGGCTGCTGATTAACCTGCCTGCAATCGGGGTAGGAAAATCGCTACTGGTGGGTAAGTATGAGGAAGTTTTAGATACCAAAGGCGCGTGGCAGCCTCTAACACATCGTGGGGAAACGATCGGGGCAGTGCTGCGAACTCGTCCAGGCACAAAACCGCTTTACATTTCCCCCGGACATCGGATTAGCTTAGCGACGGCGATCGACTTTGTGTTGCGCTGCACGACCCGGTATCGGTTACCGGAAACCACTCGCTTTGCCCACAAGCTTGCCTCAGAAACGCCTGCTGCTCAGATTGATGCAATGCTGGCGGATAAGGAGCGAAATCTAGAAACCGAGGAACAGGTCAAACAGGGACAGCTTGATCTCTCTATTTAGCGCAGGAGGATTTAACGCAGGAAAATTTAACGCAGATCGGCAGGCTATAGTGGGAAAGGATTTGCGGCTGGTACAACCTCCAGTTCGCAGAATTCGCAGAAATTGTCTGATTCAGCCGATCGACGTCAGATATTGACCAATGAGGAGAAAGCGATGACTTCCCCACAGCCTGCTTCAACTGACACCCCTGCAACGCCAACTCGTTCAACTGATGCGCCAGAAGTTGTTCCTCAGCCTGAGCCTGCTTTTGGCTGGACACGCTATGCCGAAATTATCAATGGACGGTTTGCCATGATTGGCTTTGTCGCGCTGTTGATTCTAGAATTCTTTACGCGGCAGGACTTTTTCACCTGGATAGGGCTGCGCTAATCGATCGAGAAGCAGGGAATTCCTGAGTGAGGCAGAGGCAGTCTGAACAATAAATAGTATCGCAGTTTCCTAAAGTGGAAATTGCTTTTTGAAAACTTCAGGAAGATCGGGAAAGCGTCGTATGATTTACGGCAACCCGATCTTTAATTTTAGTAGCAAGAACTACAGTCTCGCCAAGAAAATGATATCTTTGGAGTAGAGGAATACCACAAGATATCAGCCAAGGATGTTCACAATGAGCAGAAACCGTCATCAATCCATCACACAAACCGCTCAGCTCCACCGGGAAAATCTGCGTCGTAATCTAGAGCGTCGCCTTGAAGCTGCGCGAGCAAGCGGTGACCAAAGTTTAGTCAAAATGCTGGAAGCAGAAGCAAGCTATATCGGCTAAAGCCATTGGCTTGTCAGTCCTTCGTTCGCTGTTTAAGCTTCTTGCTGATGAACTGGGCAATGCACGCTGGATTGACTGAACTTGAAGCTGTACTGGCTCCTTGATATGACGGACGTGCAGCTTAAGTTATTTTCCATTTAGTTAGCTCCATTGGTTGCGGGGTGAGGTGTAAGGACCTGACCCCATTTTCTTACGGCTAAGTAGACAAGATGCTAAGCAGACAGGATCTCAAGGCGATCGGCAAGGTGAGCAGTTGCTACCCTGGCAACCTTAAAAGCCATAAAACTTAGAAGCCGAGTCGCTAACCCATAACCGAAGCGAGGAGTCGGCGCGTGTTGAGCAAATCGTAGACGGCTGCAACTAGATTGGCATGAATGGCGGTGGGCTGGAAGGATTGAAGGTAGGACTGACTGCGGATGCCGCAAGTGAGGGCGATCGTCGGAATTCCCACGGCTTGACCTGCGAGAATGTCAGCTTCGGTGTCGCCAATCATGCAGGCAGAAGCCGCGATCGTACCCGGATTTCTCCAGGAACACTCGGCAATGACGCTGCTCAATAAATTTGTTTTATGCTCCGCCAGATTGACGTAAGCAAAGGAATCATCGGATGTGCCGCGAATTTGGCTAAACAGGTGGGCTAATCCTTCGCTTTGCAGCCACTGAGCCGCCTGGTTTTGACGGCGCAGCGTTACCAAAACAAGCCGAACCCCTTGGCTATGAAGCAGCGATAGGGCATGACGAACACCGGACTGGAGCGTATCTTGATGCAGCAGTTCTGGCTGATTTACAATCTGGCTGACTTGCTGAAGAAAGAAATCGATTTGTTCTCCCTGAAGCCCCGATCGCATCGCGATTTCTCGATCGGGCGTACGCTCTTGCTTCATTTGCCAGAACTGAGACTTGCTGAGCTGGTGGAGCGGGATTGAAGCTCCGTGAGCAACGGTGGCAACTTGCACAGCGGCTAACCCCTGGCAATAGGTGCTGTAGTATCGTTCAGAAACATCCACGATCGGACCGTCAAAGTCGCAGAACACGGTGAGCGGAGTCATGGAACAGGCAGAGGATCTGTAGTGAAGCTGCACCCGTTGCTGATGAGTCGAAACGGCAAGACTTGCCATAGACGTTAATCGATCCAGGGAATTAATGTAACATTGGTTCACATTAGCAATCGATCTAATAAGGTGTCAACCGCTACAGAGGAAAATTTAATTAGTAAATTTTATATCAATGGATACAGTTTTTGAACGGCGCATCGCGTTGCTCTAGGGCTTCGCAATCGAGAAAGCTTTAAAGAGAAAAGGAACTATTCCACAGTTGAGGCTTCGCGTTCTAGCAGAAGCGTGACTGGACCGTCGTTTTCGATCGAGACCTGCATCATTGCTCCAAAGCGGCCTGTCTCGACTTTGAGCTTGCTCTGGCGTAATTTTTGCACAAAAATTTCGTAATATTGCTCAGCAGAAGTCGGAGTAGCTGCTCGATCGAATCCAGGTCGTCTTCCTTTGCGACAGTCTCCGTATAGAGTGAACTGACTGATGACCAGAATTTCGCCCTGAATGTCCAGGATAGAGCGATCGAATCTGTCGCCCGACTCTCCCGGAAACAGGCGCAGGTCAAGGCATTTTCGCACCATCCAATCTAGCTCTGCTTCGGTATCGGTGTTGGCAATGCCAACGAGCAGGTTTAAGCCACGTCCGATTTTGCCAATAATTTCGCCATCAACAGTGACTTGAGAAGCAGTGACTCGCTGAATAACAACGCGCATAGTCGGAAAGATTCAGAGAAAGCAAACGACCTTAGATTCAATACCTTGTAAGGTGAACGTTCTTGCCCGCCCTATTCAGCAGGTTATCGCTCAAACCAATGGGACAAGATGCCCACTTTATCTTCAACAAAAGGAAATAAATAAGGACAAAGGGTTAGACTCAGGGTCTTAAAGTGAAAATCGGGCAGGAAACTAACCCACCCGATTACTCCATTGGGGAAACTGCTATGCAGCGTGAATCGATTCCAGCAGTCAATTACTTGCCGAAGCCTTTGCCGCGACTTGAGGGAACACAGAAGCAGTCTTGAATCTGCTGGCGCAGCGTGTCGTGATCCAGATTTTGACCAATCAGCACGATCTGATTTTTCTTGGGACGATCGCCCCACTCTTCATCGTCGAGAGAGAATCGCTTGCCGCTGAGGTGGAAGATGTGACGCTTCGGGCTTTCGTCGAACCAGAGGATACCTTTGGCGCGGAAGACTGAGGCAGGCAGCAGATTGTCGAGGAAGTTCTGGAATTTCTTGATGGCAAAGGGCTTGTCGCTCTCGATCGAGATTGACGTGAAGCCGTCTACTGCCAGGTGATCGGAGTGGTGATGGTGGTGATCGTGGTCGTGGTCATGCTCGCAGTGTCCGTGGTCATGGTCGCAGGCGGAGTGGTCGTGATGGTCGTGGTCGTGATCGTGATCGTGGTGGTCGTGATCATGCGCGTGATCGTGTCCCTTCTCCTCGGGCGCGAAATACTTGTCGGACTCAAACAGGCCCACGCTGAGGATGAGCGGCAGCGGAACCTGAGCTTTTTTAGTGCGGAGAATTCTGGCTCCGTCTTTCACATCCCGGATTTTGACTTCCAGCAAATCGAGGTTTGCTTCATCGACCAGATCGGTTTTGTTCAGCAGAATGATGTCGCCGTAGAGAATCTGGTTGTAGGCTGCCTGGCTGTTAAAGAGATCAAGGCTGTAGTTCTCGGAGTCAACTACAGTGACGATCGAATCTAGACGAGTTAAATCGCGCAATTCGGTTCCCAGGAAAGTGAGGGCGATCGGTAAGGGATCAGCCAGTCCGGTAGTTTCAACGACCAGGTAATCAATCTGATCGCGGCGTTCCAAAACACGGTAAACGGCTTCGACCAGATCGTTATTAATGGTGCAGCAAATACAGCCGTTGCTGAGTTCCACCATGTTATCGTCGCTGTTATCCAGGGTGATCAGCAGTTCGTTGTCAATGCCAATCTCGCCGAATTCGTTGACAAGAACTGCGGTTTTTAGCCCTTCCTGGTTTGTCAGGATGTGGTTAAGCAGGGTCGTTTTACCGCTTCCTAGAAATCCGGTAATAATCGTCACCGGAAGCCCGTGCTTGGCATTGTCCATCTTCAAGGGCGAATTTGTCGTGGCTGCTGATGTCATAACCCGTAGGAGAAAGCGTCAGAATAGGAAGGAAAGCTTGCAACGTGACATCCTTTTCTGGAATGCTGACGGTTGCGAATGCCTCTTTTCCTTATTATTGCTGATTTCCTCAAAGATGAGGTTTAACAGATACTTATGACTCTAACGCTGTATAACACCCTAACCCGACGCAAAGAACCGTTTGAGCCGATCGAACCCGGTAAGGTGAAGATGTATTGCTGCGGCGTGACGGTGTATAACTACAGCCACCTGGGTCATGCCCGAACCTATGTAGTGTGGGACACGATGCGGCGATATTTGCGCTGGTGCGGCTACGAGGTGCGCTATGTGCAGAACTTTACTGATATTGACGACAAGATTCTGAACAGGGCGCGAGAAGAAGGCTCGACGATGCAGGAAGTTGCCGATCGCTACACGCAAGCCTACTTTGAGGATATGCGGCGGCTCAACATTCTGGATGCAGACGAGTACCCGCGTGCGACTCATACGCTAGACGGCATTAAGCGACTAATTCACGAACTGGAGCAAAAGGGCTTTGCCTACGCCGCCGAAGGCGATGTCTATTACAGCGTGCGGAATTTCGCGGAATACGGCAAGCTGTCTGGGCGCAGGTTAGAAGATATGCAAGCAGGCGCAAGCGGTCGAGTAGAGGCTGATCCCGATGCCCAAAAGAAAAAAGACCGATTTGACTTTGCGCTGTGGAAAGCCGCAAAGCCCGGAGAACCTGCCTGGGAATCAGATTGGGGATCGGGTCGTCCGGGATGGCACATCGAATGCTCAGCAATGGTGCGCGAGTGCTTCGCAGATGCCGGTGGTAAAGAATTGGGGGAGACGATCGACATTCACATGGGCGGCGCAGACTTAATCTTTCCGCATCACGAAAACGAAATTGCTCAATCGGAGGCAGCAACCGGGCATCCCTTAGCCCGCTATTGGCTGCATAACGGAATGTTGAACGTGAGCGGCGAGAAGATGTCAAAATCGCTGGGGAATTTTACGACGGTGCGCGCACTGCTAGATTCCCCAAACGCGCCTGATCCGATGGCAGTTCGCTTGTTCTTGCTGCAAGCTCAGTATCGCAAACCGCTCGACTTTACCGAAGAGGGCTTGACCTCGGCGACGAATGCCTGGGAGACACTCACTGAGGGACTGCTGTTTGGCTTCAAGCACGGCGAGTCTCTGGGCTGGACAGATACGCAGGATTCCGCGTTTGGCGACCCGGCAGCAATGCGAATTCCCGATAGCGAAGCCGTGAAGCAGTTTCAGGCGGCAATGGACGATGACCTGAATACGGCGGGCGCAATGGCGGTAATTTTCGATTTAGCCAAGGAGCTTCAAAAAGAGAGCAATCGCCTGGTTCACGATGGCAAAGCCTTGTCCGATGCACAAACCCTGCGCGAACAGTGGCAAACCCTGGTCTGCCTCGCCCAAATTTTAGGACTGGAGGCAAAGCCCGTTGAGGAAACGATCGCCATTGACCCAGCTCAAATCGAGTCGCTGATTGAACAACGGCAGGCAGCGAAAAAATCGAAGAACTTTGCCGAAGCCGATCGCATCCGAGATGAACTGAAGGCTCAAGGCATTGCGCTGGTGGATAAACCGGGCGGTGTTGTGGAGTGGCACAAGATTTGATCAGATATTACTCAGATATTACAGGGAGTGAAGCGATCGCCATGACCCAGCTCCTCCAACAGCCCATAGAGCAGCCTACTAGAATTCGGGGAGCGTGGGAGAAATTCAAACTGATCCAGCGGGCATAGGTAGGCTCTTCAGGAGGGTGACTAGTCTATCCCGATGGAATTCTCGACCTTGTCAGAAGCAGTCCGCGCCTTTCGCCGAGAGATTTTAACCATGGCACAAGGAGCTAGCGATTCCTCCAGCCGTAGAACCAGCCGATGATACTGGGTTCACACTGCATCTTTTCGAAGTCGCGCCGATTTTCTGCGGCAACCTGGGCATACCAGAGGCAGTGCTGTTCCCACTCTTCGCGCGATTGAACTTCGTGATAGAACTGGTGGGTGGTTTGATAGACAGTGAAGACTTCGGCAACGTCTGCTTGGGGTGTAGGGATGATGTGATGGGGAAACTCAGACATAGGAGCAG
This sequence comes from Leptolyngbya sp. GB1-A1, assembly GCF_039962475.1. Taxonomy (NCBI): domain Bacteria; kingdom Bacillati; phylum Cyanobacteriota; class Cyanophyceae; order Leptolyngbyales; family Leptolyngbyaceae; genus Leptolyngbya; species Leptolyngbya sp. GB1-A1. Next base: position 18,529 of record NZ_JAMPLI010000049.1, on the reverse strand, counting down.
GGGGGATCGGGGGTTCTTTTAGCGTAGCGGTTCTGGTAGTAAGCGACCAGTTGCCCTAGAGCCAGCCCCGCAATCGATAAACCACGATGCCGATGTATTCTTTCAGGGCACGGGTAAAGCCGTAGAGACCATCAATGTCGGGCAGCAGGCTGAGCAGTCTGGCTTCGCTGCTTCCATTAGCGGCAGCAAATTCCTGGTCGGCAATGAGAAAGTCGGTGGGGGCAGGAATGGCTTCGATTCCTAACTTTTTGAAGATCTGAATCGATCGCGGCATGTGCATTGCAGACGTAACCAGCAAAATTCGATTAATGCGGCGTGACTGAAGAATCTGCTTTACATTTACAGCGTTTTCACGAGTGTTGAGCGAAGTAGGATCTTGAACGATCGCTGACCTGGGAACCCCTAACGCTTCGACCAACTTTGCCATGTCTGCCGATTCAGGATCGCCGCCGCCCTGCCAGGAAATTCGTCCGCCGCTGAGGATCACCAGAGGAGCTTTGCCCTCCAGATATAGCCTTGCTCCATGAATCGGTCGATCGCCTGCCTCCATGACATCAATCCAGGGGCGGGGTGGACTTTGGGACTTGGTGGCACCGCCTAAAACAACGATCGCTTCTGCAGTGGGCAGGTTTGTGGGCGGAAGATACTGCTGTTCAAGCGATCGAACCAGAGCGGCGGAAACCGATCGATTGCTGGCAAGCAGGAGCAGAGCCAGAGCAAGCCCAATACAGCCTGCAGTCAAGCGGGGACGTTTCCAGACCGTAAACAGAGCGATGATCAGCAAAAAGCAGGACAGTCCGAGCGGGTAAATCAGCAGCGGCAGCAGTTTAGAGAAGAAAAGAAACATGGCAACTGAAAGGTAGGAAAAGGACAGGAGGTGAAGGGGGAATTGGCTGCTTCGCAGTTCTCCCGAAGGGGAATCGCGCTAGGCTAAAGCTTCAGAGGACGTTTGAGCCGCGATGCCCCTAATCCGAACCGCCTCCTCGCTCCCTAATTCGGAGGGGAACCGAGCTAACTTCGCTCTCGTTCAAAGTTTCTTGAAGTTGGGAGAGGTAAGGGGCAATCCAGGATATCTGCTACTCCTCAAACATCCTCTCAGCAACGCCTGATTGTCTACCCTAATTCAGACCAATTTCATGAATATTGAAACCCTCGCCGTTCATGCGGGTCGATCGATCGATCCTGCCACTAAAGCCGTAACGACTCCTTTGTATCTCTCTACGACCTTTGAGCGAGAGCCAGACGGCAGCTATCCGCATGGATTTCTCTATACGCGCATGGCGAGTCCTAATCGAGAAATGCTGGAAGAGTGTCTTGCTGCGCTGGAAGGTGGAGCAGCGGCGGCGGCGTTTTCTTCGGGGTCTGCTGCCACGATGAGCGTGTTTCAGTCGCTTGCGCCAGGGGAGCATGTGATTGCGCCGCTGGATGCTTATTCGGGGACAACCGCATTGCTCAAGACCGTGCTGATTCCGTGGGGGTTAGAAGTTTCGTTTGTGGATTTGACGGACCTGGCTCAGGTGCAGCAGGCGGTTCGCTCTAATACAAAGCTAATCTGGACGGAAACGCCCTCGAACCCGATGCTGCGAATTACAGACATTGCGGCAGTGGCAACGATCGCCCATCAGCACGGCGCGATTTGTGTTTGTGACAATACCTGGGCGTCTCCGGTGCTTCAGCGACCGTTTGAGCAGGGGGCGGATCTAATTATTCATTCCACGACGAAATACTTGGGTGGACATAGCGATGTGTTGGGGGGTGCGGTCGTGGCGCAAGCGAACGACGATCGGTTTGGGCGAATTCGTCAGATCCAGATTACAGGTGGGGCGGTGGCGGCCCCGTTTGACTGCTGGCTAGTTCTGCGAGGCATTCAAACCCTGCCTTATCGAATGCGGGCACATTCGGAAAATACGATGAAAGTGGCAGTCGCGCTGGCTCAGCATCCGGCAGTCGAAGCGGTTCACTATCCAGGGTTAGCTGAGCATGAGGGACATTCGATCGCCAAAAAACAGATGCGCGACTTTGGCGGGATGCTGTCTGTGCAGGTGAAAGGCGGCAGAGCAGCGGCGTTTGCAGTGGCGGCGGGGGTGAAACTTTTGACGCGGGCGACCAGTCTGGGAGGAGTTGAAAGTCTGATTGAACATCGTGCCTCGATCGAAGGGGCAGGAACCCAAACACCAGAAAATTTGCTGCGATTGTCGATCGGCTTGGAAAACCCTGATGATCTGGTGGCTGACTTGACACAAGCCCTCGATCGCGCTGTGGTAGAAAAATAAGGGCATGGCGAGGAGTTGAGCGGGAGCAAAGCTGAGTGATAAACGGTGCAGTCAAAACCGCCGGGAATGCGATCAGCTCCTGGCTGGAAGAGAAGGCAGCAAAGCAATCTTTGATTGGAGATTCGGTATTTTTCAGCAAAGCGCATTTTCCCTGGACGGAGGAACTGGAGGCAAACCGGCAGACCATTCGGCAGGAATGCGATCAGGTAATGGGAAGGAAATTCCCCTAATCTCGCTTAAAAAAGGGGAACGAAATGTTTCTGGGCGTTGTTTTGCAATCGATTAAGCGGATGGATTAAGTTAACAAACTCAGTTAACAAATCAAGTTAGAAATTAAGTTAATTGTTTCAAACTCTCCCTTTTTGGGAAAATTTTAAGAGAATTTCGATCGCCCTTCTACTTACCCTAAACCTGTTCAAATCTATTCCCTGGTATCGCTCGATCGCTAGCTAATTTTACGAAGTGAGTTGCCACATTTTCTTATGACAGCGAACCGTACCCAATCTATTGATATCTCTAAGTTCAGTCGATCGATCGCCAGAGTTGCTATCTCTGAGCTGAGAGGCGATCGCTTTTTTGAGAAGTATAAGAAACCAGGAATTCCAGTTGTTTTGACTGGGGTATTTCAGCCCGATACCGACTGGAATATCGACTATCTTTCCCATTTGCTAAGCAATCAGGAATTTGTGCTGCGCTACTACGGCAAAGCGCGATATCAGCAAGATAAACGCCAGTGGACAAGCATTGGCAGCGGCGTTGCACCCCAAACGAAACCATTTCTGGAATACGCAGAGCTATTACAGAGCGGCGAAGCGTACGAGCAGGATATTTACCTGGCAAAATGCCCAATTCACGATACGCCCTTGATCGAGACAGAGGCGATCGAAGACTACAAAACTGCGATGAATCAGATCGGCTTCACTCAGCCTGCTAGCACAATGAACCTTTGGGTAGGACCAGGAGGTCATGTTGAGTCGCTGCACTATGACGTGATGGATGGGACGCTGATTCAGCTTCATGGCTCGAAGCGCGTGGTCTTGTTTCCTCGATCGCAGCTCAGCAACCTTTATCCGTTTCCGTTTTATGTGCATTTGTGGCACGGTTTGAGGTTGCGATCGTGGTTTAGCCAAGTGTATCCCGATCGTCCAGATTATGAAGCGTTTCCTAAACTTAAAGCGGCGATGCAGCACCGGATCGAAGTGATTTTGAATCCAGGCGAAGTGCTTTACATTCCAGCAGGGTGGTGGCACGAGATCTCAGCCCTGGGCAATGAAATGGTGTGTTCGGTGAATCGCTTCTGGCGGGTGTATCCAACTCCTCGTGCCGTCTTCTTCTGGGGACGCTGTCGGGGCTATCTGGGATCGGTTTGTGCGGTTCCTCATACGATCGGCAGCCTGATCGCAGCTCTGTTTCGACCCGATCGCCAGCAGCGGATTCGGCAAATTTTGCAAATGCTATAGGTTGTCAGATTACGGCACATTTAAAAAAAACTCGTCATAATCGCAGCAGTGTTCTCCCGCTTGCCGGGAAACAGTTCTGACAATCTGACAACGACTCTCACATCCCTTCTGGCATGACGAACGTAAACCCCTTTTCTCTAGGCTGGATTCAGCGTCACTACCGGCTGATTGTTTTGCTGACTGCTGGATCGTTAGCCGTCATGCCCGGAGCGGTGATTACGCCTGTTTTGCCGCAAATTGTACAGCAGCTTGCCCTCAGCAAAACCCTCGCAGGCTATCTTGTGAGTGCCCATTATCTGACGGTGGCACTATGCAGTCCGGTACTGGGAATTCTTGCCGATCGCCTGGGACGAACCAGAGTGCTGATCGGGTCACTGCTGGCATTTTCGATCGCTGGGATTGCGGGAGCCTGGACGACCAGCTTTTTGCCGATGTTGACCACTCGCGCCCTGCTGGGAGCCGCTACAGGAGGCATTGCCGCCGCCAGCCTGGGACTGCTGGCACAGATGTATCCCGATGAACAGGCGCGATCGCGGGCAATTGCTTACGCTTCGACTGCGCTAACGCTGGCAAACATTGTCTACCCACTGATGTCGGGCTGGACGGGAGCGCAAAACTGGCGGTCTGCTTTCTATCTATACGGTTTAGGGGTTCCACTTGCGCTGCTTGCGCTGCTGTTTCTACGCGAGGGCAAAGTCGCGCCAAGGGCAGCCAAAGCCGCTCAACAAAAAAATCTGGCGCAAGTGCTGCTCCGCCAGCCCCAAGTTCTACGTCTGTTGCTGACGCTGGGTATTACCGCCGCCACCGCTTTCGCTGCTGTGATTTATCTGCCGCTGCACCTGACCACCACGCTCGGCACAAGCACGATCGATAACGCCCTGGTACTGGCATCTCAGGCGATTGGAGCAGCCTTGAGTTCTGCCCTTGTGGTCAGTCGGCTGCATCGTCGCTTTGGCATAGTTGCCGCGATTCCGCTCGGCTTAGGACTGCTTGCCCTTGCTGCTGTGCTTATCCCGCAGGCTCAAGCATATTCCCTTTTCATTCCCCTTGCGTTTCTGTTTGGCGCAGGCTTGGGGATTGCCGTTCCCAGCCATTATGCAGCTCTGGCAACCCTGGCTCCGCTTGAACTTCAGTCCAGCATTTTAGCGATCGCCACCGGGACAAACTTTTTAGGACAGTTTCTTTCTCCAACGCTCTATGGTGTGGTGATTCAGCAAAGTGGTGTCGTGAGCGTGTTTTATGCAGCGGCGATCGTTGCTTTGATAATGGGCGGATTTTGGGTGCTCATGAGTCGCTCTAAATCAGATATTCCAGTGAAATAATAACCCCTACCACTGAACCTCCTCGATCACCACTAAACCCGCCAGAAACTGCCGATCCTCACTCAAATGCGGAACCTTTAGCGTCGTATCCGATGCTCCCCGCAATAACTGCCGCTGCCGCACGATCGCAAAACTCCCCGGAGCCAAAATTCGAAGGAACGGGGGCGGAACCTCAGCCGATCGCACTGTCGCGTAGGGATGGTTAAATTTTCCTAAAAGGCGATCGAAGTGATGCAAAAATTCCTGCGCCTGAGCCAGTGTTTGACCCGGAGCCAGTTCGATATTGAGCAAATAGCGAGCCGGAAACTCGCAATCGGATAGCGTCACGCAAAAATCATCCAGCGTCAAACCAAACTCTTGCTGAAGCAGTTGCAGCGTTTGCGCCACATGAAATTCCGTGGTTTTCTCAGTTGTAGAAGAAAGTAGCCCGCCGCGCCGATGCCGAAACACAATCATGGGCGTATCTTCCAGAAAACCCACCACCTGAATCACATCGCCAATGTCGTAGCGATACACGCCGCTATAGCTAGTGACTAGAATTCGGTAATATTCGCCCACCTTCAACTCAGAAGCCAGCAGCGTTTTCGGTTCTGCCGCCTCCCATTGATCGGAGGGAATGAATTCATAGAAGCCGCTGTCAAGTGCCAGCACCGCACCATCCTGGTTGAAACGGGTATAGACCGCAAACGTGCCTTCGGCTGTTCCATACACGCTACCAAACACAGGTGTATCACCAAAGTATTGGGGAAATCGCTCAAAGTAGAAGTCCGATGTGCCGCCTCTCGCCGTGCCGATAAACGAGAACTTTGACCAGACCGCTCTGGGCGTGAGTCTGCCTTCGGATCGCAGAATCGATCGCAGTTCTTCAGCACGTTCTGGATTCGATCGCCAGCGTTTCTCTAAATTCGATCGAATCTCTGGTGCAAGCTCCAGCCAGGGAGCAATCGTGCCTTTGGCAATGTCCTCGATCAGGCTTTCAGCGTTCTCCTCCAGAATGCGGCAGATTCGCAAAATCGACATGGGAAAATTCGATGACATTCCCCGCACCTGCGGATTCGCCAGCGCAAACAGAATACAAGCATAGTGACGGCTGAGGCTATCGCCAACTTCCATTGCCGCAAACGGCTGAACAAATGCCAGCTCACACAGTCGGCGATTCATTCGATAGCTGCCCACTGTTACGGGACCGTAAGGAATGCCTGCGGCAGTGCGCCCCTGAAGCTTCACTGAATTAGTAGACAGCAGTTTGCCAAAATGCACCGGAGGCTTGTTCTGTCTGCGCTGTTCCTCGATTGCCTCAAAAATAAACCCAAAACTCGCCGCGTTTGCTTTGCCCAACGATCGCTGAAATCGCCGCGTCACCGGAACCATTTTCTGCTTGCCCGTGGTGCCGCTCGTCAGGTTGATATACACCACCGGGTCAGCGGTCAGCACATTTGGTTCCCCATTAGCGATGCGCTGCATCAACGGCTCATAGTCCTCATACGACCAAATCGGCACGCGATCGCGAAACTCATCGATCGATCGCACCTCCCCCAGCCCAAACTTTTGCCCCAGTTCTGTGTCCTGCTGCACGCGCAGGAGCGTTTGCAGATAGGTATCTTGTGCGGCGATCGGGTCACGCGCCTGATGAATTAGCTTGGCTTTAGCGGCTGCACCGTAGGCTTTGAGCAAGGGCAAAACGAGGGTATTCATTCAGTTTGTCTTTCGCGTTGTTTGCAGTCTGTTTTAGGGTGGGCTGGAGAACCAGATTTTACAATGATGCTGTTTGACACTGCTGTAAGGTGATTCTGAAGCCCGAGGCGATCGAGTCTAGAAAATCCGGGAGTCTGAAGAAGATGCGTGAACCGTTACGACTTCCCGATCCGCCCGCTTAGGGTGTGTTTAAATCCCCGATGATTCCCCCTAATTCTCTTGCATTAACCCGTGAACCATTAACCCCATGAGACGAACGATTTCGCTCCAGGTTGCATCCCTTAGAAACCGGCCAGAAACCTATCAGTCGATCGACTCGTCATACCGATCAGTATGATGATGACTTGCATCCGCTTCAAAAATGGTTCACAATCCATCCGAAGGGGCTAAAAAGACAAGTAATTCTACTCAGTCTAAGTGGGTCATCTCGTCCGATCCCCTGTTGCTCATGGTGTAGGGTACGCTCATGGAACTGGCGACAACGCTGAAAGGTCAGACGGTTCAAAACAAAATTCGTGAGGTTGGTATCAATCCCAACCACTGGTATCCGGTTGCCTGGTCGCATGAACTGGAGCGGAGTCGGGTCATTCCGGTGCGGGTGTGGCAGCAGCCGATCGCCGTTTATCGGGATGCAGAGGGTCAGGTTTATGCCCTGGAAGATGCCTGTCCGCACAAAGGAATTGAGCTGCACCAAGGCGAGGTGACGGGCGATCGCTTGGTCTGTCCCTATCACGGGTGGGAGTTTAGCCCCCAGGGAGATTGCGTCAACATTCCCTATTTGCCGAAGGGTCAAAAATTGCCCTGTGCCCAGGCACGCAGCTATCCCGCTCAAGAGAAGTACGGCATCGTCTGGGTTTTTCCGGGCAACCCGGTACTGGCAACCGAACGATCGCTGCCCGAAGTGCCCGAATACGACGATCCCAACTGCTTGATCATTCCGATTACGGGACGGTTTCAGGCACACTTCTCGATCTGCAACGAAAACACGATGGATGTGTTCCACGGCTTTTTGCATCGCAATCTGCAAGGCTGGTTTGATCCCGTTTTGCTAAAGCTGCGCGAATCGGAAGGCTCGATCGAGGCACAGTATCGTGTTTCTTATCGCGGCTTTTTGTCGAAGTTTTTGGGGCTCAGTGCCGACAGCGATGGCGTGACCCAGCGAGTGGTGACGATTCAGTATCAATATCCCCACTACCACAGCACGATGGAAGGGGTGTCGTCGCTGTATTTAATGCGGCTTCCGGTGAGTCCAACTGAGACCCGATCGTTTTCGATGCTCTGTTTGCCGCTGGTCAGGCTGCCGAAATGGTTATTGCGATCGCTTAAGCCTGTAGCAGTGCCGCTTGTACGTCGTTTCCTGTTTATGCAGTTTCTAGAGCAGGACGTGGAGATGATGGAAAGCGAGCAGCGCAACTATCGGCTGAATTCGCAGCGTCGCTATGTCGAAATTAATCCGGCAATCATTGCGCTTCAGCGCGTGATCGTCCGTCAATATGAGCAATTCAGCCAACAATCGGAGGAATCGCGCCTGGAGGCTGAACGCCTGTCCCAGGCTGGAGAGTCTGGAGCGGTTTCAGGAGCTTTGCAGGAGGCGAATTCCACCCCTGCGGCACAGCCCGCACCTACGGTGACGTATTAGCAGCGAGGTTTAAGCGAACTGTGCCTGTCTTGCAACTGTACCAACCGCCGCTCTACAAACGTTTAATTAGTGGCACTTTTGACTATAAACTTTCTTTAAGCCAAAGAAGGTTGATTAAAGCGCAGGAGCGATGGGCAGAGGCAACTTTTCGATTGATCGATCGGTCAAGGATACGTGTCAGTATTATGAATCAGTCAATCCCGCTTCCTGCCAGGGTTGAACTTGAAACACAAGGTTCGATCGGGTTCAGCGAATCTCAACTGAACTCAAGGACATGCATTCACAACAACGAATTGAGGTGAGGGGAGTTAACTGTGCGAGTTGTTAAGGAATACGTTCAACGCTGGTATGAAAGTGGTCTAGACCCTGATGAATACATCTGTCACGGCAGCAAAGCGGGGAATCTAGTTGAAATCGAAGAGGCGGCAACAGGCATTCGCCGTACCGTCCTGACCTTCTGCACCAACGATGTACTGGGACTGGTTCAAAACAAGGCTGTGCAGCAGGCGGCGATCGATGCGGTTCTCCAATACGGCACGTCAAACAGCTCTTGCTCGGTGCTAAGCGGTCGAATTGACCTGCATCGGCAGCTCGAAGACGAAATTTCTGCCTTCAAGCATCTGCCCCATACGCAGCTTTTCCTGAATGCGTGGATGGCAATGCAGGCGTTAATGGATGCCTTCTGTCATCTGGCGATTCCGGTTCCGGGGTTCCAAAACACCCGTGAAACCCTGATCATGACTGACATTCTCAACCACGGCTGCATCGTTTCCGCCCTGGCAAACGCCGGAACCCGATCGGGCAAAATGTTTGGCCACAGCCCCAGAGTACGGGTGCGGGCGTACCGTCACTGCGATATGGCAGATCTGGCACGGAAATTGCAGCGGCATGCTCGCCCAGACGATCGCATTATGGTCGTTTCCGATGCGGTCTTCTCAATGGACGGCGACATTGCTCCCCTGCCGGAAATGATCGACATCCTCGCGAATTATGAGGACAGTGTTCTAGTGATGGATGAGGCTCATGCCAGCGGCGCACTGGGCGATCACGGTGGCGGCATTTACGATTACTTCGGCATTTTGCCCCAGCACGCGATCGACAAAGGGGTGAATCCGCTGATTATGACCACCTTCTCGAAGTTCGCTGCGTCTGCTGGAGCCGCTATCAGCACTCACAGTGCTGAGCTGAAGCCACTTCTGAATGTTTCGCCGACTTCGATCGGTACAATTTCTCTTCCCGCTCCGACGACAGCAGCGGCACTAGAAAGCATTCGTCAGGTGCGCCAAAATCCGGCTCTGGTGAAGCGACTCCACGAGAATACGAGCTATCTGCGGGCAAGACTGGTCGAGCATGACTTTGAGGCGATCGGCGAAACCAACGTCGTTCCCGTGGTGCTGCCGACTGACATTAACCCGAAGCACTTCGCTCGTCAGCTCATGTATGAACATGGCATTTGGGTATCACCGATCTGGTTCATCGCCAAGCCGCGTTTGCGAATTACTGCCAATGCTCTGCACACCCGCGAAGAAATTGACAAGCTGGTGGCAGCGATGATGGCAGTGCGTGAGGCGCTTTATAAGACGACGATCAGCGCGTAAGCTCCTTAGGGTTGGTACTGCCTACCCTTAGCTTTAGGCATCGAATCGTTGCTTTCTAAGCAGCCTGGTCGCATCAACGCAGATCAAACGATGTAACGATATTTCGTCTTTTACTAGGGCGGGGTTAATCCCTGCCCTTACCAATTTCTGGGGTTTGCAGTATTTGCGTTGTTAGGCTCTATCCCTGCTGTAGGTTGGTTTGAGGGAGAGCATCTAGCTCAGTTCGTTTATCAGGCGATCGTCAGGCGATCGAATGTAAGCCAAACAGAATTTTATTCCTGACGCGAGCGACAGCGAAAAAGCTGATAAGGAAAGCCAACCCGATGAAATTCTTCTGGATCAACGGGACAAAGAGCTTTGCGATTGGGAGTTGCCGGATTAGACAACCGCAGGCGAGACGGATAATCTTTGGTTCGCATTCCGGGAGACGCAACGACCCAGAGATTGAGCGGCATCGGCAAGGGCTGAGCAAGCTGGGGCAGGGTGCGCCAAACCTGACTGTATCCCTGAGTCCGATCGACAAAGGCAAATCTCACGCGGTCATTGGCTAGATCGGGCGGAAACTGCTTGCGAAGTTCCAGGGCAAAGCTGAGTCCCAAGGCAATTTCCTGCGGCGATCGATAGCTAACCATAGCCACCAGCGATTGGTCTGGTTCAAATGCCATGTCCTGAGCGACGCGTGTCGGACGGTAAGACTTTTGAAAAGCAAAACCGTTCACCACCAGTAAACTGCTAAGCAGCCCAACAATGAGTAGAACGATCGGTGTAGCGCGATTTGAAGTCTTGTCTCTCTGATCTTGCCCACCAATTAAAACGGCTCCTAATAACGCACCCATCGCCGGATAGTAAACGAAGTTATAGCGGGGAACAATGGTCAGATCCTTGTCGAGCAGATAGACGATCGCAAAAAATTCCAGCAGCACAAAGCCGACAAATCCACTCAGCAGCAGCAGCGGCGGACGAACAAGCTGATTTCGCCATTGCCGTCGAATTCCTTTCACAATTTGCCATCCTAGCCAGAGGGCAAAAATTAACCCAATACTGCCGAAAAAGTAAACGATCGAGTCTGGCTGTTCCTCGATCGGCAGGGCAATCACCATCAGCAGCCAGCCTACCAGCGTTTGATACAGCGGCGCGATCCGATCAGTCCAATCTGGCTTGTAGGGAATGAGCCAGTCGGTTTCGGGACGACTCAGGTGACTGAGAAAGATCGGAAACCAGGGCAGATAGCCCGCCCCCAGCGCAAGAATGCCTGACCCCAACCCTACCCAGTGACGGCGCAGAGTCTCGCGTCGCTGCCAGAACATCCAGAGGGCGATCGTTCCAATCTGGGCAATCAGCGCAAGCAAACAAAAATAGTGAACGTACAGCCCGATCAGGTTAATTCCCGTCCAGCTTATCCAAAGCCAGGGTGTAAAGGTACGGGGCGACTGCTGAATCTTGACCAGCATCACCAGAGCCAGCGTGATGAGCAGCATGGGCAGCGTGTAGTGACGAGCTTCCTGCGACAGGTAAACCGCGAACGGCGAAACTGCCATTAGCGCAGCCCCAAACCAGGCAGCCGCAGGCGAAAACGCGACTCGATTTAGCCAGTAAAGTGCGGCGATCGATCCCACTCCAAATAGGGCAGGCAGCGATCGAATTGCCCAGACCCAGTTGCTCGAATTGGGCTGAAGCCAGGCTAGCCAGTGATAAATCAGGCAAAAGAACAGCGGTGGATGCACCGATTCGTGCACCAGGGTTTGAGTAATCTGCGGACAGGACACCCCCGATCGAAACGAAAAAATCTGCTCCAGATCCGTCAGCGAAAAAAAGACATTCAACGGCACATCTGCCGAACTTTTGCCCATCGTAAATAGGGCAGTCAGCACTTCATCCAGCCAGAGCGGTTTCGCATCAAGGTTCCAGAAGCGTAGCCCCAAGCCCAACAGCAGAATTAGCGTCAGCAGCAGGGCTGAATTCACTTTGCTGGTACTGAACTCTTTTAGGCGCACGGTTGCCGGCTTCCTGACGCGATCGATCTTTTTCAGTTTACGGGGTTGCGATACGGTTTAGAGAATGTTTGAAAATTGGCGAGTTCTTTTCCCTTAACGCTGATGCGATCGCTCAGTGACTTCAAAGGGGAACTGCTTCGCACTACTTTTCAGTTTCTATAAACTGTAAGAAATAGAAAAACTTTGGAACTCATCATGGCAAACGCAAGCAACGTATTGGGAACTCCACTGCAACTCTGCTGCACTTCCCCCATAACCGGATACTACCGCGACGGCATGTGCAGCACTGGAGCAGGCGATGTGGGGGCGCATGTGGTTTGCGCTCAAGTGACAGCAGAGTTCTTGCAGTACACCCAATCTCGCGGCAATGACCTGTCTACGCCAATGCCGATGTTTAACTTTCCCGGACTGAAGCCGGGCGATCGCTGGTGCCTGTGTGCCTCGCGCTGGAAAGAAGCCCTGGATGCAGGCGTTGCGCCGCCCGTGGTGCTTGCCTCAACCCATGCTTCTGCACTGGAATACGTGTCGCTGAACGAACTAAAGCAGCACGCGATCGATCCAGAAGCCGTTTAGTCCTTTGATAATTAGTAAATCCTTAATTAAAAATTAAAGGTCTAAGCCAGGGCAGTGCTCAGGCAGCAACCAAAATCACCGACAGTAATGCCAGCCCAATGCCAACGGCTTGCCGAAAGGTAATCGCCTCATGCAAAAAGAAATGGGCTAAGCCGAGCGTCACTGCCGGATAAAGGGCAGATAGGGTCGCAACCAGCGTTACGGGTCCATGCACGACTGCCTGGAGGAAGCAAAATGCCCCTCCTGCACCGAGCAGCCCGGTCATCATTGCCAAAGGAATACCTAACGGGTGAAGCTGTGGGCGAAACTGAAGTCCTGCGAGGGTGATTGCACCCAGTAGCAAACCACCCGCGACTTCAAAGATAATCGCGCTGCTGGGTGCTAGATAGCGGGTTGTCAGCTTGGGCAAAAAACCCCAAAATCCCCACAGAAAAATGGCGGCGGTCGTGGGTAAAATCCACTCTTTCATAGGTTTTGAATTACTCCAGGTCAGGCAATTCATCCATTTGATTGAATTAGCCTGATCCACAAAGAACTTTCTTACCCTAGCGCAAGCACCGCTATAGCACTTCTGCCTTCAGCTTCGAGATGGGCAGGTACAGCATCTTTTGCCACCCTGGTACATAAGCCCGCTTGCGAAACACATCATACTGATTTCGCTCGATCGCATTCAAAATCCCGCGATACAGCATCAGGGCAGACCATACTGGGAATCGAGCATCAGGGCTGAGTTGACTAATTCCCGATTCAGCTTCGGCAAAAAACTTGCGGGCACGCTGAATTTCGTATTTCATCAGGGCACGCCAGCGATCGTCCACAACGAAGTTAAACAAGTCTTTTTCGCTGTAGTTAAATTGCTCCAGGTCTTCCAGCGGCAGATAGATTCGTCCCCGACGGGCATCTTCTCCTACGTCCCGAAGAATATTCGTCAACTGGTTCGCAATGCCCAGTGCGACTGCCTGAGGTGTAGGATTATGCTGCGGTTTGCCCTGATCCCAGGGAGCAGTTCCGTGACGAGTATCAACTCCCATTACCGGGGTCGTCATCAAGCCAACGGTGCCTGCTACCCGATAGCAGTAAAGCTCTAGTTCTTCAAAGGTTTCATAGCGCGATCGATACAGATCCATTCGCTGGCCGGCGATCATGTCGCGAAAGGGCTGAATCGGAATCGGAAAGCGATCGAGCGTATCGACCAGAGCCACATCTACATCTTCGAGCGGCTGTCCGGTAAACAGAGTTTCTAGATTGCGCTCCCAGTGATCCAGCGTCTCCTCGGTGGTTAACGCCGCACGAGGACCATCGACCAGTTCGTCGGTGCGCCGACACCAGACATAAATTGCCCAGATTGCGTGGCGCTTTGCCTCAGGCATCAGCAGAGTACCGAGGTAGAACGTTTTGGAATACTCTGCCGTAATCCGACGACAGATTTCGTAGGAGACCTCTAGAGGAGTTAGGGCAGTAACACGGGGAGATTCAGGCAGTTGCAGCATTACATCGCAAGCTGAGGGTTGACTTCGGCGCAGGAACTTCGGAGCGATCAGCTATCAGCTATTCTCCTACGGAGGTGCAACAAAATTGGCAGCAGTTTGGGAAATTTGCGAGGATTTGTTCGCTATCTGCTGCCAGGGTGCTTAAACAGAAGCAGTAAGCTCTAATTTTGCTGCAGTTTGCTCCAGTTCAGACTGTCGATCGACAATCGCTTGAGCCGTCAGTTTACCAGATAATACTGCTCCTTCCATACTGGCAAGGTATCGCTGCATTGTATAACTGCCCGACAGGAAAAAGTTTGCAATTGGGGTTGCCTGATCCGGGCGATATTCCTGCCGTCCGGGAGTTGACTTATAAACCGATCGCGGCGTTTTCACGACCCTCGATTTCAGCAGTCTGGCAGAATCTTCTGTACCAAAGTGATCAGGGAAGAGTCGATGTAGCTCTGCCATTGTTGCCGCTACGATTTCTTCGTCTGATTTGTCGATCCAGTCCTTTGCCGGAGCCAGTACCAGTTCCAGCATCGAGCGATCGGGATTCTCGTATTCGCGGCAGGTGTTGCTCATATCGGCATAAACGCTAAGCAGCGAAGAGCGCGAAAACAGCAAGTTATCGATATCGGTCAGCTTGCGATCGAACCACAAATGCAGGTTGATCACGGGTACACCTTCCAGTCCATCGAGCTGTTTGAAGTAGTCTACAGACCTCCACGGCTGCGGCAGCAGGGCTTTTAGCACATCTACCGACATTGCAGACACATAGGCATCGGCAGTCACAACTTCATCGGATGCACCTTCCAGTCCGCGAATCAGAAAATCCTTTACCGTGCCGTCAGCATTGAGGCGAATCTCCTTCAAGGGCTTCTTGAGCAAGACCTGACCGCCCCGTTCGGTGATGTAGTCTACCATGGGCTGACAAAGCCGCTCGGTTGGCGAACCGTCCAGAAACGCCATTTTCGAGCCGTACCGCTCCTGCAAAAAGCGATTCATTGCTGTGAGAATGATCGTAGAAGAAATCTCATCGGGTCCGATAAAGTTTAGCGACTTAGACATCGCGATAAAAATCTCTTCGTTCACCCGCTCTGGAATCTTGTGCTTTTGCAGCCATTCAGTCCAGGAATATTTGTCCATTTCCTCGACGTATGTCTGACCGCGCAGCATCACGGGAACTAAGCCGATCGCAAACTTGATCTTTTCCTCCCAGGTCAGCATATCGTTGTTGCGGAGGATGGCGGTAATGCCGTTCCAGGGAGCTGGAATATCAGGGAAGTCGAAGCGAGAATACACTCCCGGATTATCCGGCTGATTCATAATCAGCGAATGCTCTTTCCACTGAAGTCGGTCTTCGATGCCCAGCTCCTTTAATAGCTGCAACATATTGGGATATGCACCGAAAAAGATGTGCAGTCCAGTTTCGTACCAGTCGCCGTCTTCATCTTTCCAGGCGGCAACCAATCCACCCAGCACATCCCGACTTTCAAACACGATGGGCGTATGACCTGCATCCACCAGGTATTTGGCACAAGCCAAACCTGCTAGCCCTGCTCCTGCGATCGCAACACGCATTGAACGCTCTACCCTTTGGAGTACTCACTGCCTCATTATTATACGTTGCAGAATGTTACGTTTAGCGGGCAGCGGAGCGAATCCTGAAGGAAATCTGAAATCAATGCAGAGTGCGATCGTCACAAGTTATCAGGCTCTTGTCCTGTAATGAGTACTAATGATAAGTACCAAGGATGAATACCTAATCACGAATGACCAATAACGAATGACGCTAAGACTTGTCTAACCGAACGAGCAGCCGCCGCAGCACGGCAATTTCAACGCCCAACGTTTTATAGCCTACGCGATCGAACAAAACGACTACTTTATCGCCCTCGTAGCGCATCACCGTACCCACACCCCAAGATTTATGCACGACCTGACTGTTAACCGGATAAGGCTGACGGTCCGAGTCCTCGATAATCACTCCGTTCTTGCAGTTGTCACAGTTGTCGCAGGGCTTCTGGTACTCCTCGCCAAAATAGTTGAGCAAATATTCCCGCCGACAATCCTGCACTTCAGCATAGCTTCGCATCATTTCCAGGCGCGATTTCTCGAACTGTCGCTGTCTTTCCTGCCCCTCAACGGCGGCTGCGGCTGCAACTTCCAAGTCTTCTACTTCCTCACTGACCGCCACTTCTCCTGTTGGCAGAGTTTTAACTGCGCCTACTGCGTTGAGGTGACTGAGAGCTGTTTTTAGCTTGCCCTGAGATAGCTCGGTTTGCTCCTGGAGTTCCTTAGGGGTAACGGGTTCATCCTGCTCCTGAAGTATTTCTGCAACCTGCTTTACCTCTTCGGTTTCTAAATGTCCACCGCTTGCAAAAAATCGGCGCAGCCTCAGATCATCAGGATTGTAGAACAGGATAATTTCTGCGGGATCGCCATCTCGTCCTGCCCGTCCGATTTCTTGGTAGTAGGAGTCGATTGAATCACTAATATTGGCATGAAACACAAACCGCACGTTTGGCTTATCCATGCCCATGCCAAAGGCAGTTGTTGCGACTAAAACGTCAATTGCGTCTTGCATAAATGCGGCTTCGGTCTGAGTTCGATCGCTCGATTTCATGCCGGCATGATAAAAACTCGATCGCAGCCCAACTTCCTGAAGCTTCTGGGCAATTTCCTCAGTGTGCTTGCGGGTTGCCGCATAGACAATTCCTGGCTTCGCTGCCTGCCGAACACAACTGATGAGCGCGTCCTGTTTTTCTGCCTCATCGTCGAACCGGCGCACGTCTAAATACAAATTGGGGCGATCGAACCCACGCACAATTACTGCCGGATTCTTCATGCCGAGTCGCTGCATAATTTCTTCCCGTACTGGAGGCGCAGCCGTTGCCGTTAGTGCGAGAACGCGTGGATGCCCCAGTGCCTCGATTACCGTTCCCAGCCGCAAATAGTCCGGGCGAAAGTCATGTCCCCAGGAACTCATGCAGTGCGCTTCGTCTACCACAAACAGCGATGGCTGTGCTGCCTGAAGCTGCTCTAGTGTTTCGGGATTGTTAAACTGTTCTGGAGCCAAAAACAGAAATTCCAGGTCGCCCTGCTTAAAGTTCTCAAATGCTTCTTGGCGATCGGATGGCTTCACGGCTGAGTTAACCACTGCTGCGGCTCCCACATCCTGCTGGGCGATCGACTGCACCTGATCCCGCTGAAGCGCAATTAAGGGCGATACGACCACTGTAGCTCTGGGCATTACTGAGGCAGCAAGCTGATAAATTGCAGACTTTCCCGCTCCGGTAGGCATAACTGCCAGCGTGTCGTGTCCGTCTAAAACTGCCTGAATTGCCATTTCCTGACCAGGTTTCAGCTTGTCGTAACCAAAACGCTGCTGCGCCATCGAATTCAGTTCCCCAAGATTCAGCTTTTTCCTGCCCATGTGCTATCTACTGCCATTGCCATTTAAGATTTGACGCATCACTGAAAACAGGAAATTTCACGCGACATACAGCCATAGAAATCTCTGGATGTTTTATCGGATCGGTGTCCTGGCAACCCAATTTGGATGGGCATGACAACCACCCCACCAGGGATTTAAAGAAGTTGCACATCGAGTGATTTGAGTTTTCGGATGAGCGTAGTCGTAAGATAGCGAAACTCAACCACAGCACATATCGTTACTTGGAGAGATCAGCCGTCTTCAGGCTCTCTTCACAGGGAAGAGTCGCTCGCTGGAGTGCCCACAATATTCCAGTCGCGATCGTACTGCTGAACAGCATCAAACCGATTTGCGGTTTCCCTAAAATAGCGCAGCTCAAACTTGCCAACCCCAGGACGATCGCTAATCCTCTGGCGTAAGCTAACATTCGTCGCGCAGCTTGCTGAACCTCGGTCACCCGCTTTAGCAAATCGGCATCTTTGCCTAAATATTCCGAAGCGTGCAGCAAATGCTGGTTTGCCTGATACTTCACCAGATCGAGCTGATAGTAAGTGCCCAGTTCACGATCGCGCAGATTTGCTACAGAATGTAGCCCAAACCGCTTTGCGTGAGCGATGGCTGTCCGAACCTGCTGCTTGGTCGCGCAAGGACGCAGAGCCTCAAACACGGATTCTCGATACACGCCCGTCTTTGCCATTTCGAGAATTTGTTCGCTGAGTTCCGATACAGAGAGGCGGCGCGTGATTCCGTTCATAAGCATGTAAGCAGGATGTTCAGGGTTCTATCCTAGCCCTCTTTGTACTGGTTTTGTACTGCTTATTCTATTTCTGGTTATCAGATTTAAACCGTTCCACCATAAACGATCGCTGTTGAGCATGTTTGGTTTTGCGTCTACTCACGCGCTTGCACCACATCATCTATAAACTAAAAAGACACCCTCCTTGAGGAGAGTGCCTTGATTGCTAAGCAGCGAGAGCTTAACCGTGGATAGCGGGAGCGGTGACTGCAACAGGAGCAGCCTCACCCGCAGCCAGGTCAAGCGGGAAGTTGTGAGCATTACGCTCGTG